>CAZEGA010000207.1:0-253 GCA_964511675.1 uncultured Rheinheimera sp.
TTGTAAGTCATGTCCTGAAGATTCACGCACGTTTGGCCACATAAGTAAGGTAACAGTCAGGCTAAAAGCGCAATTAAGCGTCAATTAGTTTATTAAAATTTTTAGGAGTCATTCATGGCTAAAGTAACTGGTGTAGTTAAGTGGTTCAACGCTGATAAAGGTTTCGGTTTCATTACTCAGGATAACGGCGGCGCTGACGCATTCGTTCACTTCCGTGCTATCCAAACTGAAGGTTACAAAACCTTAAACGAAG
>CAZEGA010000207.1:263-6435 GCA_964511675.1 uncultured Rheinheimera sp.
AACGAAGGCCAACGCGTAGCTTTCGAAATCGAACAAGGCCAAAAAGGCCCACAAGCTGCTAACGTTACAGTTCTGTAATTTAAGCACTTGCAAAAAAGGTCGCGTAAGCGGCCTTTTTTATTGCCTGTGATTCAGGTTGTGTTGCCATTATTCTTCCCTGACAAAAGCGATATCAGCAAAACCCATACGGGCAAACTCCTGCTGGCGGTAGTTTTTTACCACAGCGCCTTTTTTCGCTGTCATTGCCACCTGCTGCTCCATCGCCAGGAAGCGGGTTAAATCTATACCTTCGGCTGCCGCAACCGCTTCGTACATATCATGGTGCTTGTCGTAGCTGAAGTTAATCACTTTCGGCTGGTTTTTATAGCGGTAACTAATTTGTCTGGCCATTGCCGTCTCTCACTGAAGGTTGCTGTGATGTGCGCTGACATAACAGACAGGATAAAACTAACAACACGGCACCGCCAGCTAGCGTCAGCAGGTTTTCAGCGCGGTTCCACAGTACGATATTAACCAGCAGCCCGGCCGGGATCAGCATATTGTTCATCACCGCCAGCGTACCACTGCTGACCTGGGTTGCGCCTTTGTTCCACCAGTAATAACCGCCACCGGATGCCACCAGCCCCAGCCACAATAACACCACCCAGTGTGTGCTGTTTTGCGGGTACTGCGCCGAGCCCAGCAGCCACCAGGCCGGCAGGGCCACAGCCAGGGCGCCAAGGTAAAACCAGCCAAATACCTGATATTGCTTTAGCCCAACCTGCTGCCGCGCCAGTAGTACCTTATAACCGACCTGACCAAAAGCAAAACACAGGTTAGCCCCCTGCACCACGGCAAACCCCAGCCAGTAGTCACTGCTTAGCTGCTGATAACGCATCAGGGCTGCAGCCAGCACCGCCAGCAAGGCAGCCAGCAAAAAACGGTAGTGAAAACGGCGGTTTATCAGATCATACAACAGCGTGATATACACCGGCGTAAAAATGGTGAAGATCAGGACTTCCGGTACACTCAGCAGTAAAAACGACTGGTAATAAAACAAGTACATTACACCAAGCTGCACTGCGCCCAGCCCCATTAACTGCAACGCCAGCCGCGCTGGCTGGGGCTTTAACAGAGGCACAAACAGCAACGCGGCCAGCAATACCCGGCTTAACACGGCAAAATAAGCATCTACCTGGCCGGCCAGGTAAACGCCAATCAAACTGAATGAAAACGCCCACAGCAGCGTAACGGCAATCAGGCTGGTCACGACAGGCCAGACTGTTTAACCAATGGCGTGGCATACAGCGCACACAGCAGTTGCTCTGCACCCTGTGGTACTGACTGTAAACGCTGCTGCCATAACTGTGCGACCTGTTCGTCCACGGCGCTATGCTGCTGCCCGGCCGCCAGGTAATTTACCGGATACAGACGGTATTGCTGCCAGATCTGCTGATCAATCTGCCGGGCCAGTTGTTCCGGCTCTGCCGGTATATCGCTAAGCGGTTTGCCAAAGGCAACATGCACCCGGCCTTTAAAACCCACTATGCCTTTAATAATACTGTCGATATCCTCAAACTCGCTTTTCTGGTAAGAGCCTGCCGTCTGCTTCTGCCACAGCTCGTTAATTTTATCGGCATCGCACGGATCATATTCGTAAGACAGGCATACCGGTACGATATTCAGCCCGGCCATATAGTCCGCAAAAGCGGCACCGCGCTTTTTACCTTCCATATAAAACATTTTCAGGATAGCCGGGTCGGTTTCATCATTACCGTCTTTGGCGCGGCCTTCTTTTTGCGCAATCCATACCGATTGCTGTTGTTCCAGCGAATGCTTAATGTAAGAAGATAACTGCGACAGGTTTTTCAGTATTTCGCGCGGCCCTTTAGCCCCGCGCTTCACAATAAAGCTTTTATTCAGTTTCATCAGTTCGGTAGCACAGGGTTTGCGCAACAGGTTGTCACCTATGGCAATACGCACAGTATCCAAACCATGGCGGTTCAGACACCAGTTCACCAGTGCCGGGTCCATGGCAATATCACGGTGGTTAGACACAAAAAGGTAAGCCTTACCCGGTGTTAATTGTTCAACACCAGACACCGTCACCTTGTTGGTACTGCTGTCGATCATGCGGTCCATAAAACTGGCCACCTGCTTTTGTACAGCATGCACCGTGTTTAATTTGGCCCAGCGCCGTGTCAGGGCAAATTTTACCAGGGGCGACAGTAACCAGCCAAAAGGCCCGGACAAATGCGGAAAACGGTAATGCAAAATAGCCTGAATAAACTCGTCATCGGCAATCAGCCGGGCAATTGCCGGTTCCACTTCATCGTCATGATAAGGCCGGATATCGGCATAGCTATCGTGTTCTGCCACAGTGCTCACTACTTTGTCGGTAATAAAAGAGCGCCTATTTTACTGCGTTAAGTAAAATTGACCAGTAGCTGGCACGATTAGTTTTATCGCAGCCTTGGTACAGAGCTGTCACACAGGCATTGCCCGCAAAGCGGTTTTATACAGACATACAGCCTGACGCAACAAGCGTCAGGCCCACATTACAGCAATAGCCGCCAGTACAATCAGCGCCAGCCCCCAGTGATCGGCCTGCTGCAGTTTTTCTTTAAACACAAAGGCTGAAATCAGCAGCATAAACAACACTTCCACCTGGCCCAGGGTTTTTACCAGTGCCACCGACTCCAGGCTCATTGCCGTAAACCAGCCCACCGAGCCGACACAGCTGCATACACTTACCGCCAGCGTTAACTTAGGCCGCTGCCACAACGCCGTCAGGGACGTCCTGTCACGCAGCAGCAAATAAGCAATCAGGATCAGGGTTTGCAACAGAATAACCAGCAATAATACCCAGGCCGCACCATGCGGAAACGGCAGCCCCAGCACTAAACTGGCCTGGCGTACCCACAGTGACGTCAGCGCAAACGCCAGGCCGCTGGCTAACCCCAGCAGCAATACCGGCCAGGATAACTGCCGTAAACTGGCACCACTGAGTAAAAACACCGCACAGCCCCCAGTGCCACACCAAACCAGCCGGTTAAACTGAGCGCTTCACTGAAAAACGCTACCCCCAGTACTGCTGCCAGCACCGCCTCACTTTTGGCCAGGCCAGCCCCTATGGCATAGTTACGCAGCTTAAATAATTTCACCATCAGTGCTGTAGCTAAAATCTGTGCCAGTGCCGCTGCAACAATAAAACCGGCAAAACGGCCGTTAAATTCAGGCAGCGCCACCGGCTGCCACTGGTACAAAGTCCACAAATACAGCACGGCTAATGGCGAAGCCCAGATAAAACGCGCCAGGGTAACCCCGGCCACACCCACCTCTTTGCTCAGTTGTTTCTGAAACGCATTGCGCCAGGCCTGCATAAAAGCAGCCAGCAAGGTAAAGGGTATCCACAGCATGGCTCTAACACCAAAAAGACGTAAAGACGGCCATACTAACAGGCACAGTGAACTTACGAAAGCCCGTTACCAGCATAACGGCTATAGAGAAAGCTGATAGTACTGGTGAAAAATCCCGCAGTCAGCGGCCTGGCCGTTGCATTCTGGCGGGGAATCATTATGATACATGCCTACGTCGGTATGTAGCGCAGCTTGGTAGCGCACTGTCATGGGGTGTCAGGGGTCGGAGGTTCAAATCCTCTCATACCGACCATTAAATACTCAGCAACAAAGCCTCGTTTTTGCGAGGCTTTGTCGTTTTTATCGCTATACCTTAAAGCCGCTGAGTGATGTTTTCATTTCACTGGCCATCTTGCGCAGGTGCTGGCTGGCGGCGGAAAGCTCGGCCGATTTGGCTGTGGTGCTTTCCACCGCACGGGCGATATTTTCCATGTTTTCGTTAATAGTGCCTGATACTACGGCCAGTTCTTCAGTCGCACTGGCCAGTTGATCATTCACATCGCTAATACTGGATACGGCGGTATTGATACGGTTCAGCGCAGCGTTGGCTTGCTGCGAGCAGGCTATGGTCTGCTCGGTTTCTGCTTTACTTTGTGCCATCGACTGCACGGCATTGGCCGAGTCTTGCTGAATCCCTAAGATCCGCTGGTTAATATCCTGAGTTGATGCCTGCGAGCGGCTGGCCAGGGTACGGACTTCGTCGGCCACCACGGCAAAGCCGCGCCCCATCTCACCGGCACGGGCCGCCTCTATTGCCGCATTCAGTGCCAGCAGGTTAGTTTGTTCAGCTATGGCACCGATAACATCGGTTACCGCGCCAACTTCCTCACCGCGTTTTGACAACTGGGCGATAACATCGGATACCTGCTCCAGTTTCTGTTTCAGTGCGTCAATAGCACTGATGGTCTGCCCAACCGCGGTGACGCCGTTTTCGGCTTCCTGATCGGCATCACGGGCGGCTTTAGCGGCCACAGTGGCACTGCGCGCCATATCCTCACAGGTAGCGGTCATTTCATTGACGGCGGTGGCAACCTGTGCGGTCTGATCCATCACACTTTGTAAAATCTGCTGCGACTGCTGGCTGCTGTCGTCCAGCGCTTCAGATTGAACAGCTAGTTGCTCTGCCATCTCAGATTGCTGGCGGATAATAGTACGTAACTGGCTGACCAGGCCGCTCAGCGCCGACAACAGGCTGTCGTTGTCAGCCGGGGCCAGGTTAAACTGAACCAGGAAATCGCCGCCGGATACCTGCTGTACCAGCTGCTTGGTGTGCGCGACTTCACCGCCGAGAGATTTTAACAGCCAGCGGCGGATAAACAGCGATATGGCCACTGTCAGCGCCATGATCAGCAGCATAACGCCGCCAATTTTACTTGCCACGGCCCAGAACTCGGCGGATACGTCATCAATATAAATGCCGGAGCCCAATGCCCAGCCCCAGTTATCATCTTTGGCAACATAAGACAGCTTGGTATAACGCTCTTCTGTCACACCGCCGGCTTTTAATGGCTTAGGCCACTGGTATTCCACAAAGCCGTTACCATAACGGCCAATTGCATCGACAAAACTGACAAACAGATTAGCATTGTCCAGCGCCTGCTGCTGGCTGCCGTCGCGGTTACGCATTAGGGTGGCATAATTAAAGTTAGGCCTGTCCAGCACAGTGCCATCCAGTGTTGGCACCGTAGGATGCATAATCATTGTCGGAATGGGCCGGCCCATATCATTGATCCAGATATACTCGGTGCCGTCATAACGGATAGCCTTGATCGCCGCCATCGCCTGCTGCTGCGCCTGCTCTGTGCTTAAGCTGCCATTTTGCTCCAGAGCCTGGTAATACCGCACTATACTCAGGCCACTGTCAATAACCGCAACCACTCTGTCTTCACGCCCGTTGATCAGGCTGTGGTTCAGGGCATTAAGTGCCACTGCTGCCAGAACAACAAAACCGAACAATGCCAGCAAGGGTATGCTAAGCAACCTGCCGCCAACCGTATTCCAGAACCCCATGATACTACCCCTTGTATTATGGCGAACGATTAAATATAACTGCCGTTATTTCATTTGTTTATCATGTCGCCTTATGATTGTGAAATTAGCTTAGACGCTGGATTAATGCTTGTCACGTCTTGTATTTTTACGGTTGCCGGGGTAGAACGGGATACGGGCATAAAGGAGAGCGTTATGGTTTACCGCGTTTTGTTGGTAACGTTGTTAATACTGTTTTACAGCTCTGCGCTGGCCACTGATGCCAAGCCATTAAACAGCGGGGCCGTTGCGTCACCGGACCAGTACGGCGCTGTTGTAGCTGAGCACATTCTGCGTAAGGGCGGCAACGCCGTAGATGCGGCTATTGCCACCGCTTTTACCCTGGCAGTCACCTACCCTGAGGCCGGTAATATTGGCGGTGGTGGCTTTATGCTGATCTGGTTTGACGGCAAGCCCTACTTTCTGGATTACCGCGAAACCGCCCCGGCTGCGGCCCACCGCGATATGTATCTGGATGACGATAAACAGCTGATTGAAAACTTAAGCCTGATTGGCCATAAAGCCAGTGCTGTGCCCGGTACCGTCATGGGCTTGTGGCAGGCGCATCAGCGTTTTGCCAGCCTGCCCTGGCCCGAGCTGCTGGCCCCGGCCATCCACTATGCCAGCCATGGTTTTATTGTGGCAGACAATCAATATCAGTATCGCGCCGATTTGCTGCAGCAACTGGAAGGCAAAACCAATTTTGCCCGCAACTTTGGCCAGATGCAGGCTGGCGAAAACTTTAT
>CAZEGA010000208.1:0-6379 GCA_964511675.1 uncultured Rheinheimera sp.
CCATAGGAATATTCAGCGTGATGCTTTTGGTCAGTCGGGTACGTAAATCGGCCGTATGAGGTAGAACAGTAGAGTGCGCCGGTACCAGTAACACATCGTCAAAGGTAAGGGCTTCTTGTTTGATCCTGAGCATTGCAACAATCTCGCTATGGCTGAAAAGATGGGGAATGTTGCGGTGCAATTTTAACGGTTTTGCGCGCGTATCACAAACGCTTTTTTATTTTATGTTACTCTGTACTTCTGGTTGCCACTAAGCCTTGTTGTGAACTTGTCATGCAAAACCCCGATATCTATACCGTTTCCCGCTTAAACAGCGAAGTACGTTTAACGCTGGAGTTACAGTTTCAAACGCTGTGGCTGCAGGGCGAAGTGTCCAATTTTGTCGCCGCCGCCAGCGGTCACTGGTACTTTTCACTCAAAGATCAGGCGGCGCAGGTAAAATGCGCCATGTTTAAACAGGCTAACCGCAACAGCAGCTTCCGGCCGCAGAACGGCCAGCAGGTGCTGATCCGGGCCCGCATTAGTGTGTACGAGCCGCGCGGCGAGTACCAATTGCTGGCCGAGTTTATCGAACCTGCCGGTGCCGGTTTGCTGAAGCAGCAGTTTGAACAGTTAAAAGCTCAATTACAGGCCGAAGGCTTGTTTGACCCGGCACGGAAAAAAGCCCTGCCGGCACAGGTGCAGCGCGTTGGTGTTATTACCTCGCCCACCGGTGCCGCGGTACGCGATATTGTGACCGTACTTAACCGCCGTGCGCCCGGCATTGAGGTTATTATTTACCCGTCGCAGGTGCAGGGCGACACGGCGGCAGCCCAGCTCAGGCACATGCTGAGTACGGCGATACGGCGCAACGAAGTAGATGTACTGATTATCGGCCGCGGTGGCGGCTCGTTAGAAGACTTATGCTGTTTTAACGATGAAACACTCTGCCGTGCCGTAGCCGCCTGCCCTATTCCAATTGTCAGCGCCGTGGGCCATGAAATAGACTTTGCCTTAACCGACTTTGTTGCCGACGTGCGTGCACCCACGCCTTCTGCTGCCGCCGAGCTGGTATCGCCCGATCAAAGCCATCTGCTGGAACGCATCAATCGACTGCGCAGTGCGCTGATCCAGGCCCAGCGCGCCAGGCTGCAACATACCGCACCCAAATTACTGAATTTAAGCCAGCGCCTGTTAGCATTGCACCCGAAGCGGCGCCTGCAGCAGCAACAGCAACGGCTGGACGAACTGCAGCTGCGGCTAACGGCCAGCATAAAACGCACGCTCCAAACTGCGCAGCAACAGCAGCAGTATCTGGATAAAAGCCTGCGCCAGTTATCGCCGGTTAAAACCCTATTGGTGCATACCCAGCATATCAATCAGCTGGAGCGCAGGCTAGTTAACGCCCAGCAATTGCAGTTAAAACAGGGCAAACAGCAACTGGCGCAGCTTAGTGCACAGCTTAATACCGTCAGCCCGCTGGCCACACTAGCCCGTGGTTACAGTATCAGTTTTGATGCACAGCAACAGGTGCTGGCCAGTACCAGCCAGCTTACCCCTGGCGATACCATCCTCACCCGGCTGGCTCAGGGTGAATTTACCGCCCAGGTTACTGCCATAAAAAACTGATACCGCAGCAATGCTCCCTTTTACTCTGGCAGATATCAATCTGCCAGAGTTGTCGGTTCAGCTAACACCTGAGTCTTGCGCCGGAACAGTTGCTTAATATCCTCCAGCATCAGGTAAATACACGGCACCAGCAGTAACGACACCAGGGTGGCAAACAATACGGCAAAGCTCAGTGATATTGCCATCGGAATAACAAACTGCGCCTGCAGGCTGGTTTCAAACATAATCGGCACCAGGCCGAAAAAGGTAGTCAGCGAGGTCAGCAGAATCGCCCGGAACCGTATCATACCGGCATTGACTATCGCATCCCGTAGCGCCAACCCCTGGGCACGGGCCTGATTGATATAATCAGTCATCAGCAGGCTGTCATTAATCACCACCCCGGCGGCGGCAATCATGCCGAACATCGAAAACAGCGATAAATCAAAACCCAGCAGAAAGTGCGCCCAAATAGCGCCAATCATACCGAACGGGATCACCGACATCACAATTAACGGCTGGCTGTAGCTTTTCAGCGGCACCGCCAGCAGGATATACACCATCAGCATACCGGCCAGCATAAACAACATCATCTGATCGCGTTGTTTCTGCTGCTCTTCCACCTGGCCCCCCAGCTCAGTACGCACCGCCGGGAAACGCTCCAGTAAGGCAGGCAGAATGTCGGCCTTCACCAGTTTAACCACTTCGCTGGTAGTAACCTGAGCCTGATCGACATTGGCGCTGATCCGCACCGTGCGATAACCTGCCTCGCGGTTAATCCGTGAAATGCCCGGCATCTCCACTAATTCGGCCACGTCACCCAGCATCACAAAGTCGCCATTAGCTAAGCGGACCCGTGAATAACTCAGCGCCGCAATCTGCTCGCGCTGCTGCCGCGGATAGCGCACCATCACCCGCACTTCATCACCATCGCGGATCATGCGCTGCGCTTCCAGGCCATAAAAGCTGAAGCCAACCTGGCGGGCAATATCGGCCGGCGTCAGCCCCAGCTGGTGCGCTACCGGTTTTAGCTGTAAATTCAGCTCCTTACTGGCCGAATCGATGGTTGAGCTGATGTCATAGACACCAGGCACCTGGCTTAATGCCTCAATCAAGGCCAGCCCGGCCTGATTCAGTTGCTCAGGATCACGACCAAACAGCCGGTAACCCAGCGCCCCCTGATCGCCCTGATTCATTACATCATCCTGCACCCGGATCAGCCGTACCCCGGCCAGTTCCGGCATGGCCTCACGCCAGCGCCGCGACAGCTCAAACGCATTAAACGGCCGCTCTGTTTCATCAACCAGCGTAGTGACAATACGGCCGGTAGTCTGGCTGTTCAGGAAGGCGAATACATCCTGTACCATCGGTTGGCCGGTTTCAGTGCGGATTAGCTGCTCCTGCTGGTAAATCATCTGTTCCAGCGCCTGTAAACTGGCCAGCGCTTGCTGCTCAGACGCATTCTGGTGCATTTCAAAACTAATCGCCGGGTAGTCATGCGGCACCGGCGGGGCAAATACAAAGCGTACATGATTGGCGCTGATTAACGCTATGCTGCTCAATAACAGCGCCACAAACAGTGCCATAGTGGCGTAGCGGTGCGTCATGCAGCGTTGCAGCAGCGGCTGATAACCGTGTTGGGTAAACTGCTGGAAACGGCGGTTGAAACGGCTACGCCAGTGCTGCTCTGGTAGTGGTTGTATTTTGCTGTGCCCCAGGTGGGCCGGCAGAATTAACTTGGACTCAACCAGGCTGAACAGCAAACACAACACGACCACTATCGAAATATTGCGAAACTCATTGGCTTCCATGCCCTGGCCAAACATAAAAGGCGCAAATACCGCTATCGTGGTCAGTACGCCAAAGGTAGCCGGCATCGCTACCCGCTTGGCACCACGGATAATATTATCCAGGTTATAACCGCGCTGTTCGGTTTCGTGGTAGGCGCTTTCGCCAATCACTATCGCATCATCCACTACTATGCCCAGCACCATAATAAAGGCAAACAGCGTGACGATATTAATAGTGACACCGGCAAACGGCATCAGCCAGATAGCCCCGAGAAAAGCCACCGGCAAACCGACCATCACCCAGAACGCTACCCGCACCCGCAGAAACAGCATCAGCATCAGAAATACCAACACCGCGCCTTGCAGCAGGTTGCTCCACATCATGTTCAGCCGGCCGTTCAGGTAGTAGGTCATATCGACCAGTACATCAAGCTGATAGCCTTCCGGCAACTGGTTGTTTTTATACTGAATATAGTTGTGCACACTTTGCGCAACATCCGGTAACGATTGCTTGCTGGATGCCTGTACCGACAGAAAAGCCGCATTGCGGCCATTGCTGCGCATATAGTTGGTACGCTCTTCAAAACCATCATGGATTTTTGCCAGTTGCGACAACAACACCTGTTCGCCCTGGGGCCCCGATACCACCGGGATGCGGGCAAAATCAGCCGCACGGTAGGCCCGCTGCTCAGAGCGGATAGTGATCATACCGGCGTCGCTGTAAATCAGGCCGGCCGAAATATTGTCAGAATGCTGGCTAATCGCCCAGCTGATATCCTGCAAACTCAGGTTATAGCGCTGCAACGTGGCCGGTTCCACTTCAATGGCAATTTCCCATGCCGGCATCGAATTGAAATTAACAAAGGTGATATTGTTCAGTTGCAGCAGTTCGTTTTCAATTTCCCGCCCCAATGCTTTTAGCTCCAGCGAATCTTCGCTGCCGGTCAGTACCAGCTCAACCGCTTCCTGGCGCCACTCCACCTGGTACACCGTTAACGGCTCCATGCCGGCAGGAAAAGTGCCTATCGCATCCACTTTCAGTTTAATCTGATCCAGCCGGTTGGCCACCGGTACGCCTACTTCCAGCTCAACACTCACCCGGCCACCGCCGCGCCAGGCGCTGGAGCGGGTCCGTTTAATGCCTTCAATATCCTGCAGGCTTTCTTCTATTTTAATCAGAATGCCTTCTTCAATTTCCTGTGGCGCGGCACCACGAAATACGGCATTAACATGCACATAATTAATTTCTGCCTGCGGGAACATTTGCCGTTGCATGGAGAAATAAGTCACCAGCCCCATAACCAGCAAAAACACCATCAGTAAATTGGCCGCCACCGAATTGCGGGCAAACCAGGCGATCAGGCCGCGCTGAACATCAAGACGGGATTCCATGATTTACTCCGCTTGGGCTACTTGGCTGCCGTCGGCATTAAACCGCACCGCCATACCGGGTTGTGGAAAATTCGGCAGCGACAGTACCAGCCGATCACCCTGCTTCAAACCGCCACTGATTAGCACTAACTTGGCTTCCTGACGTAGTACCTGTACCGGTTGCCGCCGTAAGGTGTTGTTGTCATCGACCAGCCAGACCTGCTGGTTATGTACCGCGTCCTGCGGCAGTACAAATACCTGCGCCTGCAACCTGCCGGCCAGTGTTACCTGCACATAGCTGCCAAAGCGCAGCACCGGCTCTGAACTGTGGACACTGTAAGGATCATCGAGTTGTACCACCAGGTGGTGCATCCGGGTCTGGCCATTAACAATGCCCAGATCCCGTACCACTGCGCCCCGGCGGCGCTGGCCGTCAAAATGCACGTCTGCCGGAATACCAGCCATCTGCTCCGGCAGGAATGGCAGGTCAAACCCGGCGACCGGCACATGCAACTCGGCCTGTTCAATACTGTAAATTTCTGCCAGTGCCGTACCGGCAGATACCACCTGCCCCAGACCAACACCACGGCTGACCACCAGCGCATCATAAGGTGCGCTGATCCGGGTGCGTTCCAGATCACGTTCTGCTTTATGCAACGCCGCCTGAGCCGATTTCACCCCGGCTTCTGCACTATGCAACTGTGGTTTGCGTAGCGCCAGTGCCGTTAATTGCTCAGCCGATAAATGGCGTAATTCCTGTTCTGCCACCCTGGCCATTGCAGTTTCCTGCTCCAGTTGCGCCAGTGCAGCTGCCAGTGCCGCCTGGGCAGATAACAGCGCCGCCTGATAATCGGCATCGTCCAGCGTGGCCATCACTTCGCCCTTGGTAATGACACCGCCGGCGACAAAATTCGGATGCAATGCCACAATCCGGCCTGATACCTGCGGTGTCAGCCGGGTTTGTTCACGTGGCACCACTTCGGCCCAGACATCAATATGAAAACGGTGATCCTGCGATTGCAGTACCTGGGTAGTCACCAGCGGTGCTAAAATCCGGTCCTGATCGGTTTTCACCGGAGGTTTGGCAGTGGCTTGAATAGCTATAAACAGCAATACCCCGGCTACCAATATACCGGCAGCCAGGGCGGCTTTAGGTCCGTTTTTCATTATCTGCTCCATAAAAGCTGCATAAAAATATAGGCGATATACAGTAGCAGAACGGGCCGGTACCCTCCCAGCGGGAAAGTGTTAGCAAGTATGTTTGCCGTTACAACCAGACCGCCTGCTGGCGACCTGAAAATTACTCCTTCACCACATCAATAAAGTACTTCAGCTCGCCGTCTACCATTTCGCGCACTAAGCCGTGCACATCGGTTTCAAAACCGGGGAAGGCGCTGTTAAAGGCGCGGGTGAATTGCAGGTAGTTGATAATAGTTGTATTAAAACGCTCACCCGGCACCATCAGCGGAATACCCGGCGGATAAGGGGTTACCAGCATCGCCGTAGCCCGGCCTGCAATATCGTCAATAGAAACCCGCTCAATGTCGCGGTGGGCCATTTTCGCCCAGGCATCAGCCGGTGTCATGGCGGTTTCAATATGCGACAGGTACCTTTCAGTGGTGACTTTGGCC
>CAZEGA010000209.1:0-6372 GCA_964511675.1 uncultured Rheinheimera sp.
GTTGGAGGCTGGCATGAGTGTGGTGATTAAATGACCACTCGTAATCTCACCCTGGCTGACAACCCAAATCGAAACGCAGGATTACCTGAAAATCACTTCTATTTCGACATTGATAAGTGCTTTCGAAACATCAAGGACTCGGCCAAAGAATTTGCCATTATGAACCGTGAAAATACCAATTATCTGTTCAAAGAAGCTCACACGTATCTGACAGAGACGCAGATGGATGAGTTATCCGATACGAGGCAGGGTGTCATCGTATTTACCTGTTATAACTTAGCCTGGTTATTCGCTTTCATTAATAATCGCACTGAGATGACGTCAGAGTTTGGAGAAGAAGTCGTTAGCGAAACGATTGCCGCCGTTTTATCCGCGCCCATAATTAAAGATTATTCTCCATGGAGAGAAAATGATGCTCAAATCATCAGAGATCTTTCAATAGAGTATCTAAACACGTTTATCGACTGCTACAACAAAGGTAAGTCTTTCGCAGAAGGTGGTGTTGCAGATAAGCCTTTGCGTGATTTCATGCGTTTTAACCAGCTTGACGAAAGCCGCTTTGCAAGTGCTCAGCAGGAAAGTCTCAAAAATTTACTTCTAAAAGTCGCAGAGGATATGAAGCACGTATTGATACATGACGTTAAATTACGCTGGATACCTGCTGAACCACAAGCAGAACAAGCAATGCCAGCAAGAGCTTGAAACTCCCAATTGTCACCGGCAATGTAAAATTGGCCATTACACTCTTCCCGTGGGTCTTCACCTTGGGCAATCAGCTGCTTATGCTGCCTTGCAATTTTACGGGCAGTACTAACGTCAATATCTGGAAAGCGGCCTATGGCAACACTGCACTTACGACCATGCAATATGTAACGCAGCAAGAACCGTTTAGAGCCACTTTTACCCGACAGTAACTTTAGGCCAGATATTTCGGTATCAGAGTATTCCGACTCGGTAGAGCGTGAACTGGCAGGGCAGGCAGTGCGGCTATGACTGTGTTGGTAAAGCGGAACCGTTTTAACATGCGTCCTCCATCATTAATTAATTCAGGTCATTAATATATGTTTGGTGGTTGCAAGTTTACGGATTGAAATTGATGTGGCAGTTGACTGTAATGGTCTAAATCGTTAATTACTGCTTTGTGCCATTAGCTGACATTTCGGAGTGGAATTGCAAATCGGTTCTACGTTACTTCCCGAACTCTAAAACCATCAGCAGTGTTACAAAGACTTCTCAGTACCATCTTGTTGTAAAACACGTGTACACGCTGCAGTTTGTTGTTATGGATTTGTTTTTATTGAAATAATTAGAGCCTATGGCACATTAATGACTGTTAACCGCGTTTTCACAAGCACTTACCTCAACCTAGAGTGTCAAGCCGCTTTTACTCAACCACACATCTCGACACCAATAATCACAACCTAACTGCTGACGCCTTTTTTTCAGCCTGCAAAAGCAATGCATTGGTTTTCTGTACACGATCTTCTATGCACACTTTTTCTTTAGAAATCAAATCCCGAATAGTGTCTGATACTGAACCAATTAAAATATAATTAACCCCACCCTCGCCAACAGATATATAAGCTACATCATCTAGAGAATCTATTCGCTCAACATAAGCGCGCGTGGCTGGGTCTTGATAAGCATAACCCAACCGTACCCACTTAGAGCGCTGAAAATTGTTTCTATATTCGGCCAGTATCCACTCTCCAAAATCTTTGTCTATTTTGCTCTGACCAGAAGTGTAAACAAAAACCTTGTTGCTTCCGGCTCCACTTCCACCGTCTATGTAATCCGGCTCACCAAACTTCTCAAGGGTAGCACTTTCTAGGGCCTTAACTGACACCCCAGGATACGGAACCCGCCCCTTCAAATAACTAATCTTGCCACCCCACATCCAAGCATATATTCCAAATTTGGAGTCTCGATATCTGATACCTCTAATATTGAGCTCTCCAACCCCGCCCTTTACCTGAAGATTTCGCCTGAAATCTTTAGTGTAAACACTCGATATAATATTGTCCCTGTCATAGCTAGTAATGGCTTTCGTCTTAATAAATACATCAGGTGGTGCATAACAAGATAAAGCGAGCGTCGACGTATCACACCCCCCCCGACAAGACACGTAACTAATCGCTTTATCCCCACTCTCTCGCTTTATCCTATCTATATCAACAGTGTCACCTAAACCCAATGTACCCAACTTAACCGTTAATGCCGTATCCCCTTCAAAGCCACCATTTTTAATCTTCTCAAGCAATCCCGATTTGTCTTTAGCAATTGCGCTAGCAGATAAAACCACACACACACTTGTTAAGACAGCACGTTTCAGCATCTTGTTTTTCATAGTTCATCCTTATGTTTTGCCCAATTTGAAAAAGTAGGACAAAACAACGGAATGTCAAACTGACCATTACCTGATGCTGCAAATGTTTCTGAGCCCGTTTAGGCGACGTACACAGCATTTGGCAGAAATTAAGTAATTAGAAAAGGTAAAATCGGCTACACATAAGCTACACATCAGCTTTGTATGACTATCGAAAACACATCGAGGTTTAACGGAAAAAACTTTATAAAACATCGAGATATGGTGCCCGGGGCCGGACTTGAACCGGCACGCCCTTTCGAGCGAGGGATTTTAAATCCCTTGTGTCTACCGATTTCACCACCCGGGCAGAGTCGTTGTGCGAACGCACTTGGCAAGACGGCGCGCATCTTATGTAAGTTGATGGCAAGATGCAAGGTTTTTTCGGTAGCGGTGGCGATTAGCACCAAGTAGAATTTTTTTGTTACTTATATTTCAAAGCGTTATTGTTATCTGCTGCTATGCTTAATTTGCAAATGCTGTTTAATTATTTACTGAATAAGGTCGCTTTAGCAGCACAGTTTGTACCAATACCCGCCATGGAGCTTCGTATGCAACGATTTAAACTGCGCACCGTGTTTATTGCCTTTGTCGGTCTGGCATTGGCGCTTTTGACGCTGGTGTCGACGCTGATCAACATCAATCAGTTTTCCGGCCTGTACTATGGCCAGACTGAAGCCGAATACCTGCCCAACAGTGTTGGCCGTATCAGCGAACAGGTACGCTCTGAGCTGATGTACCCGATTACGTTGTCGGAAACGCTGGCTGCAAACAGTTTGTTGCATAACTGGATGCGTGATGGTGAAACGACGGCGGCGAATCATGCCCAGGTATTGCAGTATTTTAAACAACAGCAGCAGGATGCCGGGGCGGCTACGTTGTTCTGGGTATCTGATTTCAGTAAAACCTATTATACAGAAGGTGGTGTATTTAAAACTATTTCAGCTGCAGAGCCGCGTGACAGCTGGTTCTTTACCTTCTTAAACAGCCATGCCAGACGTGAACTGGCGATTGATGCCGATGAGCGCAGCGGCAAACTGACGCTGTTTGTCAATGCATTGGTCAGTGTGGGAGGCAAGCGCGCAGGTGTGGCCGGGCTGGGCTATGACGTATCGGCTATCGCCAGCCTGGTATCAGGCTATAAGCTGGGGCAGGCTGGTTTTCTGTTTCTGATCGATGCCAATGGTATGATTACCGTGCACCGCGAGCTGGCGTTAACCCGGCAGAATATTAACCAACTGGCGCAGTATCAGCCGGTGGCTGCCCTGGTAAAACAACACCACAGTGGCTTCAGCCTGCAACAGGCAACATTAAATGGCGAGGCAGTCTATATCGGCGTACAGGATATCCGCGATACCGGCCTGAAGCTGATAGCGATACTGCCGTCAGATGAAATCAGCAGCGAAATCAACAGTGTTATTTCGTTCTCGGTGCTGGCCAGTATCGTGCTGGCGGCGGTGTTTATTGTGTTGACGGTGATATTTGCCAACTCGCTGAGTAATGCTATCCGCCATGTTGGTGACGATTTACTGAATATGTCTGGCGATGGCGGTGATTTAACCAAGCGGTTAGATGACAGCACCAATAACGAACTGGGCCATCTGGCCAAAGGCTTTAATGCCATTATCGGCAAAATCCGTGAGTTGGTGGCTGAAATCCAGCAGACTGAAACCGCGATGAAAACCGGTATTGAACAGCTGGCGCAACTGGCGAATGATACCTTTACATCGACAGAACTGCAGCGGGCACAAACCGATCAGGTGGCAACGGCGATTACTGAAATGGGCCAGACGATTTCCGAAGTGTCCGGCATTGCCCACCGTACGGCCAGTGATACCGAGCTGGCGGTACAGGACACGCACAGCACCAATGACAATATGGCGTTAACGTCGCGTACTATGCAGGAATTAAACGCGATAATGGGCAATATTGAAAAAACCATTGTCGATTTTGCTGCCCAGGCTGCGTCAATCAACTCTGTGGTCGAAGTGATTAATGCCATTTCCGAGCAAACCAACCTGCTGGCGCTGAATGCGGCAATAGAAGCGGCACGGGCTGGTGAACAGGGCCGTGGTTTTGCCGTGGTGGCCGATGAAGTACGCAACCTGGCTAAGCGTACCCAGGAGTCAACGCTGGAAATCCGTGACCAGATAACCCAGTTACAACAGACCGCTGAGCAATCGACTAAAGCTATTCAGCAGGGTACCAGCAGCAGCCGGAAAGTGGCCGACAGTACCGAGCAGTCGGCACAGGCACTGCTTAGCATTAAGCAGAAGTTTGAGGCGATCAGCAACGGTAATCATCAGGTTGCTGCCGCTACCGAAGAGCAGGGCACAGTGGTGGAGCATATCAACGAGTCGGCGCATTTGATTTCAGACAGTGCCGCCAGTATTCATCACAATGCCGAGCAGCAATTAAAAGCTATCAGTCTGTTACAACAACGGGCGGAACAACTGCGCCGCCTGGTTACTCAGTTTAAGGTGTAAAGTATGCAGAAAATGTGCGCGAAAATGGGTGTAATTTCCGTCATCATGCGGTTATCGGTAACTATGCCGGTAACCGCCGCAGTGTTATGGCAAGCCGGTTTGAACAATAACGAACAACAAAAAAGTTTACCATTTAGCCATCTATACTGTTGCAGTTAAAAAATAACCATGCTATTACTAGTGGCGTTTTGCTAACCACAGTAACCATTAAGAGCAAGCAATGAATTTTAACCGTCGCGTTTCTACCATCAGCCTCCTCGTGCTCCTCACCGGCGCGCGGGGTGCGGCTTATTGGTAAAACGTAACGAACCGATACAGCAAAAACCCCGTGCCACTGGCCGGGGTTTTTTGCATTTAAAGCCCCCGCCACAGGTTGCAACCTAAACCGACATAACGGAACAGGACAGACAAGATGAGCGGCGATAATAAAATCTGGATTTTCGACACCACCTTACGTGACGGCGAGCAGGCGCTGCGGGCCAGCTTAAGCCAGAAACAGAAAATTCAGCTGGCGCATGCGATAGCGCGGTTAAACGTAGACGTAATGGAAGTGGGCTTTCCGGTATCCAGCCCCGGTGACTTTGACTCGGTGCAGCGCATAGCGCGTGAGGTAAAAGGCCCGGTGATCTGTGGCCTGGCGCGGGCTGTTGCAGCTGATATCGAAGCCTGCGGCGAAGCGTTAAAAGACGCCGAGCGCCGCCGTATTCACACCTTTATTGCCACCTCGCCGCTGCATTTACAATATAAGTTACGTAAAACGCTGGCCCAGGCCACAGAGCAGGCGGTGGCGGCCATTACGCTGGCCCGCCGCTATACCGACGATATTGAATTTTCCTGTGAAGACGCCGGCCGCACGCCAATTGATGATTTATGCCGGATAGTCGAACGCGCCATTGCCGCCGGTGCCAGCACCATCAATATTCCCGATACCGTCGGTTATACCATTCCGAATGAGTTTGCCGCTATTATCCATGCCCTGAAAAGCAAGGTGCCGAATATTGACCAGGCGCGGTTAAGCGTGCACTGCCATAACGATTTGGGCCTGGCGGTAGCCAACAGCATCAGCGCCATTCAGGCCGGGGCGCGGCAAATTGAATGTACGGTAAACGGTATTGGCGAGCGTGCCGGTAACTGTTCGCTGGAAGAAGTGGCGATGATTATCAACACCCGCAAAGATGTGCTGGCGCCGCTGTACAGCGAGATTAAAACCACCGAGATTTACCGCAGTTCGCATTTGGTCAGCCAGATTTGTAATATGCCCATTCAGCCAAATAAGGCGATAGTGGGTGAAAATGCCTTTGCCCATAGCTCCGGTATTCATCAGGACGGCGTGTTAAAGGCACAAAACACCTACGAGATTATGGCACCGGAGCAGGTGGGCATTCGCCAGAATGAACTAAACCTGACTTCGCGCTCCGGCCGTCATGTTATCCAGCACCGTTTAGCCGAGCTGGGCTACACCAAAGACGATTATGATCTGGAAGCCGTATATAAAAGCTTTGTTGCGCTGGCCGATCAGAA
>CAZEGA010000210.1:0-6369 GCA_964511675.1 uncultured Rheinheimera sp.
CATCCAGCACCTTGCGTGGAAATTCCGGCAACTCGTCTAAAAAAAGTATGCCATGGTGTGACAAAGATATTTCTCCGGGGCGCGGCACAGAACCGCCGCCGACCAGTGCCACCGCAGAGCTGGTATGGTGCGGGCTGCGAAACGGCCTTTGCTGCCAGTCGGTTAAATTGCGCTTTAAACCGGCAATAGAGTAAATGGCGGCAGTGGCCAGCGCTTCCTGCTCGGTCAGCGGTGGCATAATGCCGGGCAGGCGCTGCGCCAGCATCGACTTACCGGTACCGGCCGGCCCCAGCATTAACAGGTTATGCTCACCGGCGGCAGCAATTTCCAGCACCCGCTTGGCATGGGCCTGACCTTTTACATCCGCTAAATCTGGCAATTGCTGCGGCTCCCGTGCCGGCAGCGCCGGTATCGCCGGCAGTGGCTGCTGCGCCAGTAAAAAGCTGTGCACCTGCAGTAAATGCTCAGCGCCATGCACGCTGACATTGGCCACCTGTTGCGCCTGCTGGGCATTTAACATCGGCAGCAGCACGGCGCGGCCGGCATCACGGCAGGCAATGGCCACCGGAATTTCGCCGACAATAGCGCGGATCTCGCCAGACAGCGCCAGCTCGCCACAAAACTCAAAGCCCTGCAGGCTTTGCTCAGCCAGCTGGCCGGATGCCACTATAATACCCAGCGCTATTGGCAGATCAAAACGGCCACCTTCTTTGGGTAAGTCGGCCGGCGCCAGGTTAACGGTAATTTTTCTGTCCGGAAAGGCAAAACCGCTGTTGACCATGGCGCTACGCACCCGGTCGCGCGCTTCTTTTACCGAGGTTTCCGGTAACCCCACCAGCTGGAATGCCGGTAAGCCATTACTGATATGCACTTCTACCGTTACTAAAGGCGCGTCCAGCCCATAGCGGGCCCGGCTATAAACAACCGCTAATGCCATCATGCAGCCTACACTTAATACAAAACATAACTAATAATTATATTTATGTTAAAATTAAGCAAGTTTTTATTGTTTAATAAACCCTGAATACCAGCGCAGCAACCCGGCTGACAACTTTTAGTCTACACTTGCCCGGCAAGCGGCTGGTTATTTTGCCGCCGGTAATGCAGCAGGATATTTATTATATAACGTTAGCAGGGATATGTTGCCGGGAGGCATCTAATGAAACAACTTTGGTTAAACAGTGCGTTACGTCATCCCTGGTTAATATTACTGGCCGGTTTACTGCTGGTTATACTGATGAGTGCCGGTGCCGGCAAGCTGTATTTTCGCGGTGACTACCGGATTTTCTTTGCCGACGATAACCCGCAGCAGCTGGCATTTGAGCAGATGCAGCATGAGTTTAATAAAAGCGACAATTTGCTGATAGGCGTTGCCCCGGCCGATGCAGAAGTGTTTTCTGCAGAACTGTTAACGGTACTCAAGCAGCTGACTGATGCAGCCTGGCAGACTCCTTACTCCATCCGTATTGATTCTATTACTAATTTCCAACATACCGAGGCTGAACAGGACGATCTGCTGGTAGAGGATCTGCTACCGGACCCGGCCTTGCTGGATGCCGCCAGAATTGACAAAATCCGCCGTATAGCGCTGGCTGAACCGGCCTTACTGCACCGGCTGGTATCGGCGAATGCCGCTGTGGCGGCGATTAATATTACCATCCAGCTGCCGGAGCAGGATCTGGATCAGGAAACCAAAGAGGCCTACCGCTATGTGCAGCAACTGCTGGAACAGTTTAAACAGCAGCACCCGCAAATCGACTTTTACCTGACCGGTGTCGTGGCAATGAATTATGCCTTTGGCAGTGAAGCCGAACAGGATGCCAGCACGCTGATCCCATTGATGTTTATTATGATAGTGCTGATGCTGGCGTTTTTGCTGCGTTCATTTTTCAGCGCGCTGGCCACAGTAATTATTATTGTCATTACTATTGCCACAACGCTTGGCCTGGCAGGCTGGGCCGGTATTTTTCTCAGTATGGCCACAGTGAATGTACCGGTGATTGTCATGACGCTGGCAGTGGCCGACAGTGTGCATGTTATTGCCTCGATGCAGTTTGCGCTGGCACAGGGCAACAGCAAGGACGAGGCGATCCGTTACAGCATGCAGCGTAACCTGATGCCGATTATCATTACCAGCGCCACCACCGCAGTCGGCTTTCTGATGCTGAACTTCTCTGAAGTGCCTATTCTGCATGATTTGGGCAATATGACGGCGGCCGGCGTGGTACTGGCCGGCCTGTACAGCATAGTGCTGTTACCGGCGTTGCTGACAATACTGCCGATACGGCCAGCCGCCGCCGTGGTCAATACCCGGCTGATGGATACCCTGGCCAACTGGGTCATTCGCCATTACCGGCTGATCCTGCCATGCAGTGCGGTGATTACACTGCTGTTTGCTGCCCTGGTCAGCCTGAACCGGGTGAACGACGAAGCGGTTAAATACTTTGATACCAGCACTGAGTTTCGCCAGGCTATCGACTTTATGGAGCAAAACCTCAGCCCGCTGACCACAGTTGATATAGCCCTGCACAGCGGGCAGAGCAGCGGTGTGAACCAGCCAGCGTTTCTGGCTGCTACCGAACAGTTCAGCCAGTGGTTGTGGCAGCAACCGGAAGTAACCCATGTCAGCAGCGTAACCGATGTCATTAAACGGCTGAACAAAAATATGCATGGCGATGATCCGGCTTATTACCGTATTCCGCAGCAGCAGGATGAAATCGCCCAGTACTTCCTGATGTACGAAATGTCGCTGCCCTATGGCCTGGATTTAAACAACCAGTTAAATACAGACCGAAGTGCCACCCGCCTTAGCGCGACACTGCATAACCTTGGCAGCAAAGAGCTGACCGCATTTGAGCAGCGGGCCAGTGCGCATTTGCAGCAATATCACGCCGCTTATCCGGCCACGATTGCCAGCACCGCCCTGATGTTTGCCCATATCGGCGAGGCCAATATGACGTCGATGCTGCGTACCCTGCCGCTGGCGTTGTTATTGATTTCCTTGTTACTGATCTTCAGCCTGCGCTCCTGGCGGCTCGGGTTGTACAGCCTGTTACCTAATGTGGTGCCGGCCGTGATTGGCTTTGGTATCTGGGGGCTGTATTCCGGCGAAATCAACCTGGCATTGTCGGTGGTAGCCAGTATCAGCCTGGGGATTATTGTCGATGATACCGTGCATTTTATGGCCAAATACCAGTATGCCCGCCGTGAAGGCCGGGATACTGAAACTGCCATCCGTTATGCCTTTCACAGCGTGGGCCGGGCACTCTGGATCACCACCGCCGTGCTGGCAGTGGGGTTCTCGGTACTGATGCTGTCCGGTTTCCGGCTGAACTCTGAGATGGGGCTGCTGACAGCGATGATTATCCTGGCCGCGCTGGTAGTGGACTTTTTGTTTTTACCGGCATTCTTACTGAAATTTGATCGTAAAGGAGCAACACCTGATGCGTAATACCGCACTATACCTGTTATTGCTATGCGTTGGCCTGGGCGGGCAGCCGCTGCTGGCGGATGAAGCCAAAGGGTTAGCCATAGCCAGGGAACAAAAAGCCCGTGACCGGGGCTGGGGCGACAGCGAAAGTGAGCTGGTGATGGTACTGCGCAATGCCCGTGGCCAGGAAAGCGAGCGGCGCATGCGTACCCTGGCCTTTGAAATGCAAAACGACGGCGACAAAGCCCTGACTATTTTTGATGAACCGCGCGATGTGCGCGGCTCTGCGTTTCTGACCCATTCGCACCCCACCGCTGAAGACGATCAGTGGCTGTACCTGCCCAGTGTCAAACGCACCCGGCGCATTGCGACCCGGAATAAATCCGGCCCTTTTATGGCCAGTGAATTTGCCTACGAAGACATGACCTCGTTCGAGCTGGAAAAATTTGCCTTTCGTTACCTGCGGGATGAAACCATCAATGGCGAACTGTGTTTTGTACTGGAGCAAACCCCGACTGACAGCTTCTCCGGCTACAGCACCAGCCATGTCTGGCTGGATCAGCAGCATTACCGGGTGCACAAGGTCGACTACTATGACCGCAAAAACAGTTTACTGAAAACCCTGACCCTGCTTGACTACCAGCACTACCTCGGCAAGTTCTGGCGGCCACACAAAATGACGATGCATAACCACCAGACCGGTAAAAGTACCGATGTGCTGCTGCAGCAAATCCGCTTTGGCACCGGCCGTACCGAAGCCGATTTTGACGTGAATGCACTGGAGCGTGCACGGTGAAACGGGCACCGGCACTGGCAGTGCTGCTCTGGCTGGGTGCCATACCGGGTCTGCCGGCACTGGCTGACAACACAGCCGGCAGCATTACCGTTGCCCCGGGTGAAACCCTGTGGCGTATAGCCAACCGGGTGCGGCCAGACGAACAGGTGGCCGTAGTGCAGGTTATTTATGCGCTGTGGCAGGCCAACCCGGCCGTGTTTAAGGCGCAGTCGCTGCATCAGCTGGCCAGTGGCAGCCAGTTACGTGTGCCGCCGCGCAGCGAAATGCTGCAAACGCCGGTTGCCAAAGCGCGTCACTGGTACAACACTGCACTGGCCCAGCCCGCCGCGCCCTTAGCAAGCATTGCAACGCCCGCATTACAGCAGGCTGAGCCGGTACGCCAAACCGCACCGGCGCAAACACCTCTGCCGGCCCCGGCTCCCGTGCCGGAGGTTGCCGCACCATCAACCACAGCGCCAACCACAGCAACGACCGTCACCCGGCCCGCTGCCGCAGAGCGGAACACGCCGCCCGCCCCGCCCTGGTATCAGGACATCCGCGCCGATTACACGCTGGAGCTGCAACACAGATACTACAGTGCCGCTGGCGGACAGGGGCAGCCCAGGCACTACAGCAGTGTCGCGTTCAGTGCCGACTGGTACTGGCAGAGTGCAGACCGGCGCCATCAGTTGGCATTGCAGCCCTACCTGCGCCGGGACCAACGAGACACAGAACGCAGCCTGCTGGATTTACGCCAGGCTTACTGGCAATACGTCGGCGCAGGCTACGATATTAAAGCTGGTATTGATATTGTGTTCTGGGGTGTTACCGAATCCCAGCATCTGGTAGATGTGATCAACCAAACGGATCTTCTGGCCAGTATCGACGCTGAAACCAAGCTGGGCCAGCCGATGCTGAACTGGAACCTGCATGGTGAGGGCGGCACCCTGGCCTTGTATTTACTGCCTTATTTTCGTGAACGGCCACAGGCTGGTCCGGATGGCCGTTTAAGGCCACCGCTGTTGGTCGACAGTGATAACCCCTGGTATGAATCGGCACAGGCCGATAAAAACTTCGACTTTGCCCTGCGCTGGAGCCGGCAGTTTGGTGCGCTGGATCTGGGGCTGAGTTACTTTGAAGGTAATAACCGTGAGCCCTTGTTGCAACTGACGCCGGCCGGTACGCTGCAACCGGTTTACCTGCAAATGCAGCAACTGGGGCTGGACAGCCTGTGGATCAGCGGCAGCTGGTTGTGGAAACTGGAAAGCATTTACCGCAAAACCCGGCAGCAGGATTTTGTCGCGGCTACGGCAGGTTTTGAATATACCCGGGTTGGCCTGTTCGGCTCAAACTGGGATCTGGGCTGGATGGCCGAGTACCAGTACGACAGCCGCGGCCGGCAGGCCACAGGGCCGGGGCAGCATGATTTGTTTATCGGCAGCCGCTTTGTCGCTAACGACGAAGCCGGCAGTGAAATTCTGCTCGGCGTGCTGCAGGACCTGGACCACAGCGGCAGCCAGAGCGGTAAACTGGAAGCATCTATGCGCTTATCCAACAGCCTGCGTCTGCGCCTGGACGCCTGGTTTTTCCGCAGCAGCCAGCCAACAGAGCCAACGTATTTTATCCGCCGTGACGACTACCTGCAGCTGAGCCTGGACTACTACTTCTGACAGTGCTACGGCCATTCGGCCTCCACCGCCGGCGCCTCCAGGATCAGCTTCAGATTATCCAGCCCCTGTTGCAGATCCTGCTGCACCATAGCCTCAATATCAACAAACAACAGCATCAGGTTCACCGGATACGGCATGCTGCCGCTAAAACCCCAGCTGACGCGGGTTTGGCTGTCATCCAGCGCTGTCGTGGTCATATAGGCCGGTGATACCGCAGCAAAAGGCGTAATAAAACGCAGCTCAAACTCTATACGCTGGTTTTCCTCAATAGCGGTAATTTCCTGCTCACCGCTGCCGACATCAGGGTTTTCGCTGTGCCAGCTGCTGATATAGCCCACAGTACCGTCTACCCCCTGCGCCGACTTTTGCATATTCGGGTCCATCGCTGCCCAGACACTGAAGTTGTCCTGGTTGCTCAGAAAGCGGATATAGTCAAACACCAGCGGCACCGGCTGCCGGATCACTATCTGCGCTTCCACTTTATATTCATGTTT
>CAZEGA010000211.1:0-6365 GCA_964511675.1 uncultured Rheinheimera sp.
CAGCACCACAGGCTTTGCCTTAACGCCAGGAGCACATAGGCCAGCGCCAGCAGTGTTGCTGCCAGCTCCAGGCTGTGCATCAGTTGCCACTGCGCGGCGACCTGGCTGATCAGCTCATTCATGGCCGTAAGTCACCGTGGATAAACTTCACCACAAACACCACCTTGCCGTAGTGTGCAAACGACCACTTAATGCAGGTCTGCAATGCCTGCATTACCGCATCGTATTCGCCGAACAGCTGGGTGCTCATGGTGTTGGTTACCACCTTGATATCCGGGTAGGTATTCAGCTGGGCAATAAAGCCTTTAATTGGCGTAATGTAGTCATCTGCCAGCGGGTACTTGCTGATCTCAACCGATAATTGCATGTCCGTCTCCTCAGAACTGATAGCTGGCGCTGATACCAAACCGGCGTGGTTCGGCAAACTGCTCATACACATGCGGCTGGTAGCCGTCACGCGGATCATTGCCGAAATAGAAGCCCCGCACGCCGATATCCTGATCCAGCGCGTTGCGTGTCCACAGCGCCAGTTCCCAGTTTGTCAGTTGGTAACTTAAACGCGCACCCAGCAGCTCGTAACGTGACGATCTGGCATTGTGGCCATCAGAGAAAAAAAACGCATCCTTACCCTGCAGGCTGAGGTTAAAGGTCAGGGTTTCGGTGATATACCAGTCCGTGGCGACACTGTACTGAAAGCGCGGCGCCTGCGCCTGCTCGCGGCCGCTAAAGTTATCACCGTCTAACGTCACGTAATGACCCAGCCGGGTTTTTATCCAGCTGGCCGATAAAAACAGCGCCAGTTGCGGATGCAGCTGCAGGCGGTTTTCCATCTCGATACCGTAGTTACGGCCACTGCCGGCATTATCGATAAAACCGGCAAACTGCGGGCCGCTGTCCGGGTTCAGCCAGCCTTTTACCTGCATATCGTCACGCCACATGTAAAACGCCGCCACCCGGGCCACCAGACTTTGGTCCAGGGCACTGCCCTTAACGCCAAACTCGGCGCTGTACAGGGTTTCCGGCTTAAAACTGGCTTTGGCACTGAGCTCGCTTAAGCTGTCGTCTGCGGCTTTGGCCAACGCATCGCCATTAACACCACCGGCTTTATAACCGCGGGCGGCCAGCAGGTAAATTAATGCCTGCGGGTTTAGCTGGTAGTTTAGGCTGACATTGGCGCCCCACATGGTAGCGTGGTTTTTAATAGCGTTGCCGCTGCTGTCACTGTAATCATCGTCATAACGCTCCAGCCGCAGGCCCGAAACCAGGCTCCAGCCGCTGCTGCTTAACGGTGTGGTCAGTTCGCCATATACGGCGGCGTTAGTCCGGCTCAGTGCACTGATAAAACGGTCGGCCTGCCACAGGTCCCAGTTCCAGAACTGGCGGGTTAAATCAAAGCTTTTACTGGCGGCATACAGGCCAAACACCCAGTCACTGCTGCCCAGCTTGCCCTCTGGCGTGGAAATAAAGCGGTAATCCAGCGTCAGCTGGTCGCGTGCGCGCAGGTAACGATCTGTCGTCGAGTATTCATCTTCGTGTATACCAACATAGCCCCAGTCTTCATCAAAGCCATAGTCACTGTCGGCGCTTAGCCAGCTAAGCTGCGCCAGCACCGTGGCAAAAGGCAAACCGCTGTAGTCGGCCTGCAGCGCTACGGCTTTGCTGCGGATCTGATCCTGCCCCGGCTCGTCCGATAAGGTGGTGCGGTTACGGTCCAGCGAGAAGGCGTCATAACCGTTATCCTGCTCCACAAAGTGTGTTACCAGTTGTAGTGATAAAGTGTCGCTGGGCTGATAGCGCAGTTTAAAGCGGCCGGTAAATTCGTCGATATTATTGGTATCGTCGCGGGTCAGGTAAGCATTTTTAATAAAACCGTCTGAGTTTTGCTGCTCCAGCGCCAGGCTGTATGCCAGCTGGTCGTTGATACTGTTACTGAACTGGCCTGAAAGCTGGTAGCTGTCATAGTTGGCATAGGTAGCACTGAATTTAGCTTCCGCTGTCGCTGTCGGGCCTTTGCTGGTCAGGTTCAGCATACCGGCCAGCGCATTGGCACCAAAGCGGCTGGCTTCCGGGCCACGGAATACTTCAAGCTGGGCCAGATCGCTGATACCGCTGATACCCAGGCCGGAGTAGTCAATACCGTCGATCAGGATACCAACCGACGGGTTAATGGTGTCGACAAATTCGCTGCGCTCACCAATACCGCGGATCTGGATATAACGGCCGCGCGAGGCACCGGCGCTGAAATTCACCCCGGCCAGCTGATTTAACACATCATCCAGATGCTGCGCCGACGTGCGCCTGACATCCTGCTCGCTGACAACGGCGATACTGCCGGAGACCTGCTGTACCGGTTGCTGGCGAAAATCGCCCTGCACCGTGATCCTTTCAACAGCAGCTTCAGTTTCAGCTGCCTGCACAGAAAAACTGCTGCATACCGCAACAGCAACTAACGACGGGAAAAAGCGCATTTTTGTATGAGTCTCCAGCAACAACAGAGATCACACCAGCCTGAGGAGTTAGCACCATCCCTCCGCCGGTATAATCCGGATCAGGTTCTAAGGGTTCGCCTTACGGCATCTCAGCAATTGCACCCCTTGGTAGCGCGGCAAGTGTATAGCCTTTTATTTGTGCATGCAACGTGCAAAGCGCTGCCACACACCTATAGTTGTACCGGAGTGAGGCGGTATCTGCTGCTATCAGGAAAGGACGATGAAAAGTTACATTGAACGGGTAATTGCCGAGATCCCACAGTTTTTCAGCCACTTCAGCCAGTGCTTATTCCGGCCACGCCGTTTTATCCAGGCCGAATTAGCCCGGGCGGAACAGCCCGATGCCATCAGCAAAGGTGTGGAGTTTCTGATCCTGTCCTTTCTGATAGCCTTGTTTATCAGCCAGGTGTTGCCCGAAGCGACAAACCCGCTGGCACAGCTGCCACAGGACGATGCAGCGTTTATCCGGCTGGCCGGCAACGCCCTGTTTGATCTGTTTATGCTGTTTTTTGCGGCGGCTATTTGCTTTGGCTGCTGGCGAATGGCCGGTTTACGCAGCAGTTTCTGGCAGTTTTTCCCGCTGTTTGCTTTTTTTGCCGGTGTCACCCTGGTACTGCTGGTGTTCGCCAATGCCCTGACCAATATTGGCTTTATTGACCCTTATGTTGCCCGTAATCATATTGCGCTGGAGCAATTTGCCACTGAGTTTCGCAGCCTGACCGAACAGATACTGTGCTTTACCGACCCGCTAACCGGCGAGCTGGACCAAAGCAAACTGAGTATCAGTGCCCGGCAGATGCAGGCGGTGAACGACATGCAGCAGCTGTACAGCGCAGTGGCCCAGCGGCCGCTGGCGCAACTGGGGCTGGCTTTGCAACTGCTGGTCGCGCTGGCGGTTGTGCTGTGGCTGGTGCTGGCCTGGTTTGCCTATGGTGCTGCACTCATGCTGGGCCGTGGCCACATTATTATGGCGCTGCTGCTGAGCACCCTCTTGCTGTTTGTTGCCGGTTTTATGGTTGAACTGATGCAAACCGGCAGCGATATGCTGGCGTTGTACCGTGCCTGCCCTGCCTGAATACGCTCCGGCTCAGGCGGCAAACACCTGCCAGTCATTATTCAGCTGGGTGGCCAGCTGTGTCAGTTGTTCGCTGGCACCGGCAGAGCGGCTGGCCTCATTACTCAGCTGGTTTACCTCGTCATTTAACTGATGAATGGTAGTGGCAATACTCTGCGACACGACCTGCTGCTGTGCCGTAGCGGAATAAATCTGTGCATTCGCCGCACTGATATGCTCCACCGCTTTCGCCACCTGGTTAAAGCGGCTGCCGGTTTCCTGCGCCAGCTGTACATTGACATCGGCCTGGGTGTGGGCCTGTTGCATTACCGCTACCGCATTGCTGGCCTGTTGCTGCAGTTGCGAGATCATGCCATGAATTGACTCTGTTGCCTGTTTGGTATGCGCCGACAACGTGCGTACCTCGTCGGCCACCACCGAAAACCCGCGCCCGGCTTCGCCGGCCCGGGCCGCTTCAATGGCCGCATTTAATGCCAGCAGGTTGGTTTGCTCAGAAATTTTGCGGATCACCTCCAGCACGCCGGAGATTTGGCCGGTCTCGTGCTGCAAGCGACTGACAACGCCGACACTGTGTTGCAGCTGGGCAGCCAGGGCGGTTATACCCTCGGCACTTTTACCGGCGGCGCTGTAACCGCTCTGACACAGCTGATCCGCATGCACTGCTGCCTGGGCCGCCGCACCGGCATATTCTGTCACTTCATGGACATTAGTACTCATCTGCTCTGCTGCCGTTGCCAGCTTCTCTGCCTGTGCCGCCTGCACAGCGGCACTCTGGTTTACCTCGGCACTGATATCATACACCTGTCCCGCCTGCTGGCTTAATGCCACGGCACTGTGCCCCAGTTTGGCAACCAGCTGTTCAAAATGCTGCATCATCTGGTTCAGCGCTTTAGCCGCGTGCGCCAGTTCGTCTGTGCCGCTGTCATCGGCACGCAGGCTTAAGTCAGATTGGGTAGCCACGCTGTGCAGCAGGTCGCGCAATGCCCAAAGCGGCCGGCACACTGAGCGCTGTATCGCCCAGATCAGCGCCGCCACCAGCAACACCAGCAGCAAACCGCCGAACAGATAGGCCTGTACCAATAGCGTGGTAAAGTGCCGGGCGGCATCCCGTACGGTAACCGCAGCGCTGAGTTGCTGCTGCACAAAAGCCTCGGCCAGTTTGGTAAAACCGGTAATGCGCAGCTCAATCTCGCTGTTAACGGTAGATTCGTTCAGTATGCGTACCAGCAACGCATCACTGCCGGCGTAACTGATCCATTCCTGATAGTGCTGCACCGCCTTGTCAAACGCCTGATCCAGCTCAGTGTAATACTCTGCCTCATCCTGTGGCGGCCGGCTTTGCCTAAAGCCCTGCCAGTGCTGTTGGACCAGCTCTAGCTGCTGCCTGATAGCATGTTCTGTCGCTTCGGCCGAGGCCCAGCCGGTGCGGTATTTGCGGATATCCTGCAGCGCTGTCTGCTGCAGAATTTGCTGCACGGCCATCACATCAGACAAAATTGCCAGATGGTTGTCATACAGCTGGTTAAACAGTTTGTCTTTTTGCTGCGCCGACCAGAAAGCCGCTGCCAGTACCCCCAGTAACATCAGCAGTGGCAACACACCCAACATCAGCACCCGGCTGGAAATCTTCAGCTTTGACAACATAACAACAGCCCCCAGGCAGAAATACCAATCGGCGCAAGAGTAACTGCTCTGAATGACCAAAGTATGACAAGACCCCCACTTTGCTATAGTCTGATTATTTGCCATGCTTAGATTGCAGCATCATGCTGCAGACAGGGGGCTGATCATGGAAAGCGCACTACGGCAAATTATCGAAGGCGTCGCCAACACCAGGGGGGAGGAGTTTTTCCAGGCCATTACCCTGCAGCTGGGCAACGTCATCCAGGCCGATTTCACCTTTATCGCCCGGCTGAACAAAGCCGCTTATACCTCCCAGACCATTGCGCTGGTGGTAGACGGCGAACTGGCAGCCAATATCGAATATTCTTTGCAGCACACGCCCTGCGCCAATGCCGCCGATGACAGCTATTGCATTTACCCCAGCGGTATCCAGCAGTTGTTTCCGCAGGATCAGTTACTGGTCGATCTGGGTATAGAGGCTTATGTTGGCACGCCACTGCATGATCTGCACGGCAGTGTTATGGGTATCGTTGTCGCTATGTACCGCCGCCCTATTTCCAGGCCGCAAGACATTACCACGCTGTTTACTATCTTCAGTGGCCGTATTGAAGCTGAAATGGAGCGGCAGGACTATGAAGTCCAGCTGAAAGAGTTAAACCAGCTGCTGGAAGATAAAGTCTGGCAACGTACCGCTGAATTGCAAAAAGCCCTGGCCGATCTGCAAACCATGCAAAGCCAGCTGGTTGAATCCGAAAAACTGGCCGCACTTGGCCATCTGGTGACCGGTATTGCCCACGAAGTGAATACCCCGCTTGGTGTTGCGGTCACCACACAAAGTATACTGGAGCAACAATTCAACCAGCTCTACCAGCAGTTTCAATCCGACAAACTCAGTAAAACCGCAATACAGCACTATTGCCAGGCGGTACAACAAGCGTTACCGCTGTTAGCCAGCAACCTGCAACGTGCCGCCGACCTGATCCAGAATTTTAAACAGACCTCGGCAGACCAGCACTCCTCAGAGCTGCATAGCATCGGTATCCTGCATTATTATCACCAGGTGTTATCCACGTTATCGGCTATCACCCGGCAGGCCGGTGTCACTGTAGAGCTGGACGCCGAACCGGAATGGACAGCCACCACGATACCGGGCAGCCATGTGCAGATTTTGTCCAACC
>CAZEGA010000212.1:0-6340 GCA_964511675.1 uncultured Rheinheimera sp.
AGTTGATAACCACCACATCGAAACGCTGGCCATAGCGATGGCAACGGCCAATGCGCTGTTCAACTCTTTGCGGGTTCCACGGCAGGTCATAGTTGATGATCAATGAACAGAACTGCAGGTTCACCCCTTCGGCAGCCGCTTCGGTGGCGATCATGATCTCCGCGCCGCTGCCGTCGTTCTTGCGGAAGTGGTCGATCAGCGCGGTACGCCTGTCCACCTGCGGCGAGCCGGTCACGCGATCCGTACCCTGATGTTCCTGCAACCACTGTCGGTAGATGACGGTGGAGTCCTCATGGTTGTTGGTGCCGGAAAAAAGCACCAACTTGCCCGCATAGCCATTCGCAGAAAGAAAACGATGCAGATATTCCTGTGTACGTTTGGATTCCGTGAAGATGATGGCTTTACGCGGCGCCCCCAGCGTGGCCATATTGTCAAAACCCAGGCTCAAGGCTTTAAGCAGTGCTTGTGCCTTGGTGTCGGTTTGCAGGGATTCGGCCGCCTCGATAAAGCTACTTAACTCTTCAATTTCGGCACGCAGGCTGGCCGTATTGGGCTGGCTACCTTCGGGCGATAACATGGCTGAAGAAGTATCGTCATCCACGCCTTCGTCTAAATAATCTGCCTCCAGATCATCCTCAGCTATCAGTTGTTCGATCAATTGGCTGCTGTCTTTTTCAGGTTCACCCGCCAGCAACAGCTCCAACCGTTCGCGGATGGTTTTAAGCGTGCCCATCACGGCGTGAGAGCTGGAAGCCAGCAGCTTGCGCAAAATCAGGCTGGTCAGGTGGCGCTGTCGTTTGGGCAGTGCATAGGACTCATCACGCTGCAAAAACGCCGAGATACGTTCATACAGCGCCTGCTCGTCATTGGTCGGTTCGAAGGGCTGGGTCAGTGTTTTGCGCTCGGTATAGCGGATGTATTCGAGCACATCCTTGCGCAAGGTGCGTTTGGCAAAGGTGGCCATCCGCTGACGCAAACCATCCAGCCCCGCAGTGCTGTTCATATAGTGCTTGCGAAAGGCAGCTTCGTCGCCGAACAAATGCTCGTCGATCAAGGTGGACAGGCCATATAGCTCTATCAGGGAGTTTTGCAGCGGCGTGGCCGTCAACAGCAGTTTCTTGCGCCCCGCCAATGCGCGCCGCAGCGCCTGGCCCATGCGATTACTGGTGCGGTGGGCGTTACGCAGTTTGTGGGCTTCGTCCATCACTACCACATCCCAGGCAATGGCTCGCAGCTCAGTTTCCAGCCGGGTCGCAAAAGGATAGGACATGATCAGTACGCTTTTGCTTGCCAGCGCTTGCAAGGTCGCCAGCGCATCACCCGCCGATTGCTTTCTAAGCGCGGCGGCATCCACCACCGTGGCAGGCACAGCGAATTTTTCGTGCAGCTCCTGCGCCCATTGCTTGCGCAAACTGGCCGGGCAGATAATCAGCAGCTTGCGGCGGCGCTCCGCCCAATACTGACACAGCACCAGCGCAGCCTCGATGGTTTTGCCCAGTCCCACTTCATCAGCCAGCAATACTCCCTCTTGCAACGGATTGCGTAAAGCAAACAGCGCAGCCTCTATCTGATGTGGGTTCAAATCCACACTGGCATCGAACAACGATTGCGACAGACGATCCACGCCATCGGCAGCGTGGCGGCGCGTCAGCTCAAAGGCGTAGTATTTGGCGTGGTAGGCTGAAATCATCAGGCCAGCAGTCCTTGCAGATTGATTACATCCTTGAACACCACATCATGCGCCAACTCAAAATGTTTACGACCACAGGCGATTTTCAAGTTTTCATCTCTACGCCGGTCTGCTTCTACATTGGATGACTTGGTTTCTGCAACAAAATAAACGCGGCTGTCGTTTTCAAACACCACCGCCCAATCCGGGTTGTAGGTTCCCAGTGGGGTATTGATTTTAAATTTGCCAGGCAATTTGAAGAAAAATTTCACTCGCTCATCCACAGAGCAATCGTGCGCAAATTGGCTTTCGGTATCCGAATCACTCAGCACACAGGCAAAAGCCTCACCCACCGCTTCTTTTTGTTCGTCGAGGGGCTGGGCTTGCAATAAGGTTTTACTGACGGGCGTTGTCAACTCATCGTTAGCCGGTGGGTACACGCTGCTCAGGTAAGTATCCAATGGCTCATCGAACAGGGTCATCTCGTAGCGGCGGCCATTGATCTGGTGATATTCAATACCTTCCACTAATAACGCTTGCAATGTCGTTTTAATGGCGACAATAACCGTATCTAAAAATGATTGTGGGTTGACCAACAATTCATTCAAGCGATTGGCCTGTGTCAAAATGGTATACAGCGTTGAACGCGACAGGTGCACACGGTTTTGTAGATAAGCATAAACGTCCGGTACCACCACCGGCAGGTATTCAGCGGCACTTTCACCCACACCGGTTTCCACGCCGTGGACGCCTTCCTGGTTCATCACAATTTTTGCCTTACGCGCACGAACCTTGGGGGCTTTTACCGAGGGATACTGGTTTTTATCGCTCAGCGCTGCAACACATTTTTGGATTAATTCCAATGTATTCAGCTTAATGCTGTAGCGCGTTTGATAGCTGATTTTCTGCCAGATCGCACGAAACAATACCTCTTCCTCAGCGTTGAGTGGTTTGCGCTGCACACGGGCTTTAGCGCGGGCATTTTTTACCCGGCCTTTAAAACTCACGCCAGTTTCGTCTTCAATTTCCTGTTGCAGGCTTTTGGCAAAAGCCTCATAGCTTTCGTTGGGAATCACTGTCAGTACATTAACGCGCTTATCTTGCACTCGCTCACCTTGTTGATTCACCGCAAGGCGCAAACCCCGGCCAATTTCCTGACGTTTTTTTAACTGGCTTTTGGTTTCATTCAGCGTACAAATCTGGAACACATTAGGGTTATCCCAACCTTCGCGCAGTGCGGTATGACTGAAAATAAATTGCAGCGGCTCGTCCATACCCAGCAATCGCTCTTTCTCCTTCATGATCAGCGCATAGGTGTCATAGTCCTTTTTGGAGCCTTTCTCGGTACTATCAATCCATACCGTTTTGGCCTTAGCACCCTTGCCTTTTTTATCGCCAGAAAAATAGCCGTTATGAACCTCACTGGCGGCATAAGGAATCAGCCCCCGGTATTGCGGCTTGTTGGCGTATTGCTTAAAAGCTTCTTCAAACCACTCGGCAAATTTACCAGCAACGGGATTGCCATCCTCATCGTAACTACGATAATTGGCTACTTTGTCGATAAAAAACAGGCTGAGCACCTTCACGCCGATAGGCTGCATGTTTTTCAGTTTGGCAAAATGGCTGGCAACGGTGCGCTCTATCTGGTAGCGCATGACATCATCGGTAAGACCACATTGCTGTTCGTTCAGGCGCAGTACGCGGCCTCCGGAAAATTCGATTTCATCATCTGCCGCGCGAATTTCATTCAAGATATACCCTTCAGCATACACATCGCGCTGCCTGGATTTTTCATGCAAGTCATCACCCAGCTTCAGGGTAATATCCTTGCGTTTAACGCCTGTCTTTTCATTCACATCCATACGGACTTTGGCAGTGATACCGCGAGCCTTGGCCTCAATACTCACCAGTTCTACAAACGCCTGATTATAGCTTTCATCCGCCAGCACACCGTCAACCTCAATTTGTTTAACCAATCCAAGGTCATAAGCCTGCACCGGGTTCAGCGAGTACAGCAAGTTATAGGGGTTTGTGTGAGTAGCGGAATAACGCAGGGTACACAGCGGGTTTAAATCCATCAGCGCTTTACGGCGAATATCAGTTTCAAAGTTCTGCGGCTCATCCACAATCACAATGGGATTCACCGCTTTTATGTATTCGATAGGTGCAAAGGCACGTTCGCCTTTCTGGTTAATTTTATTGTTGTCTTTGGTAAAACTATCGATATTGATCACCAACACACTCAGGGCATCGCTCTGGGCGAAATGGCGCAGGTCGGTGAGCTTGCCGCTGTCATACAGAATCGGTACGCAAGGCACGTTGGCATAATCAGCCGCAAAATGGCTGCGGGTAACTTGCAGGTTTTTTATGGTGCCTTCACGGATGGCAACACTGGGCACGACGATAACAAATTTTTTAAACCCATAGACTTTATTTAACTCGTAGAGAGTTTTGATAAAGGTATAGGTTTTACCAGTACCGGTTTCCATTTCTATCGTGAAATTCAAAGGGCAGTATATTTGCTGGTTATCGTCGGAATGCGAAGCCACCAAATCGCGAGAGACAACCACAGTATTGGCTTTCTGTACCTTTTGCACATTAGCCAGAATTTGTTCGTCTTTTAATAATAAAGCGTTGCCGATACTGCCATCGGCAGCATATTCCACACTGGTATTTTCAGTCGCCAGCGCAAAATCGCTTTTTGCCAGTGGCTGACCGTCGAACACCTGTACCACGGCATCCACGGCGCGTTTTTGATAACCCTGATGGGTGAATTGCAGTTTCATATTTGTCTCTCCCTCAGATCACCAACAGACCGATGTCCAGCCCGGCCAATTCCAGTTGCAGGTTGCTCAGTTGTTCATCCGCAGTTTCACCCACAAAGCAGGAATTGAGCAGAATCACTTGCGCGGGTTTGGCTTTGACGATTTCCTCTTTCAACCCTTCAACGTAAGGCTCAAAACACAACCATAGCTTTCTATCATCTGCCATCAGTACCCGATGTACCGTTACACCGCAGGCCAGTTTTTTCGGTTCACTGATAGCATGAACACCCAATGCTCCCAGACCATTTTTTAGCAGTAATTCGGTGAGCATAGCTATCTGCGAATTAGGCTGATTGGACGCCTGCTTTTCTGCCTTCTTGAAGATTTCCAACTGGGTACGCACCGTGTCTGTATCTGCCACATCGCTGCGCCACACTTTGAAATTACTGGGTGCCAGCGTGAAATGAGCACAAGCCAGGGTCTCTGTTTTTTCTGGCTGTTCGGCTTTTAATTTGGCAATGACTTTTTCGATACGAGCGCGGGTGATATCGGCAATGGTGCGATAGCCGGCTTTATAAGCTTCGCTAGTTTCCTCCAACAATTCCGGCATTTGTACGCAGATACACTGTCGGTTGCCTCCATCCTCCAGATTTAGCTCCATTACTGCTTGGGCAGTAGTGCCAGATCCGGCGAAAAAATCCAAGATAATTGCATCCGTATCCCAATTTGTTGCAGCCCTGACAACATGCTTAATATATTCGACAGGCTTGGGGTAGCTCATTGCTCCCTCTATACCTAGTGCTCTTTCCAGTTAATTATGCATGATTCAGTCGGAATTAAAATGCCCTCAGGCAAGGCGCTTGTTTGCAGGTTTAGTGGTGCTAAATCAAAAACAAGCAACGACGTCTGAGGGCATTTTAAACCGACCCTGCGGGCAAGCGCCAGAACTTCCAATGCTGCGTTGGCCCGTTTCGACAGAGCACCACTATGCCTTCAACGAGCCGCCTTGCCTTGAAAGCCCTGGCGCTCGCTGAACATGGCATAATTAACTGGAAAGAGCACTAGAATGTCGCGAAGTTGCTCATATCCATCTTCATTGGTAGCTCCCATATCAACGCCATCAACGAAAGAACCCAACCCTTTGTGCCCATCAGGATCTGGTGCTTTGAAAGCGCGAATCTGAAATGACATGGTATTAATTACCAAGCGAGCACCACCACTGACCTGCGCATCCAGATAAGGCTGACTCCAAATAAAGGAGCCTTTTAAAACCAACTCCGTCTCGACAACTCCATTTCTTACCGCAATATCGTTCATGACTTGAACAGAACTTGTTCCCTCTCCATACATGCCAGCCTTGTAGACACCATCCTTTAGCTTTGTTGAAATAAGTCCAGAAGGAAAACGTAGAACCCCTACAGAATTTGTTCTCTTTATCAGAGGTTGAGACTCAGATTCATCTGCCGTACCACCAAAGAGCCTTACACTCTGCGACCTTCCGTAAACAAGCAAAGGCTCTGTCAGAGAAATCATCTTTTTTGAAAGGAAACTACCTTTCCTTTTTTTGAGCCAAGAAATAGATCCAAGAAAATTATCTCCCCCAAACACCTCATCGCAAAGCACCTTCAAATTCGCTGCTTCGTTATCATCAATACTGATAAAAATCACCCCATCATCCCGCAGCAGATTGCGAGCCAGATACAAACGGGGATACATCATCGATAGCCAGGCACTGTGGTACTGCCCGCTTTCCTTGCTGTTCTTTTTCCACAGGCTTTGTTTATTCAAATAACCCGCTTCGTTTTTTTCGCCGGTACGCCGCAGATATTCATCCAGGGTTTCGGAATAATCGTCGGGGTAAACAAAACTATCATTGCCGGTGTTGTACGGCGGGTCGATGTAGATC
>CAZEGA010000213.1:0-5043 GCA_964511675.1 uncultured Rheinheimera sp.
CGCTGGTGCCGCCGGAGCAGCGCATTGCCGGACCTGGTACAACGCCTGTAATGGCAGCATTTACCCATATCGGCCAGCCAAGCCGGTTTACTGCTGGCGGTTACGGCGTGTATTACGCTGCCAATAACAGCAAAACTGCCATAGCAGAAACAGCATATCACCGGACATGCTTCCTTGCGGCAACAAACGAACCCGACACCAGCATCTACATGCGCGAGTATGTTGGTGCTGTGGTGATGCCGATGCTGGATATTACCGCACAGCGTTTTGACTACCTGCACCATCCGGCCGATTATTCATTCAGCCAGGTATTTGCCGAACAGCAAAGAAAAGATGGCCATGCCGGATTACTATACAACAGCGTTCGCAATCCCGGTGGTCTTTGTATTGCAGCATTTAAACCCTCAGCCCTGGCGCCGGTTGTGCAAGCGGCACATTACCAATACCAATACAGTGCAAGTCTGCGAAAAATTAAGCATATTCTGGAAGTGAGTGAAGTTACCGGCTTCGTCTGAAACCTCTGAAATCTTACTAATTCAGTAGTATCTTGTTATTGGGTAAGGCAAACTGGTTACGCATTTCACGTAGTTTCAGCCATTGCTCTACCGGTGATAAATGCTGTAACGATACCGCTGTAAAAGGCTTTTCTGCTCTGGTTCGTCCATAGCCCAACGTAATCGCTCAGCGTACAGAGCATTATTTTAACAAATGCATACCGGCTGCTTTAGCGGATTTATCAAAAGTAATAGTCTCGGTTGCACCCAAATGCTTGTTATGTGCAGCGATCAGGGCATCACTAAAATCAATATTAAAATTCTCGAAAGTAACCAATGCTCGTTTAATTGTGTCTTTATTTTCAAAGGTAAATTGCTTAACTGCCAGAATGGTATTCATAAACTGAAGACGTTGGGATTTCGTGAGATTGTAGCAGCTTTCAAGTACCCAATCTGTTTCCAGACAAACCAGGTGGCTAATCAGGAATGCTTCGGGAGTACCGGCTGAAATTTGCGGCGCTATTATTTGGTAATGGGTTTCGTCATCCCTTAACATGAACCGTAACAGTACATTGGTATCAAGTGCTATCATAAAACGCTTTGTTGGTATTTCCGAGCTACCAGTTTTTTAGCTTTATTTATATCTTCAATGGATACCGTTTTTTGGATCCATGACTGAAATAAACCGGCTACTTCACTGGCATCCAATGTAACAGGCATAATCTCTATCCGGCCATCATCATGCACTATCCATGCAATTTTATCGCCTTCTTTTAAACTCATTTTCTGCCGAATGCTTTGTGGAATGGTTGTTTGGCCTCGGGTAGTGACTGTGCTGGTTGCCATGGTAACCTCTGAAATCTTACTAATTCAGTATAATCTTGTTATGGGGTAATGCAAACTATTGGAGGGCAGTTCACTGCTCTGGCTTTTTGTTGCTAAAAGGGACGAAACTTTTTCACCAGCCTGAAGGTGATCCATTGCCTTTTAAGACATAATACCCTATATAGGTGTAATGCGCATACGCACTTAAACACCTATGCAGGGGGATTTATGGCTCGGTGGAATGTAACAGTCTCAGACGAAACAGACAGAATGGTAAGGGTGGTGTTGGCCAGCCGGGGCGGTAAAAAAGGCGACCTGTCTAAGTTTATAGAAGAGGCGGTGAGCCACATGATTACCCAGGTCAGTGACAATGCGGGGCTGGATAGCGCGCTGATTAAACTTTTGCATGCGCGGGCCGAAGAGGCAGAAGATGAAAAAAACCTGATAGACGGCCCTGAGTTTTTCAACAGGCTGGCAGCGGGGGAGCGCTTTGGTCAAGTATAAAATTACGCATTCAGCCGCCGGAGATATTGATGGAATAAAGCAGCACACCATAGAGCAGTGGGGTGAAAACAAGGCGGATGAATATATAGCAGACATTGCAACAGCTATCGAAATGCTGGCAGATAACCCACTGATAGGCCTACACAAGAAAGAAATCAGAAAAAGCGTAAAAATCTACGGTTTCCCGCATGACAGGCATGTAGTTTATTACACAATAAAGCGCCACTACATTGTTGTAATTGGTGTGCTGGGTGGGGAAATGTTGCCAAAGCCGCACCTGAGGGGCCGCTCAACAACAGCATAAAACCGAGCAATTCCCGGAATCTATTTCCACCATTGAAAATACCTGCCTACAAAGCCACTTTGATAAAACGGAATTCTTCCGTCCTGCTGCCGTTGGGCGATGACAGCGCCAGTTTGATAATCAGCTCGTCCTGCTGCCGGTGATAGGTCAGGCATGGTGTTATCGGCGGCCGGCAGCCAGATCTCGTCACAATCGCCACCCAGGCCGGTGCCGGGGCGGTAGGGGCGCATATTTGCGCCCTGTGTAAATCCTGGGCGCAATAATGCGCCCCTACGTATTGGTGCCCTGCTGTTATTTAGCGCCCTGTGTAAATCCGGGGCGCAATGATGCGCCCCTACGTATTGGTGCTCTGCTGTTATTTAGCGCCTTGTGTAAATCCGGGGCGCAATAATGCGCCCCTACGTATTGGTGCCCTGCTGTTATTTAGTTTGCTGAATATATTGCATCAGCTTTTGCGCTATCCGGGTATTGTCCTGAAAGCCGATAAAGTCTTTGGCGCCTTTGCCATAAGCCAGTACCGCTACATCGGCCGCGGTGTGGCCGCCGGTGGTCCAGCCGGTATAAGAGTATTTCGCTACCAGCTGGTTTGACAGCTTGCGCAGCGTGGTTTCGTCCTGTTGCCGGGCGGCTAACAGGGCTTTTTGTTCTTCTTCGTTCAGGCTGATGGAGGTCAGCTTGGCCCACAGTGCCAGGGCTGCTGCATCGGTTTCTGCCTGTTTCAGTTCCTGGGCAATTTTCCGGCCGGTAGCTTTAATGTTTTTAATCACATCGGTACGCCATTCATAAACGCCGTTAGCACCTAACGATAAACCGCCGGTTTCGTGGTCGGCGGTAATCACCAGCAGGGTATCCGGGTGTTTATCCACATAGGCTTTTGCCACGGCAATGGCTTTGGCAAAGTCGTCCATTTCGGCCATGGCACAGGCAATATCGTTATCATGGCCACACCAGTCGATCTGGCTGCCTTCTACCATCAGTACAAAACCTTTTTCTGCCGGGCTGAGCAGTTGCAGGGCTTTTTCGGTCAGTGGGGCCAGCATGGCATCAAAACCGCTGTTCAGTTTGGCCGGCAGCGCGGTTTCTGCCAGTAACATTATGGCCGGTGCCCGGGTAATGCTGTCGAGCTGGCGATAATCGTCGGTGTATTGATAACCCAGCTGCTTAAAGCCGCTGATCAGGTTCCGGTCTTCGCGGACAAAATATTGCGTGCCGCCGCCGATCATCACATCGGCTACGGGTTTACCGTCGATGCGGTAATCCAGGTACATATCGGCAATGTCATTGTAGTTACGCCGGCTTTTATTGTGGGCTAAAAACGATGCCGGTGTGGCATGGTTAATTTGCGAGCTGGCGACAATACCATTGGCTTTGCCCAGCTTTTTGGCCAGCTGCATCATGGTACCGATAGGAATATGCTGGCGGTTTACCGAAATAGCGCCATTGTAACTTTTTACTCCGGTTGCCAGGGCGGTGGCGCCGGCAGCCGAGTCGGTAACATAGGTATCGTCATCCGGGTAGGTGCTGGCCATACCCAGCCAGAGTTCGTCAAAAATGGTGTTTTCCACTTCAGCTGTGCTGATGTCGTCGCTGAAATAGCGATAAGCAGCCAGATAAGCCGGCCCCATGCCGTCACCAATCATATAAATAATGTTTTTCGGGGCAGAACATGCCACTGCCGGAGCCAGCAGCAATGACAGGGAGAATAAATGTCGACGCATCAGAATGACCTTTTAATGTTTGACGTTATGCTTAGCTAGTGTACTTTATACATCAGGTATGACCAACAGATGTCGATAGTTGGCATGGTAATCAGGCTGGATCAGCCGGTAGGGCCCGGAATTATTCCGTTTTAAATGAACTGAAATACCGCTTCAGGCTCAAACCATTACCTGGTTCAGCTGGCAGTCAGCCAGCGGTAAAGTATTAATTTGCAAGGTATGATGTATGTCGATAAAAACTATAACAAAGACATGGCTCTGTTCAGGGCTGTTCGGGGCTCTGGTACTGAGTGCTGCCAGTATGGCACAGGACTGGAGTGTGCAACTGCAGCAACTGGCCGACAGTGAGCAGCGCAGCAGCGAGCACCGCGCACGCAACCAGTACCGTAACCCGGCAGCAGCGCTGCAGTTTTTTGGTTTGCAACCTGATATGTCTGTGCTGGAAATCTGGCCGGCCCATGGCTGGTTCACCGAAATTCTGGCGCCCTTCCTCAAGGAGCAGGGGCAACTGACGCTGGCACAGTTTCGTCGCAACGATGGTTCATTAAAAGATGATCGCAGTATTTTCTGGGCCCGGGTCAGCCAGCGCCTGGAGCAGCGCATTGCCGAGCAAAGTGATTATTTTGGCAGCCCGGCATTTGCCGAGCTGGACCCGCCGCTATTGTATCCGGCGGCCAGCGAACAGTTTGATCTGATCCTGAGCTTTCGCAATGCGCATATCTGGAATGAAGACGGCCACCTGGCAGACACCTTAAAAACCTTGTTCCAGGCATTAAAGCCCGGTGGCGTGCTGGGTATGGTGGAACACCGGGCCGGAAAACTGTCGGATATCTCCAGCTCGGCGGTGGAAGGTTATCTGGATGAAGCCTATGTCATAGCGGCTGCGGAGCTGGCCGGGTTCCGGCTGGTTGCCAGCAGCGAGCTTAACGCCAACCCGGCCGATACCAAAAATTACCCGAAAGGCGTTTATGCCCTGCCACCTACGCTGGCCATGGGGCAACAGGATAAAGCCAGGTATCTTGCAATTGGCGAAAGTGACCGTATGACGCTTAAATTTGTCAAACCGGCACTGTAATTGCCGCAATTGTGTTAACAAAGCAATTGTGGGATGATTAGCCGTTAGAGTAAAAACTCCAATAAACTGGCTGCTTTTTAACAACGCGACAGCAGATTGCGTGCAGCTGGTTTAATATCTATA
>CAZEGA010000213.1:5053-5351 GCA_964511675.1 uncultured Rheinheimera sp.
GGACGGTGGATAGAGTTTGGTTAAAACGTTACCCGTCAGGCGTACCCGCAGAAATTAATGCCGATCATTACCCGTCATTATTAGACATATTCAGCCAAAGCATAGCGCAATACCCGGATAAAACGGCTTTTATCAACATGGGTAAAACCATCAGCTACCGTGAGCTGGATCAGCAAAGCACCGCCTTTGCCGCTTACCTGCAAACAGAGCTCGGCCTGAAAAAAGGCGATGCAGTCGCCATTATGATGCCAAATATGCTGCAATACCCGATTGCCTTAATGGGAGTGTTACGGGCCGG
>CAZEGA010000213.1:5361-6103 GCA_964511675.1 uncultured Rheinheimera sp.
TGCGTGGTGGTGAATGTCAACCCGCTGTACACGCCGCGCGAGCTGGAGCATCAGTTAAATGACTCCGGGGCCAAAGCCATTATTATCGTGGAAAACTTTGCCCACACCTTAACTGCAATTGAAAGCAAGGTAAAACTGGAGCATGTGATCCTGACCTCTATGGGCGATCGCCTGGGGGCGGTTAAGGGCACTATTGTTAACCTGGTGGTGCGGCATATTAAAAAGCTGGTGCCGGCTTACCGCTTAAGCAAGTTTATCCGCTTTAACAGCGTGCTGGAAAAAGGCGCCACACTTAGCTACCACAAACCTGAAATGCAGGGTTCAGACATTGCGTTTTTGCAATACACCGGTGGTACTACAGGGGTGTCCAAGGGGGCTATGTTAACGCACCGTAATATGGTTGCAAATCTGGAGCAGGTCAGCGGTTGTCTGGATAACCTGCTAATCAAAGGGAAAGAGCTGGTTATTACTGCGCTGCCGCTGTACCACATCTTTGCCCTGACGGCGAATTTCTTTACCTTCTTCAAATACGGTGCTACCAACCTGCTGATCACCAATCCGCGGGATATGAAAGGCTTTGTTAAAGAGCTGACCAGGGTCAAATTTACTATCTTCACCGGGGTGAACACGCTGTATAACGGCCTGCTGAATACTCCGGGTTTCAGCGAGCTGGATTTCAGCGGCCTTAAAGCCTCTATCGGTGGCGGTATGGCAGTACAGCGCCCGGTAGCCGAGCGCTGGC
>CAZEGA010000214.1:0-6079 GCA_964511675.1 uncultured Rheinheimera sp.
ACCGCTGTACACCATGTCAGCCCACTGGTGGCCATAGGCGTTATGTACTTCATTTGCCATACCAATAGCATGCACGGTATCGTCCGGGTGCACTTCCGGCTCGCCTAAATCACCCCAGACGCCGGCCACGCCCTGCGCAGCCAACCCTTTATAGATCTGCCAGAACCAGTCCTGCGCTTTAGGGTTAAATACATCAACCAGGCCGGTATTGCCAAAGTAAAAGTCGAAGGTTTTCGGTTTGCCGTCCGGGCCCGGTGCTATGGCGCCGGCATCAACTGCCTGCTGCCAGCGCTTGGAGGTTGTCAGGATAAAAGGCTCGGTGACTAAAATGGTGTTAACGCCAGCTGCGCTTAAATCGGCCAGCATTTTTTCCGGCTGCGGGAAGGCGGTGTTATCCCAGGCCAGGTTGCCCATATGGCCCTGAATATCCGGCCCGAACCAGTATAAATCCAGTACCAGCGCATCCAGCGGCAGCTTAAGATCCCGGAATTTTTGTACCACAGCGCGGGCTTCGGCCTCGGTACGGTAACCGAAACGCGAGGCGTAGTTGCCCAGCGTCCAGCGTGCCGGTAACGGCTGGCGGCCGGTCAGGGCAGTGTAGTTGGCAATAATGTGCGGGTAGCTGGCACCGGCCACTACGACATAGCTGCTGCGGCCGCCTTCGGCACTAAACTGCAGCACATCAGGTTGGGTATGGCCTAAATCGGCTTCGCCTTTGGCCGAGTTATCAAATAATAACAGGTACTTATTGCTCGACAGCACGGCAGGCAGGCTAAAGTACATCTGGCCGGACTGTGTGCTATAGCCATAATGTGCCTTGTTATACAGCGGGAACTTGTGGCCGCGCCGGTCCATACCCAGTACGCGCTGGCCACCGCCGAGCAGTTTTTCATCTTTGCTTAGCGCAAAGCGAAAACCGTGACTGTCCGCGTTGCTGATATAGCCCTGTTCTTCGGCTAGCAGCAGTTTGCCCTGCTGGTAATAGCTCAGCTGCAACGGAGCTTTGTTAATGTTGACCGTTAAGCTGGCCGAGCCCAGTGTCAAGGCGGCAGCACTCTCTGTCAGACGCAACTGCAGCGCCTCTGGCTGCTGGCTGACAGAAAATGACGGCAGCTGTTTTACCCCTTCGTTTTGGTAAAAGGCTTCGACTACATCCTGCTGATAAAAGGTCAGGCTAAGCTGGCCCTGATCGGTGGTGATATTAAGTGTATTGCCGTTTAACTGATGGCTCAGGTATTGCGCCGCAAGCGTCGCTGAACTGAAACACAGCGCAATAAAAAGCATAAGTAAGCGCATTTTAGTTCTCCAGTTCAAGGATCACTGAGCCCAGTGCCGGTAATGTCAGTGCCACTTTGCCGGCACCGTTGCTAACCAGCAGTTTATACGTCGCATGGCTTAGTTTGTCCTGTAGTGTGTAGCTGCCATCAGCCAGCTGCCATTGTTGTATCAGCTGTGCCGGTACGGTCAGCTCAAAACTGATGCCGCTGTCAGCATTAAAGTGGCTGGCGATCAGCAGTTTTTGCCTATCGCTCCAGCGCGCAAACGCCAGTTGCTGTTCGCCATAAGCGGTAGCTGCCGCCAGGTTAGCACTGTGCAGCTCGGCGTAGTGGCCCATTAACGCCGGCGCTTGGGCGGTAAAGCTGAGCAGGGTTTTATAAAAATTATGCAGTGCCAGCTCATCGCTGCTTAGGGCGCCGCCGTCAAACTTGCCGCCGTTCATCCAGCGCTGGTGGTGCGGTACGCCCCAGTAATCAAAAATGCTGGTGCGGCTGGCTTTGCCAAAGCCGGCATCGCCGGCACCCGGTTCGCCGACATCCTGGCCAAAGTACAGCATGGTAGGCGAGGTGCTGATGGTGGCAGACACCACCATCGCCGGCATACCTTTACGCGCATCGGCGGCAAACTCCGGGCTGGCAATCCGCTGCTCGTCGTGGTTTTCTAAAAAGTGCAGCATATGGTGTTCAATATCGGCCATCCGCTGCTGGGTTGCCACTAACGCCGAAGTTGGCCCCTTACCCTGCATTACCAGCTTTAAGCTGTCGTAAAATTCGACCTTGTCGTACAGGTAATCCATTTTGCCAAGGCGGATATAATCGCGGTATAGCTGCGGCTGGTAGACCTCGGCCAGCAAAAAGGCCGTCGGGTTGCTGTGTTTGATATGCGAGTTCAGGTAGCTCCAGAACTCGACCGGCACCATTTCGGCCATATCGTAGCGGAAGCCGTCAACGCCTTTGGCCAGCCAGTACTGGGTAATCTCGCGGAATTTCAGCCAGGAATCCGGTACGCTTTTGTCCTGCCAGAACGCATAATGCGCCGGCCAGTCTTGTTCGGCGTAAGCGGCCGGTAAGCGGTCAAAGTCATAGCTGCCATCCGGGCGCACGCCGTAATTGATTTTTACCGTTTCGTACCAGTCGTCAAAATCCGGTTGCGCTGCGCGCGAGCCGTTGCCGGTCCACTTGGCCGGATTTTCAGCAAACTGGCCATCGGCCAGCGGGTGGGCTTCGCCACCCAGCACCTGATACTCTGCCGGCCATTGTGGCACCGCAAATGCCTGGCCCGGCACATAGTAGAAGTTATTGTCGCGGGCGTATTCGACGCTGGTGTCATCACTGGCACCAAAGTCACTGACGCCGGCAGGGTTGGACAGCGACTGATAAGCGCGCGCCACATGGTTAGGCACTATGTCGATCAGTACCTTCATACCGTGCTGGTGGGTGCGGGCAATCAGCGCTTCAAATTCGGCCAGCCGGTTGGCCGGATCGGTGGCTAAATCCGGGTTGACGTTGTAATAATCTTTTACCGCATAGGGCGAGCCGGCGCGGCCTTTGATTACGTCCGGGTCGTCATGGCTGATGCCATAGGCGCTGTAATCACGCACCAGGACGTGGTGCGGCACGCCGGTATACCAGATATGGCTGACGCCCATGGCTTTAATGGCGTTTAGGGCCTCGGGCGTGAAGTCGGCAAATTTACCCACGCCGTTTTGTTCCAGGCTGCCCCAGGGGATGTTTGCGCTGTTCCGGTTACCAAATAAACGGGTAAACACCTGATAAACGACAACTTTTTCTGGCATGTCACCAGTCTCTGTTATGTGTGCTGTGGCTGAACCAACCGGTGCCGGTGCTTTATCGCAGGCCGTCAGCACGCTGGCGGCACTGAGCAGTAAAATGGTCGCTTTTTTTATCATGGGTCTACCCTGTTAGTGCTGTTGTTATATTGCACCAGAGTGTATTACAGCTGCGCTGCCTTGTTAGGGTGCATACGTATGCAGCCGCTAAATTGGCTGTTGTGCGACCATAGTCGAACCCGGCTTTCTTTTAGCAAGGTATACACTATGCTGTAACAATATCAAACTGTTGTCCCCTGTGCGGAGCCAAGAATGTTTAATTTCACGCTGAAAAATAAAATGCTGTTGCTGGCGGTGTTACCCATGCTGACGGTGGTACTGGCGCTGATGTTACTGGTGTACAGCCAGATGCGCACTATGGGTAAAGCGGAAGTTATCCAGTTCCGTGCAGATATGATGCAGGAGAAACGCACTGCGCTTGAGCATCATGTTGCTATAGCCATTACTGCTGTTGAGCCCTATTTCAGTGCCGGCAGCCCGGATGACGCGCAACTGGAGGCGGCTAAAGCGGTGATCCGCGCGATGAAATTCAGCGATGACGGTTATATGTTTGTTTACGATCTGCAGGGGGTCAATATTGTGCATGGCTCTAATGCTGCGCTGGAAGGGCGTAACCTTATCGACTTAAAAGATCCTGACGGTGTACTGCTGATCCGCGAGCTGATTGACGCGGCTAAAAAAGGCGGCGGTTTTGTCACCTATATGTGGGACGAGAAAACCCGTGGCGGTTTAACGCCTAAACTGGGCTATGCCGCTGCTATGTACAACAACCGCTGGGTGCTGGGATCGGGTTTTTATATTGATGATATTGACCGGCGGGTGGTGGCGCAGGAAGCGCAAATCAGTGAACGTATCCGCAATACCCTGCTGATGATAGTTGGCAGTGCCGTTGTGTTACTCGGGCTGGTGATAGTACTGGCGCTGTTTGTTGCCAGGCTGGTGATTAAACCGCTGCATAATGCCTCTGCAGCGTTAATTAACATAGGCCAGGGCGAGGGCGATTTAACCCAGCGCCTGCAGGTGGATACGGCCGACGAGGTTGGCGAAGTGGCGCGTGGTTTTAATGAATTTGCGCAGAAAATTCAGCAACTGGTCAGTGAAGTGCAGCAGGTGGTGACTGCGCTGAGCCATTCCGCTGCCACTATGCAGCAGATAGTACAGCTCACCGACAATGATGCCGGTACGCAAAAAGCTGAAACCACCCAGGTGGCCGCAGCGGTATACCAAATGTCTACTGCGGTACAGGAAGTGGCGACCAGCGCCGGTCTGGCCGCTACCGCTGCGCAGGAAGCTGATAAAGAAGCCGGTGGTGGCCAGCAAAGTGTCGCCCAGACCATCGCTTCTATTAACACCCTGGCCGATGAAGTAAACCGCGCCGGTGACACTATGGAAAAACTGGGGGCCAATGCCGAGCAGATTGGCTCGGTGGTGAATGTGATCCGTGGTATAGCCGAACAAACCAACCTGCTGGCGCTAAATGCCGCGATAGAGGCCGCCCGTGCCGGTGAGCAGGGCCGGGGCTTTGCTGTGGTAGCCGATGAAGTGCGCACCCTGGCAACGCGGACCCAGCAAAGTACCAATGAAATTCAGCAGATGATAAACGTCTTTCAGCAGGGCGCACAGGAGGCGGTACAGGTAATGCAGCGCAGCCGGGAGCAATCGCTGCAAACCGTGCAGCAGGCCGATAAAGCCAGTGAATCGCTGCAAACCATCACCAAATCTGTCAGTACCATTACTCAGATGAATATTCAGATAGCCACGGCGGCAGAGCAGCAGACCGCGGTGGCGGGCGATATCAGCCGCAGCATTCACGAAATAGCCCAACTGGCTGATCAGGCAGCAAATAATGCCTCCGAGCTGGCTAAATCAACCGCTGAGCTGACCACGCTGGAGCGGCGCTTAAGTACGCTGGTACAACGTTTCAGGGTTTAAACTGCTGCAGCTGGTAATGCTGCTGGCAGCGGGCGGCGTACAAACCAGCGTCCCAGCTGCCACAGCAAATACAGCGATAACAGCGGGAAGATCAGCGTTTGCAGGCTGTATACCACGATCAACTGGATCAGCTTTTCCACCATGGCATCAGAAAAGCTTTTCATCGCCGCGAACATATCGTTGGCTTTGGCGGCCATGTGCCGTAACCAGTTCAGTGAGCCCTCCTCATGGTCTGGCAGCGGCTGGTCAACGCGCTGCAGGGCGGCAGTTTCACCACTGAGTGCCGCTTCGGCGGCTAGCCGCTGTGGCTCCAGTACCCAGTCCGACAATTCTGCCACCCCAAAGGCAGCCAGCGGCACACCAATACGGATCAGCAGCAGTAAGGCAATAAAAAGGCGCAGCAGGTAGCTAGCCGTGCTACGCCAGCTGGCCGGGCCGAGCAGCAGTGCCACGCCAGACACCAGTATGCCGCTGCCAAATAACGGCAGGGCCGCCAGTTTGCCGAATTCGAGCAAAAACAGCTGCAGGCCGATGGAGGTCATGGCCAGTACCATTAAGTCAGAGTAACGTACCGCCATATCCTGCAGCGGTTTTAACAGCTGGCCGGGCTTAACACTGGCCACGCCTACACCCACTTCCGCCTCGGACACAAAGGCAATACCGCGATCGATTAAGCGTGCCGTAGCAAAAGAGGCGCTGCTTAATACCAGGCTGTGCTGCAGGGCGCTGCCGGCTTTATCATCCAGTGGCGCCAGTGCAGGGTTGACCAGGCGCTGTTGCAGCATACCGCTGTAGAGCCCGGTGGCCAGCACCAGTATGCACAGTAACAGGGCGGATAAACGTTGTGCAGCACTCAGTTTGCTTAGGTAACTCATTATGGCCTCCGGTTTAACAGCATGGCGGGTATCCCTGCAGCCAGTATTAACCAGATAGGCCGGCAGATAAAGTCAGGGCGCCCCAAGGCGCCCTGTGTTGTATCTGGATAACGCGCGGTTAAAACTGGTAACTCAGCCCCAGCAT
>CAZEGA010000215.1:0-6008 GCA_964511675.1 uncultured Rheinheimera sp.
ATAGTACGATGCGATCAGCCCCGAGTTATTGATCTTTCTGCACGGGATGCCCGCAAGATAGATACACTGCCAGCGTCCATCATGGACGAAGTGCTGGCCAAAGTAGCTACGCTATTTGAATAATCAAGGACAAGGTGTCCGTCTCTATTTACTAGCACCATAGCCCCAGCATATCGCCAAGGCTGAGCTTACGTTTTAACAAGGTAAAGCTATGCTGTTGCTGTGCTGATTGATCATTCAGCCAGTAAAGAAACACCGCGACAAATACACTGCTTAATGCCAGCCAGCTGCAGGTGAATATGGCCAGGCTGATATTCAGCGTAGTGGCAATATCGTGCAGCGTCAGTTGCTCCCAGCCGCGGTTGGCTGAACCTGATGTTAAGTATAGGCACGACCGCTATCCGTGCGGGTAAACTCTGCTTAAAACGCTGTCTCAGTAAAAAAACCGCTGCAAGGCAGCGGTTTTGGTGAGGGTGGATTACAGCCCCAGTTTGGTTGGCATGGCCGGTGCTTTGCTGTGATCTTTAGGCGGGTTGGCTTTTAATTCCTGCAATGTATGCTGTATCGCACGCTCCAGCTGTACATCTATGCCTTTGTTCACTGCTATCGGGTCCAGCTCGACTTCAATATCCGGTGCTACGCCTTCGTTCTCGACGCGCCATTCGCTATCCGGTGTGTAGAAGCGGAAGAACGGCACGACATGGAAGCCACCGTCGATCATCGGCGGGTTGGCTGAAATACCAATTAAACCACCCCAGGTACGGGTGCCGATGGTTTTACCCAGGCCCAGGCGCTTGAATGACCAGGGCAGAAAGTCACCGCCGGAGCCGGCGTCCTGATCGATCAGCATGGTTTTCGGCCCGTAAATGCCGCCGCCCGGTGTGGTAAACACTAAACCGTCACGGTCTTTCCAGCCGGATAAAAACGGCCGGCCCAGAATTTCGGTAATGTAGTTAGCCGCCTGGCCGCCACCGTTTTTACGCTCGTCAATAATGATGGCCGGTTTGTCCGTCTGGGCGAAGAACATACGGTTAAAGAAGTAGAAACCGCCATCTGCGGTATTGGGCAGGTAAACATAGGCGACTTTGCCATCGGTTTTCTGCGCTACCAGCTTACGGTTTTGCTCTATCCAGTGCATGGCCCGCAGCTCACTTTCATTTGCCACCGGCTCTACCGTAATATTACGCTGGTTAAGGCCATTGGCGTTATCGGCTATGCTCAGCACCACCTGTTTGCCCAGGGTGTTTTCCATCAGGGCGTGGATATTGTCGCCGGCACTGAGCGCTTTGCCATTAACCGCCAACAGGTAGTCGCCGGCTTTGGCACTCTGGCCCGGTTGCGCCAGCGGTGCTTTTAAGAACGGGCTCCAGCGATCGCCCTGGTAGACCGTTTTAAACTGGTATTTACCGTTGCTGATAACAAAATCTGCCCCCAGCAGGCCGGTTTTGCCCGGGCTTTCCTGATGCACATCACCACCGCCGATACGGTTATGGCCCACCTGCAGCTCGGCAATCATATCGACCAGTACGTCGTTTAAATCTTCACGCCGCTGCACATGCGCCAGCATCGGCTGGTATTTGTCATACACCGCCTGCCAGTTGATGCCGTGCATTTTGGCGTCATAGAAGTACTCTTTTTGCATACGCCAGGCGTCGTTAAAGATCTGCTGCCATTCCTGTGCCGGCTCAATAAAACTGCGCACATCTGCCAGGCTGACGGCTTTGGCATCGGGCTTGGCTTTGGCATCACCCACCTGCAGGGTGTTGGGCATACTGATCAGCAGCAGCTTTTTACCATCGTCACTCAGGGTGTAACTGGCGATGCCGTCTTTGACCTGTTCGGCTTTTTTCTCTTCAAAGTCAAAGCGATATAAGCTGCCGTTATTCGGGCCGCGCTGTGCGGGCGGTTCGTTGCTGCTGCCGGGCTGGCTGCGTTCGACATAAAACAACGCGCCGTCACCGGCCACGCTTAAGCTGTCATAGTTGCGCTCGGCAACGGGCAGCGCAACGATACGGTCCTGCAAACCGGCAATGTCTAGTTTTACGGCTTTTACTGCTGCGGGAGCTTCATCTTTGCCGGTGCTGGCGTCTTTTTCCCCGCTGTTTTTGGCCGCCGCCGTTTTCAGCGGTTCATCACCGGTTTTGGCCTGTAATGGCGATTTACCGTCATTTGCCAGCACATAGGCATAAATGGCTTTACGCACCGGGCGCTCGCGGGTGGATAAATCCAGCCCGACCTGCGCCGGGCCTGTGTTTACCGAAGCAGTAAAGTACAGGTAATCCTGGGTAAATACCGGGTTATCGGCGTGGCTTAAGCCATCGGTAATTTGCGTGGCTTTGTTGCTGCTAAAATCGAACAGTTTAATCTGGCTGAAATAGTTTGCGCCCGCTACGGTATACGCCAGGTAGCGGCTGTCGGGCGAGAAGGATACGTTAAAGCCGGCACGGCGCGCCGAGGTGTCCAGTTTCTGGCTGCGCTTTTTGGTTAAGTCAAATGCATACAGGTTTAAATGGTTATCGTGATAAATAATCAGGTTGCCATCAGGCGAAAAGCTGAGCAGATTAAAGTAGCCGCTGTCTGACAGCGCAAAACGTTCCGCTGCGGTTAAGCCATCCTGGGCCTGCAGCACCAGCTGATGTTTATTGCCGGCATCGGAAATATAAGCCACTTTACTGCCATCCGGGCTCCACAAACCGTCAAACTCGCGCACAGCACTGCTTTGCGTCAGGTTGCGTGTGCTGCCGTCTTTTACCGGTACCGTAAAGATATCACCACGGGCCGACACCACCAGCCGCTGGCCGGTGCTGGACAACCGGGCCCGGGTCAGGGTTTTGCTGGCGTCTTTCCATTGCGGCCGTTGCTGCGCTGAGGCGGTGTTAATGTCAACCCGCAGCGGGCTGCTCTGGCCGCTGTGCACATGGTACTGGTATAAATAACCGCCTGCTTCATACACTATGCTGTCGCCGTGTCCGGCCGCGCTGCGTAAATCCCAGTCTTTATTCCGGGTGAGCTGCTCTACCTGTTTATTGCTGTAGCGAAACAGGTTTACGGCGGTGTTGTCACGGTCAGATAAAAAATACACCGTATCGCCAAGCCAGAACGGGTTAAATTCATTGGCGTTAGGGTGTGGAATTTTCTCCAGTTGTTGTTTTTCCAGATCAATAATCCATACCGGCGGTGTGCTGCCGCCACGGTGTAAACGCCAGCCGCTGGCACCGCTGTGTGCCATATTATTCGGCCGGTAGGCCAGTTTCTTGCCATCTGCGCTTAAATCGCCTTCAAAGGCGACTGCGGCCATCAGTTTCTGCTCAAAACCGCCGGTTAGCGGCACACTGTACAGCTGATTACTGCGGCTGTTGGCCACTTCCCGGTTAGAGGCAAAAATGACACTTTTGCCATCAGGGCTCCAGCCGTTAACTGTGTCTGCCCCGGGGTGAAACGTCAGCCGTGTTGCTGCGCCACCGCTTACCGGCATGACGTAGACATCGGTGTTGTTATCGTAGCTGGCAGAAAACGCGAGCCAGTTACCGTCAGGCGAAAATTTCGGCGCAAATTCACTGGCCGGGTGCGTGGTTAACTGGCGGGCATTGGCGCCGTTACGCTCGGCCAGCCAGATATCGCCGCCATAGACAAAGGCGAGGTGGGTGGCAGAAATATCCGGCTGGCGCAGCAGGCGAGTGCCTTCAGCGGCCGTGACGGTGCCACAGGCCAGGGCACACAGCAGGGCAAGATAACGTGGTTTAAGCATGGTTGATCCTTGTTATGGTGGTAATGCGTACCCAAGTAAAGCACATTACCCGGCGTTAACAAAACATCAGGTTGTAACAGCCTGCTACAGCGGGCGATACTGGCACGGCTGGCCCTGGCGAACTGCGGCGTGTGGCTTTGGCAGCGGTTTTGACATACCTTTTTACATATTTTTGCATTTATTTTATTCCGATCGGTAAGAAACATGCTATTTTACTGCCGTTCGGCCATGCAACCTCCGTTTATTTGCTTAACTTTTATTTGCTTAACTTTGCCGTGAATTCTGCTGCCGGCCACCTGTATGCCGGGGTAAGAACCGGTTCGCTTATAGGTGCTTTTTATGACAAGAATGTCAATTCCGTCCCGTCCTGTGCTGACTGCTGCGCTGTTTTTGCCACTGGCCCTGCTAAGTGGCTGCTCTGACCCTTCTGTTGCTGCAGAAGGTGCCGGCGGTATGCCCCCGGCGCTGGTGCATGTGATGTCAGTGCAGCCACAGAGTGTGCCGTTATTGCTGCAAAGCCCGGCCTTACTGGCGGGGTCGCGCGAGGTGGAAATCCGCGCCCGCGTGTCCGGCATTCTGGAGAAACGTAATTTTACCGAAGGCGCAACCGTTCAGGCTGAGCAGTCTTTGTTCAGCCTGGATGCGGCAACCTATCAGGCTACTGTTAACCGTAATAAGGCCGAACTGGCTGCAGCGCAGGCACGTCAGGCACAGGCGGAGCGCACGTTAAAACGGCTGGAGCAACTGCGTAAAGACGGTGCGGTGTCGCAGCAAAGCTATGACGATGCCCTGTCGGCACTGGATGTCGCCAGAGCCGATGTGAATACGGCGCAGGCAGTACTGCAGCAGTCTGAGCTGCAACTGGGCTATACCGAGGTGCGCTCGCCGATCAGCGGTGTGGTCAGCCGTGAGCACGTATCTGAAGGTACGCTGGTATCCGGCCCGGATATGTTGCTGACCCATGTCACCCAGTTAAACCCTATGTATGTGCGTTTTTCGGTAGCCGAGCGCGACCAGTTGCGGCTGCGTGCAGAGGCGCAAAGCGGTGCGGTTGAGCTGCCGCAGCAGTGGCAGGTAAAGCTGCTGCTGGCCGATGGTACGGCCTATAACCAGACCGGTGTGGTCGATTTTGCCGATGTCCGTATTGATACCGCCACTGGCACCAGCGAAATGAAAGCTGAAATTGCCAACCCGGACGTCCTGCTGCGCCCCGGTCAGTTTGTGCGCATTCAGCTCGAAGGTGCCGTGCGGCATAATGCCATAGTGGTGCCGCAAAAAGCGGTGCTGGATGGCGGCACCGGTAAGTTTGTTTATCTGCTGGCCAACGGTGAGCACGGCGGTAAAGTGGCCATGCCGGCCCCGGTCGACGTGGGCGACTGGGTGAAGCTGAATGGCATGAACGGCTGGGTGATCAAAAGCGGCCTCAACGCTGGCGATGTGGTGATCACCGAGGGCATGGCGCGTATTTTCTTCCCCGGCATGCCGGTACAAGTTGCAGCTGATGCAGGTTAACAGGCAAGGATAAGCGTATGTTTTCTCGTTATTTTATCGACAGGCCAATTTTTGCTTTCGTAATTGGTATCTTTATTTGCCTGGCGGGCCTGGCGGCCATGCGCAGCTTGCCGGTGGCACAGTACCCGGAAATTGCCCCGCCTGTGGTGCAGGTAATGGCAATGTACCCGGGGGCCTCGTCTGAAGTGCTGGAGCAAACGGTTGCAGCACCGTTGGAAAATGCCATTACCGGGGTTGAGGGCATGATGTATATGTCGTCTACCTCGACCAGCTCGGGCATGACCACTATTTTTATTACCTTTGAAATTGGTACTGATATTGACCAGGCGGCGGTCAACGTGAATAACCGCGTCAGCAAGGTGGAAGCGCGTTTGCCGGAAGAAGTGCGCCGCCAGGGCATTACGGTAGAGAAAGGCTCGTCCAGTTTCCTGCAGGTGCTGGCGTTTTACTCACCCGATGACAGCCGGGATGATTTATGGACCTCAAATTACGTCACCTTAAACGTACTGGACCGGTTAAAGCGCATTCCGGGGACCACTAACGTACAAATCTTTGGCGCCAAAGACTACGCCATGCGAGTCTGGCTTAAGCCCGACCAGATGAGCCAGCTTAAAGTGACAGTGCCGGAAATTGCCGCAGCATTAAGTGAACAGAATGCCCAGTTTGCAGCCGGTAAAATTGGTGCCACGCCAACCACTGCCGAGGCGCAGGAGCTGGTGTATACCGTTACCGCGCAGGGGCGGTTTTC
>CAZEGA010000216.1:0-5994 GCA_964511675.1 uncultured Rheinheimera sp.
GCTGCTTTAAACGCATCCAGCAGGCTGGTGCCTTTGCCCAGTACTTTTAACAGCTTGTCATTCGGGATGGTGATCAGTGAATCGACATGCTTGGCCAGCTCCATAATGCCTTCGTCGGCAAAGGTTGTCCGCTTTTTGCCTTCGAACGGGAAGGGTTTGGTCACGACAGCCACCGTCAGAATACCCAGTTCACGCGCCACTTCTGCCACGATCGGCGCGGCACCTGTACCGGTGCCCCCCCCCATACCGGCAGCGATAAAAATCATATCAGCGCCCTGCAGGGTTTTCTTGATGGTTTCACGGTCTTCTTCGGCAGAACGCCGGCCGATTTCCGGATTAGCGCCGGCACCTAAACCTTTGGTAACATTAGCCCCTAACTGCAGGGTAATGTTAGCCGAAGAATTACGCAGGGCCTGGGCATCGGTATTGGCCGCCACAAACTCTACGCCTTCAATATTGCTGGCCACCATATATTCAACCGCGTTACCGCCGCCGCCGCCAACACCTATTACTTTTTACGCTTACTCTGATTTGTTAAAATTCGCCTTTGAACCAGCTGCTGATCCGCTTGACGAAACTGCCTACTGAATCACGCACATCAGCGGCTTTCTTCTGCTGGGTGCGGGCATCCTTACTGTACAGCAATAACCCGACTACGCTGGCGTAAGCCGGGTCCTGTACATATTCTTTTAACCCGGTAACATGCATGGGCTGGCCCACACGTACCGGCATCTGAAAAATGTCTTCGGCAAACTCTACCGCCCCTTCCATTTTGGCGGTGCCACCGCTAAGTACCACGCCTGCGGCAATCTGCTCTTCCAGGCCTGAGCTGCGGATTTCTTCCAGCACCAGTTCAAACAATTCCTGGTAACGCGGCTCGACCACTTCGGCCAGCGTATGGCGTGACATAGACCGGGCCGGGCGCCCGCCCACGCTGGGTACTTCAATACTTTCCTCTTTGCCTACCATGCTGCGCAGGGCACAGGCATACTGCACTTTTATTTCTTCGGCATGGCTGATAGGTGTGCGGAAGATTTTGGCGATATCACTGGTGACCTGGTTACCGGCGACCGGGATCACGGCAGTGTGACGCAGGGCACCATTGGTATAAATAGCAATATCAATAGTACCGCCACCCATATCCACCACACAGACGCCCAGCTCTTTTTCATCGTCGGTCAGCACGGCAAAACTGGATGCCAGCGCGGTGAAAATCAGCTGGTCGACCTGCAGCCCGCAGCGCTCGACACATTTTTCAATATTTTTGGCCATATCATTGGCGCAGGTGACGATATGCGCTTTGGCTTCCATCCGCACGCCCGACATACCGATCGGGCTTTTAATGCCTTCCTGCATATCGACCGAAAACTCTTGCGGCAATACATGCAACATGCGCCGCTCGGCAGAAATCGGCACTGACTTGGCAGCATGGATCACGCTGGCAACATCTTCTGCGGTAACTTCAGTATCGTTAATCGGTACCATACCGCTTTCGTTCTGGCAGCGGATATGCTTACCGGTAATACCTAAATACACTGAGGATACCCGGCAATCGGCCATCAGTTCAGCTTCATCTATAGCGCGCTGTACCGCCTGCACAACCAGGTTTAAATCGTTGACCCCGCCTTTATCCATACCGCGGGACACATGAGTACCAACGCCGACAATACTGAGGCGGTCGTCCGGCGTAATTTCGCCTACCACCGCTTTGATTTGGGCAGTGCCGATATCCAGGCCAACAATCAGATCTCTTTCCAACGACTTTGTCATGCTTTTCTCTTTTGTTCACTGCTGTAACGCACGGCTATGCCGGTGTCGTAGCGCAAGTCCACTTCGGCCACGGCATCAGTTTTGTGTTGTGTAATAACCGGATACAGCTCAATAAAACGCTGTAGCCGTTTTAAGGTGTCTTCCCGCCCCAGCTTCAGCTGTACACCATTGCTCAGGCTAAGCTGCCAGGAAAAACGCTCGGTCAGGCCAAGCGACACGGCATTAAATTTATGCAGGGCCAGCAGGCCCTGCATATGGCGGAACATGGTCAGTGCGTCCTGCTGGCTGCCTTGCGGGCCGGTTAGCATCGGCAGTTCCGTTTTCAGCTGCTGTAGCGGCGCAGTAAACACTTCTCCGCGCACATTGAGTAATTGCAGCTGATTCCAGATCGCTACCGGCTGTTGTTCTGTAACAACCACAACCAGGGCATCAGGCCATTGTTTGCGCACGGCCACCTGATATACCCAGGGTTGCTGTAACAGGAACTGTTGTACCTGATCCACGTTCACGCTAAAAAAGTTACCTATGTACTCCTGTTCCAGTGCGCTGTGCAGTGCTTTGGCATCAATATGGTGAAAATCGCCATACAGCCTTACCTGGCGCAGGGCTGCACTTTGCTGGCTGTGCATCCAGTCACTGACTTTAACGATGCCCCAACCCAGGGCTGCCATGGCGCACAGAAAAAACACCACCCCGGCATAAAACGCCGGGCGCTGTTTAAAATCTGTGTCGGTCAGGCGCCAGTTCATTATTATGTTTTCCCGTTTGCCTGTGTCAGTATCGCCAGCACCAGTTGCTGAAAGCTCAGGCCCGCCGCTTTAGCCGCCATCGGCACCAGCGATTTTTCGGTCATACCCGGTACCGTGTTCACCTCCAGCAAATAATGCTGGCCGCTGCTGTCCAGCATCATATCTACCCGGCCCCAGCCTGAGGCACCCACGGCATTAAAGGCCTTAAGTGCCGTGTCCTGCATGGCGGCCGTTTGCCCGGCGCTTAATGGTGCCGGGCATAAATATTCGGTGCTGTTGGCCTGATATTTGGCTTCGTAGTCGTAAAACGCGCGCGGTGTGCGCATTTCCACTACCGGCAGCACCTGGCCATTTAACATGGCGATGGTAAATTCACGGCCATTGATCCAGCGTTCTACCAGAATTTCGCTGTCATATTGCAGCGCTGCGGCTATCGCCTGTTCCAGCCCGGCTACGGTGCTGGCCGCACTCATTCCTATGCTGGAGCCTTCATTGGCGGGTTTTACCATCACCTTACCGCCCAGGCCAGCGAGCAGACCGGTAAAGTCGGTGTCGTTGCTGTGTACTACAGCAAACGGCGCTGTCGGTAACTGCTGCGCCTGAAACAACCATTTACAGCGGATTTTATCCATGGCCAGGGCCGACCCCAATACACCGCTGCCGGTGTAAGGTAAACCCAGCTGCTGCAACGCGCCCTGCATGCTGCCGTCTTCGCCGCCACGGCCATGCAGCACAATAAACACCCGCTGCGTGCCATTGCCTGCCAGTTCCGCCAGGCTTTGTTGTTGCGGGTCAAAGGCAAAGGCATCGACGCCGGCATCCTGCAGGGCGGTTAATACCGCAGTACCAGAGCGCAACGACACTTCGCGCTCTGCCGATGTGCCGCCAAACATCACGGCAACTTTGCCAAAAAGTTTAGGGTTACTGCTCATACCGCCTCTCCTGCACGGGCTTTTAACTGCTCAATATTCAATTGCATGGCGGCAAGCTGTTTCACCAGAACACCAATATTCCCGGCGCCCTGTGTCAGCACCACATCGCCATCCTGTAACACACCGCCCAGGCTGGGTGCCAGTTCAGCCGGCCCGGCAACATAGATCGGGTCCAGCGTGCCGCGGGCGCGGATAGAACGGCATAAACTGCGGCTGTCGGCACCGGCAATCGGGGCTTCGCCTGCAGCATACACTTCCAGCAGCAGCAAGGTATCTACCGTAGACAGCACTTTGGCAAAGTCTTCGTACAAATCGCGGGTACGGGTGAAGCGGTGTGGCTGATAGGCCATTACCAGACGCCGCTGTGGCCAGGCAGCACGCACTGCCGCAATAGTGGCCGCCACTTCGGTCGGATGGTGGCCATAGTCGTCCAGCAGCAGCACTTTGCCATTGCCGGTATCAAATTCACCATATTGCTGAAAGCGGCGGCCTATACCTTCAAATTGACTGAATGCAGCCAGTACCACCTGCTCGCTGATGCCCTCATCCCGTGCCAGCGCAAAGGCAGCCGTCGCATTGAGCGCATTATGTTTACCCGGCAGGTTCAGTGCCACTTCGCGCTGGTTGCCGTCCGGATCGGTAATAACAAAACGGCTTTGGGTGCCGCTCTGGCTGAATTCGCTGATGACAAAATCGGCGTCGTCACTGAAACCGTAGGTCAGTACAGTGCGGCCTATCCGGGGGATCAGGCCGCGCAGCACAGGATCATCAATGCACACGACTGCCACACCGTAAAACGGCAGGTTATGGCAAAATTCCAGATAGGTGGCTTTAAGCTTTTCAAAGTCACCCTGGTAGGTGTCCATATGATCGGCTTCGATATTGGTAATTACTGTCGCCAGTGGCTGCAGATGCAGGAAAGAGGCATCGCTTTCATCGGCTTCGGCAATTAAATAACGGCCAGCACCTAAACGGGCATTGGTGCCTGCGGAATTCAGCAGGCCACCAATCACAAAAGTAGGGTCTGTGCCGGCTTCAGCAAAAATGGAAGCAATTAAGCTGGTGGTGGTGGTTTTGCCGTGCGTACCGGCAATGGCAATACCATGACGGAACCGCATTAATTCGGCCAGCATCTCGGCACGACGCACCACAGGTATACGCTGCTCAATAGCAGCAGCTACTTCCGGGTTATCGGTTTTGATCGCGCTGGATACCACAACAACACTGGCCCCTTCGATGTTTTCAGCCTGATGGCCGATCACAATACAGGCACCTAATGAGGTTAAACGGTCAACCACAGGGTTCGGCGCTATATCCGAACCCGATACTTTATAACCTTCATTGACTAATACTTCGGCAATACCACCCATACCAGCGCCGCCGATCCCAACAAAGTGGATCCGCTCAACCCGGCGCATAGCATTTTTTTTCTGCTGTTTTGTATTGCTCATTCAGTCTTACCTGTTACTTCACCACAGACTCTGACAACTTGTTCTGCGGCATCATCTATTGCTGTTCTGCGGGCATTATTCGCCAAATGGCGCAGCGCACTTTTGTCCTGCAGCCAGGGCTGTAATAAAGGCAATAAGGCACCTTTATTGAGTTCACTTTGTGGCAGTAACACTGCCCCTTGTTTTTGCACTAACCAGCTGGCATTGGCGGTCTGGTGATCGTCTATTGCCGATGGCAATGGCACAAAAACTGCGGCCACACCGGCACAGGCCACTTCGGACACTGTTAAAGCACCGGCACGACAGATCACTAAGTCTGCCCAGGTATAAGCCGCCGCCATATCTTCGATAAAAGCACTGGCACTGGCATCCAATTCAGGCAGCGCGGCATAAGAACTCTGCACTTGTTGTTCCATGGCCTGACCGGTTTGATGCCGTATTTTCAGCGCCCCCGTTTTGGCCGCTTGCGCAAAAATGGCTGGTAACTGCTGGTTAAATACCTGGGCACCTAAACTGCCACCTACTACCAGCACTTTCAGGCTATCGGTCTGGGCTTGCTGTTGCTTTTGTCTGGACACAGCCAGCACTTCAGAGCGCACCGGGTTGCCTACCACTAACCTGTCGTTGCGATCGGCAAACGCCTGCGGAAAGGCCACTAACACTTTAGTGGCAAAACGTGCCAGCAGTCTGTTGGTGGTGCCTGCCACTGCATTTTGCTCATGCACTATTAAAGGCTTACCCGCCAGCCATGCGGCCAGACCACCGGGGCCACTGGCATAGCCGCCAAAACCTAATACCAGATCAGGTTGTAATTGCTTCACCAGGGCACGAGCCTGACTGACTGAACGCCATAACATCAACGGCGCTTTTAATAAGCTTTTCAGCCCCTTACCACGCAGGCCAGCCACCGCAATGCTATGAAACGGAAAACCAAACTGCGGAACTAAAGTTGCTTCCATCCGATCGGCAGTACCAAGCCAGTGAATATCCCAGCCTTGTTGCTTTAAAAGCTCAGCCACAGCTTTGGCCGGAAAAATATGGCCGCCTGTGCCACCTGCCATCACTAAGGCCACTTTCTGTGTTTTTTTCAGC
>CAZEGA010000217.1:0-5991 GCA_964511675.1 uncultured Rheinheimera sp.
CCCAAAACCGATACCCCAAGGCAAATAAGCGCCAATTTATCGGAGGTTAGGAGATGCCGTTATCCGCCACCCAGGTAGACAAAGCCAAGCCGCTTGAGAAAGATTTTAAAATATCGGACGGCAGCGGCCTCTATCTATTGGTAAAGCCAAGCGGGGCTAAGTACTGGCGTTTTAAATACCGCTTTACCGGTAAAGAACGTCTGCTGGCCATCGGCGTTTATCCTGACGTCAGTTTGAAAGATGCCCGACTTGCCCGCGACGAGGCCCGCCGCCAGCTGGCTCAAGGTATCGACCCCAGCGCAGAGAAGCAGGCCCGCAAGCTGGCCAGCAACCAATCGGCAGCAAATAGCTTTGAAGTAATTGCCCGTGAATGGCTGGCAGTGAAAATGTACGACAAGAGCGAAAGCCACCGCGACCGCACCAGCGCAGCGCTGGAAAAAGACTTATTCCCCTATATTGGCCGCAAACCAATTGCGGAACTAACCCCGCTCGATCTATTGGCCGCTTTAAGGCGCATCGAAAAGCGGGGGGCCATAGAGACAGCACACAGAGCAAAGCAAACCGCCGGTCAGATTATCCGCTATGCCATTGCAACAGGCCGCGCTGAGCGTGACATTAGCGCAGATCTAAAGGGCGCGTTGAAGAACCCGGTAACAAAGCACTTTCCGGCCATCACTGAGCCGGCAGAGGTAGGCCAGCTGTTACTGGCAATTGATAACTATACCGGCACCAATATTGTCAAAGCAGCGCTGCAGCTTTCACCTTTACTATTTTGCCGCCCGGGTGAATTGCGCCACCTTGAATGGTCAGAAATCAATATGGCAGAGGCTCGGATCGAGATAGCAGCGGAAAAGATGAAAATGCGCGAGGCGCACATTATACCGCTGAGTAAACAGGCCCAGGCAATACTTGAAGAACTGCACCCGCTCACCGGCCACCTAAAGTACGTTTTCCCTTCACCCAGGGGGCAAAGCCGCCCACTGTCCGAAAACGGCGTAAGAACTGCGCTGCGTGCGCTGGGCTATGACAACGACACCTTAACACCGCATGGCTTTAGAGCGATGGCCAGGACGTTACTGGATGAAGTGTTAGGCTATCGCATTGAATGGATAGAGCAGCAGCTGGCGCACGCTGTGAAAGACGCCAACGGCAGAGCTTACAACAGAACCAAGCACCTACCCCAGCGAACTGACATGATGCAGCGCTGGGCTGATTACTTGGACACGCTGCGCTTAAGCGCCAGCAATAATAACGTAATCCCGGCTAAGTTCGGCTAACTCACAAAGGTTATAGCGATGCAAACAGCAATGAACAATGTAACAACTGCAGAAACAATCGAAAGAGACACTGCCCAGTTTCCAGGTGATGTGTCATATACAGTTCGAGACCCACGGCCTGAAGCAGAATATGCAATACTCGCGGGGCCTTTCGCTGAAGTTGAAACAGCTCGCCATCATCAACAACTTCACAACGGCTCTAAAGTTTTTAGAGAAGAACTTTTCTAAAAATAGGAGACCGCAATTGGTATCGCCAGAAGAAGAAACTGAGTTAGCAGTTGAAATGTTTAACGTGCTAGTTGAGCAAGAAAAAGCACAAGACGGATCCAGAAACCCAAGTTATTCGCAAAGGGAAAAAAATCGCCTTGATGCTGAATCTGAAAAACTGCAGTCTAAGTTCAATCGCTTAGCAAAAAAGACTAAGGGGGAGGCTGAAGTCCGAAAAGCATCCAAAGGTGCGGCATACTCATTAGCTCAATATTACCTGAGCAAATACTACCCCTCTGGCTCCATGACAGAAAACAAAGATGATATTCCGTCACTTTTTAAATTTGCCAGGGCGTTAGTAGGACAAACAATTACTACACCATTTGGCCCTATAGAAATTGAAAGCGTTTATAACTTTGTCATAGAAATGGGCATTAACGGTGGACGCACTGAACAATATTCCAGAGATAAACTGAAAATTGGCTATACCAGAGCAAAGAAAGACATTAAAGACAAAAATTAGGCTCAACGAGGGATCAACTCACCTTATCTGATCCCTGCCCACAAATAAGATACCCCCGAAAGCTAAACAAGCCTAAAGGGGTACATTATGAACACCGAAACATACAAACCACGTCTTATCCGCCGGGCAGAAGTAATCGCTCGCGTGGGCCTGTGTAAAGCGAGCATCTATAACCGCATCAACTCCGGAGAATTCCCCCGCCCAATTTCTATTGGTGGTGGCCGCGTAGCTTGGCTGGAAAGTGACATTGATCAGTGGATAGCAGAGCGGCTGGCTGACGCCGGTCGCGCAGCATAAGGGGCTGGCTATGACAGATAAAAATAAGGCCACCCAAACGAGCGGCCAAAGCTTAAAAATTACGCACGCTGATTCTAACCATAACCGCCACAGCGTAGCAACAACCAAACCGGCCCCCCAGATAGAACGGGTATTGCTGGCGCTTCTATATAACGGAAGCCTGAACTGCCAGGAAGCAGAAAAGTTTCCAATCAAAGCACGCCACCTGAATAGCGTTATCAGCGAACTTGCTAATTATCACGGTTTGGAAATTGATCGAGTGCGGGAAGTAGCAACAGGTTATCAAGGTGAACACTGCAACCTTATCAGGTATCGCGTTTACCACCATCAGCAAGCAAAGGCCTGGCAACTTATTGAGCAATGGCGTTTAAAGCGCCGGGCTTCACCTATTGCCTGGCCAACATTGCGAACTGTATCACTGGAACAGCTCCTGAGAACAACATAAGGGGCCACAATGAGCAGGAAAGCAACTGACTGGGCATGGCGCTTTCAAGCCCCTAGCCCATCTGCAAAACTGGTTTTACTGGCACTGGCTGATCGGGCTGACGATGCCAACGAATGCTACCCCAGCGTTAGGCGACTAGAATGCGACACCGGCCTCAACCGTAAGACCATTATCAAAGCAACCCGTGAGCTGGAATTAGCCGGTGCAGTAATTGACACAAAAAAACGAAAAGGGGCTACACAGCGAGTAAAGGTTTACCGGCTAACCACTGAGATTGAAACAGTCCCAAAAGCGGAATCATTCCAAAAACGGAATAGTTCCAAAAGCGGCACTTTGAACGGTACCCAAAGTGGGACTTTGAATAGTCCCAAAAGTGGTACTCAGAATCTGTCAGTAGAACCAGCCATTGAACCATTAATAGATCACTCTGCGAGTGATCGGGCAAATAAGCATTCTGATAAGGAAATAATCGAAGCCTTGTTTGCTCAGTTCTGGAAACACTACAAAACCAAAACCGGCAAGCAGTCAGCGCTCAAAGCATGGCACAAATTTATGCGCGGCAAAGCAGAGGGACAGATCCGCTTCTGGCTAAATTTGATGCTTGCTTACTACCACCAGCAACAGAAAGCCGGTGTGTTGGGTTATGAGGGCATTCACGCTGCAACTTTCATCAATCAGCGACGCTGGGAAGATAGCCCTGAATTTATGCAGCAATTTAAAGAAGAGTACCTGAGCCAGAACAATTCGGGGGGCGCAAATGGAATCACTGGTTAATCAAGAAGCAGAACAAGCGGTAATTGGCGGGATTTTACTTGACGGCGGAAGCGACAATGCGCTGTATGCAATTGATATCTGCAAGCCTGGTGACTTCAGCAGCACAGCCAACGAAATGGCTTGGCGAGCGATACTAACGCTTTCAGTTAGAGGTGAACCAATAGATATAATTACCCTGGCAGAACTACTACAAACCAAAGACCCTAACTATCAGATTAGCTACCTTGGCGAGTGCTACAGAAACACACCGAGCCAAGCGAACCTTAAAGCCTATGCCAACAAGGTCAGGCAGTACGGCCAACTTAGGCAAGCCGCAATCGCATTAGAAAAGGCTCGTACTGTTCTACATGATCACAGCAACGAGCCTGGCGAGAAAATAAACCTGGTGCTGAATGCGCTGGGTGGTATTGGTGCTGACGAATCGGAACAGCAAATTACCAATCTGAAAGATCACCAAGCCGCGCTGCTTACCCACTTAGACGCAATACACAAACAGGGCACGAGCATTACCGGCCTATCAACAGGCTTCGACAACCTGGACTTTATGACCGGTGGCTTAAGGAATGGCGATCTGGTTGTGGTTGCGGCTCGTCCGTCTATGGGTAAAACCACACTGGTTTTGAATATGCTGGAACGAATATCCATTACCGCCAAACAGCAAAACTGGGCCCTGTTCTTTAGTCTGGAAATGCCGGCACAACAGATATTGCAAAAGGTTTATGCCAGTGTCGGTGGCATCCCGTTAGCAAGCATCCTTAACGCAGAGGTTATTAGCTGCACTCAGCAAACAGCCAAACTTAGCCGTGCTATGGAGCTTATGCAGCGCTCCAGGCTACTGATTGACGATAAGGGCGGCCAACATATAACCCAGATACAAAGCCGCGCTAAACGCATGGCTATGAAGTACGGCAGCCCGGCAGTAATCGTGGTCGATTATTTACAACTGATCCGCGCAGAGGGTGAAAGCCAAACGGTCAGAATCGGCAATGTAAGCGCTGGCTTGAAGAACTTAGCAAAGCAAATGGGCTGCCCCGTTATCGCGTTAAGTCAGCTAAACCGTAACCTAACCGGCAAACCAACCCTGATGAACCTGAGAGACAGCGGCAGCATTGAGCAAGATGCCGACATGGTAATGTTTCTACATGACGAGGACTACGAAGGCCAACGAGGCGAACACAGCCTGACAGAAATTATCTTTGCCAAAAATCGAATGGGCCGAACAGGCAGCACCTATTTACAGCCCGAACTGCATTTAAGCCGTTTCGCCGATACCAAGCGCTTACCAGAACGCAAAGCAGAGCAACAACCCAAAACGTTTGCGAGGCGCTTTGATGAATAAGTGGGTATTACTCCAGCACGGAGAACGGCCGCCAGCACTGGCGCCTGAACAGTTTATTTGCCTGGCCATGACTCAGGGCAGAATATTGCGGGTAATGTATCGCTTTGTGAAAAACATCAAAGGCAATATTGCCGGTTACATGATTGAAGATGCAACAACACGCGCACCACGGCATGCGCAGTTACGGCATTTACTCACATCACATGCGATGCTCCGGGTTAACAGCTAACCAGTCTAAACTAGACTTTTGAGTAAAATCTTAATGACGTTGCTTTACTTCTGAACACAAACTTTCAGCTCTTGATTGCACTCAAATGAAACAGGACATTGAGTGTCAAACTGGCATTGCCCTTTAGTATTCAGATTTGGCAAAGCGCTTGAAGGATTCGGCAACGTGTTAACCGGTGTTCCAAAATTATTTACCGGCTGAATACACTGCCCAGTAGTCGACAATGGGGGCTTAACACATTTTAATGAACCGCCACATTCAAGATCGCTTACACAACCATTTCTTACCAATGGCGCGGAGTATGATGGCTGGTGTACCTGGGGTGCTTTGTTGCTCTCTAATGGGGTGTATTGCAGAACCGGTTGCCGAACAGGAGCAGGGGATGACGTTACTGGCGGAACATAAGCTATCGGTGCCGGCGAATAACCGTTTTTAACCCCGTAGTAGTTACCCACCGCGTTCATTATGCCAACTAAAGCCGCAGCCCAAAGATTAGAATTGCCCGAACTGTTATTAGCTACTGCGGTTTGCGGGACTTGTGCCGGAACAACCAGTGGTTGAAAATTGGGATCGGCGCCATTTCTTACCAGCACGTCAACCACACTCCTATGCCCCTGAAAATCAGCAAATTGAATTGCCGTGAAGCCTTTACTATTTCCGCTATCTATTGAAGCGCCAGCATCCAGCAAAATTTGAACGATTTCTGCATCCCCACTGAAAGCAGCCTCATGTAGCGGAGTAGTCAAATTTACCCCCTTGAGGTTAGGGTTAGCATTACCTTTGAGCAGCTCTTTGACCAATGAAGTATTTTTATTAATTACTGCGAGATGAAGAGGTGAAAACCCACTAGTGCTCTTTCCATTTAATTCTGACTGGTTAAAGTACCGTACGCCCGGTTCA
>CAZEGA010000218.1:0-5961 GCA_964511675.1 uncultured Rheinheimera sp.
TACTAAAACAACAAGGGCGTAATCTTTTGAATTACGCCCTTTGCGGTTGTATGAGCCTTTGCCCTTTTTCGCCTTTACCACCCTGGTTTGAAACAACTTGCTTGCCAATTTGTTCACTTTAACATAGTGTTCATTATTAATGTACATAGAAAAAAATGAACGTATGGATAATTTACTTTCTCAGGCAGCTAAAGTTTTAGCCAAAAATACCCAACTGAACGTTATAACACGGCAGGGAAAAGCTGAGGTTGATGGCTGGCTGACCATTGCCTGTGCTGAGCAGACGTATAAATGGGCGGTAGAAACACAAAATCGGCTAACCCGTCCGATACTCGCTAAGATCATGTTTCAGGACCAGCTATTGGGTAATGGCGAAAGCCTGATAGTCGCACCTTACATTAACGATAGCCTTGCCGGGCTTTGCAGAGAAAAGCAGGTCAACTTTATTGACCTTGCGGGTAATGCTTACCTTTGCCGCCCGCCGTTATTTATTGACATACGCGGTCAGAAACCTCTGCCAGAACATCAAACCCAACTTACCCGTCAATTAACGGGTAAAGCATTTCAGCCAAAAGGGATGAAACTGGTGATGATGTTGCTGCTAAAGCCTGAACTAGTTACTCAACCGATGCGGGTTATGGCAGAAGAAGCAGAGATTGCACTGGGCACCGTTAAACAAGTGCTGGATGATCTTAGACAACACAGCTTTATCTTAGATAAAGGCAAAGGCAGAAAAACCTTAGCAGAGCCAGATTTACTGCTCACGCGCTGGCTTGATGCCTACCCGCATAATTTGGCAGCGAAACTCAATCAAGCTTTGTATATTGCAGATGATTTAACCGCAATCAGGAAAGCTGATTTAGCACAATACGGCGCACTATGGGGTGGCGAAGTAGCAGCCGATGCTTATACCCACTATTTGAAGCCTAAAACACACCTTATTTACGCTGACCAATATACGCAGAAAACCTTGTTAAAAACATTCAGGTTGCGCCGATTACGTACAGGAGAGAGCGAGGAACAGGCGATCAATATGGTAGTGCCCCCCGTTGCCATAAAAAAACTTAAGGGACCAACACCCGGAATGACCACGCCCTTATTAGTTTATGCTGAGTTATTGAATAGCAACGATCCGCGTAATTTGGAAACAGCAAAAAGGTTATATCATGACTACCTCGCTTAATGTGACAGACAAACTGCCTGCCGGGATTGTTGAAGTCTATGGCCGATTACACGGCATCGCAGTAAAGCTGGATGAATCAACACTCGCAAGGCTGGCGATTGATACTCACACGCAGGATATGAAGAGGCAGAGACATTAATAGAGATCATTAGAAAAAGACTATCTGAAGATAAAAATTAATGTTGTATAGCAAAAACAACAAGGGCGTAATCTTTCGAGTTACGCCCTTTGCGGTTGTAGGAACCTTTGCCCTTTTTCGCCTTTACCACCCTGATTTGAAACAACTTGCTGGTGACTAAGGCCTTAATCGCATTATCGCGGATCTCGCCGCGGCCATGCTCTGCTGCCGCTGCGGGCTTGGGCCGTGGCAAGGGCGATAAGTTCCGTTTAAGTTATAAGTGTGATAAACACTGGCCACATTTGGTCTTGGTAAGAACTTTCCGTGCTTACCATAATACTTGCTTCGACACTGCCAGCCACATAATTATCAAAACGGTAAGCGGCAGGGTGATCAGCAAGGTAGCATAGAAATAATGCGGTTTTGGCATAGTGGTTTTCCGTGGCGGTTAAGCTGTTATCTTAACTCCTGGACAATGAAAGTAAAAATCAGACAGTGTAATAACACCCCAAATTATCAGACATTAATCATCCCGTGTTAACACTTCCAGCAGTTCTATTTCAAAAATAAGGTTACTGTTGGTCGGAATCATAGAGCCAATCTGCCGCTCACCATACGCCAGTGCTGCCGGCATTATAGCGGGGGAATAAACACAATAGAAATTGGCCGTGCTTTAGTTTCCAGCTACTTATTCGATATCGGTCAATCGCATTCTACTTTTAATGACCGCCAAGACTTCAATTTGGTCAGGTTTTATGTGGTAAATAATCCGATAGTCCCGATAGAGAACTTCACGAATTTGCACCAACCTATACTCAGGCACGACCCGGCCAGAGAAAGGATGCTCAGTGATTTGCTCAGACCTACGAGTTATTTCATCGACTGTTTTAAGGGCATAAACTACTGAGTTTGATGCAATATACTGAAAGATGGCATCAAGGTGTTCTGCTGCATTAGCAGACCAAAGTACTTTCACTCAGTACACTCACTCAACCAAGCCATATTTTTTCCGGATCTCTTGCACAGATTGCAGCTTGCCCTGTTCGCTATCATGTAAGCCGTTTTCTATTGCCTGACGCACGTAAATCTGCTCCATCAGGTCATCCCAGGTGGCATCAGCTGGTAGTTGCTCAATCAGTTTATGGGCTTCATCTTTTCTTAGCGGGCTTGGCATGGGTATCCTCCAGTAATGCAGTAATTGTTAGCCGGATACGGGTGAAAAGCAATTAAAAAGCACAGGTGTAGTGCTTGGTTCACCGTATCAGCGAACAGCTATTAAAAAGATAATACTGACGGGACGCGCAAAATGTAACTGCGGGCTTGGGCACTTAACAAATGCAATAAGTTCCGTTTAAGTTATTGGTGTATGAAAAGCTGGCCGCGTTTGGTTTTCGTGAAAATATGATCAGTCCGGCGGCTATTCGGGGTAGCGGATCTGATAACGGGTGCTTCGCCCGCCGCCGGGGAGTTTTTCCAGACAGCCTTGAGCCACTAAATCGGCCAGATGCCGGGTAGCGGTAGCTTTACTGACTTTTGCCACCGCCTGATACTGTGAAGCGCTTATGCCTTCACTAAACCCCTTTTCACCACCATCCAGTAAGCGATTCAGTACCTTTATCTGCTCTGCTGACAAGGTGGCGTGCTGATACAGCTGCCAGAACAAGCCTTTTCTAACCACCTGGCTGGCGTTATCGCTAACCTGCTGCAGCACCTGCAACAAGGTGGTAAAAAACCAGCTAAGCCAGCTGGTAATATCCATATCACCGCGCTGGCACTGTTCCAGCACCGCATAGTACTGTGCACGCTTCTGCAGTATGCCGACAGACATGGCATATAAACGCACACTTTGTTGATCAGCCTGTACCAGTGCTAAATCGGTGAGCGCCCGCGCAATACGGCCATTGCCATCTTCAAACGGGTGCAGGGTTATAAACCAGAAATGCGTAAGCGCTGCTCTTAATAAAGGGTCCAGCTGGCTATCTTGCCGGCTTTGATTAAACCATTGCAAAAATGCTTGTAACATCATCTCCAACACCGCTTTAGGCGGTGCTTCAAAATGTATCACCGGTTTATCCAGCCGGCCCGATACGACCTGCATCGGTGCATTACCCCGTAGTTCACCCGGCTTAACTGCATGCACTATGCCAGGCTGAGGAAACAGCCAGCAATGCCACTGCAACAAACGGGCTAAGGTCATCGTATCTGTTGGCTGTTGCAACGCATCCAGCATCATACTGGCCAGTCCTTCAGAGCGGTCTGATACCGGATAAGCCTGTTGTTCTGTAATACCCAGCCGTCTGGCAAGGGAGGAGCGCACTGAGGCGGCATTCAGCCTTTCATTTTCAATAGCACTGGAGGCAATAATGTTGCTCAGCAGCGTGTCTAATGCTTGCTGTTTATTCTGTTGCTGACTGGCAACCATAGCAGTACCAAGTAGTACCCCCAGTTGCATCCGCACTTGCCGCAGCAAAGGCTGCACAATGCTATTCTGCCAGCGAAAAGCCGGCCAGTCGGGGTGTTGCCAGATCCAGCTTGTCGTATACATAGTGTTTGTCCCTAAAGCTGCGTCGCGTTGTAATAAGCCAAATAATATCCACATTCGGCTCAATTAATGAGCCGAATAATAGCCTTAATCGGCTCACAGGGCAAATTCTACCGGCCGACCGGTGTATAAACCGCTTAGTTTTTGCCTTTAGCCGCTATAGCCTGTTGTATTGCAATATCCAGCGCCTGCTCGGCATTGACCTTAATATCAGGGCTAACGCCTGTGCCTTCAAAGTTCTTACCCGTTACCGGGTTTACCGGCCTGTACATCGGAATCCTGACAAACAGCCAGTCATTAACCTTTGTTGCTCCGGTATAGTGCGCCAGGCCAGCACTGGTTTCTCCTACTATTGTTGCTCGTTGCAATTGCTGCAAGGTATAGCTGAAAAACTCTCCGGCACTGACAAGTTGGCTGCTTTGCAAAATAAACAAAGACTTGGTTTTCAGCAACGCGGAATCTGGCACTAGCTCACTGAATATCTGCCCGGTACGGCTTGCCCGGTCATAAAGATCCCACAACAACGTGTCAGGTTGTACAAAATGGCTGATCAGATAACTGACCAGTTCAGGTGATCCACCGCCACTTTCCCGCAAATCAATAATAATGGCATCGGTATGGCTGAGAAAAACCAAGGCAGCATGGCCGATACGATGCGCCTGTTCGGCTTGCCAGAACTTGTGCAGTTTCAGGTAGCCAATATTGCCCGGAAGCACCACTGCCTGCTCAAAGGCAAAGTTATTGTTTTTACGTTCTTCAGTTTCCTGCAACCGGTGCGATACGCCACCGGTTTGTGCGATTAAAGCCAGATTAAGATGACCATCACCGCTGTATTGTCGCAATAACTCGCCAACCTGGTCAGCAAACAGCTGGTGGCTGGTTAAATGATCCAGCTCACCAGCATCCAGTTTATCTAACAGTTGCTGTGCAACCTGTTCTGCCGTGTCAGGAAACACATATTGCTGGCGCAAAACCTGATTAACCCCCTCAATTGCCGCCCGGCGTTCTGTGGCATTGATGATGACTGTTTCATCCGCCGTAACCGGCGTAATGGTAAAAACCAATAAAGCTAACACTACAGCTTTGCTTAGCTGCATAAAATATGAATACATAAAAACCTCTGTCTGATTCTTTTCTATAACGTATTAGTTGCGTTTGAAAAGCCATCAGGCCAGAGAGGCGTAATACAGACGTTTGGCGTGTAAGTTGGCATCCTGCCATAACCCAAGGCGAAAGCTGGCACAGGGGCTGGCAAGGATATACCAGGGGAGCTGACAACATAATGGTGAAATACTTAGCGGTAAGGCTGCAAGCGGGCTTAAGCCAAACTCTTGCCATAACTGATATAAAGGCTGCTGCCTGATATGTTGAAATAAAACAGCAGGATGGCGGGCCAGATTAGACAATAAAGACTCATCGGCTGCTGCCGGCTGACCGATCTGGATTGATACCTGTACCACAACAGCAGATTCAGCAACAGGGGCAGGTTGCATTAGCCAGGCTGCCAGCCAAATAAAGCCAACAGTTAACAGCAGTACCTTAAACTGCATAAACCAACTTTTCTGCTGCATCAGCTTACCTTTGAAAAACACTGCGGGTTATCTGGGGATGGCCTTGCCCGGATACAAGCGATGGCTACGATGCCATAGTAAAAAACACTACTTAACCTGCGGTTAAAAACGTCTGGTAACTGCGGTTGCTGCTGACCAGCTGGTACTGGTAGCCCAGATCCTCCAGATATTGCCTGATATCTTCATGGGTATTTACTTCAAACCCGGCCAACACATCGCCGGTGGCGGCACCGTGGTTGCGGTAGTGGAACAGCGTGATATTCCAGTGCTCGCCCAGCGTATTAAGGAAGTTCATCAGTGCACCGGGGTATTCCGGAAAGTTAAACTGATACACCTGTTCTTGCAGCTCGCGCGGTGGCATGCCGCCGACCATATGCCGCACATGCAGTTTGGCCAGTTCGTCGTCAGATAAGTCCTGATAATCATAGCCGGCGTCAGTCAGCAATTTGGTGACGGTATTCAGCTCCTGCTGGCCGTGGCGCAGTTTAATGCCGACAAAGATATGCGCCTTGTGATCGCTGGCGTAGCGGTAGTTAAACTCGGTTAT
>CAZEGA010000219.1:0-5925 GCA_964511675.1 uncultured Rheinheimera sp.
ACCATGTAACAGCGCATCAATTTCATCTTGTGACAGTAAATCGGTCACGGCTGCTCACTCTTATTGCATGACAAAACCGGTGAACAATACTTCGTCCACCACCACTGAACCTACCACTTCAATCATCACCTGTTGTAAATCACTTAACGCTTTGTTCTTCAACGCATCACGGCCGGCCACAGTAACCAGTTCATCGGCATTGGACGCACTGAACGTTTCCAGCAAAGCGCCTTCAATCAGCGGAATATGCCGCATCGCCAGTGTCTGGTTGTTGGTGCCCCTGACCAGCAACTGCACTTTAATCTGCACCATTCTGTCGCGCGATGTCCCCGGCACATTAAATACGAACGGCTTTGGCAGCGGCACATACAGCGCCGAACCTTTTGGCTCCTGATCCGCTGCCCCCGCTGAGGTGCTGCCCTGGCTGCCAATGGCGACAGAAGAACCACTGCCACCGGAAAACAGCAAAAAGCCCACCACAGCCAGTACCACAACCAGCACGCCGGCACCAATCAGCAACCATTTTTTCTTACTGCCACCCTCGGCAATCACCAAGTCTTTTTCCGCTGCCATAACACTCTACCTGTAATTGCACCTGCATACATTATGCTCAGAGCCCGCCGCTAAAGTAAATCCGGCGCGGGCTGATTGGTGCTGTAACATACGTTACGCATAATAATCGACCAGCCGGTCTGCCGCTGCAACTTTTACCTGCGCCGGCATCGCATCATCCGCTATAGCATCCCCTGCCGGGCCCTGCGGCCCGTTCTGCTGGTGCTGCCGCTCTGCCAGTTGCCGTTCCTGTTGCGATTGTTGCTGTACACTGCCTTCGCCCAGCACTATGCCCTGCTGCTGTAACAGGTCGCGCAGACGGGGCAGTTGCTGTTCCAGTAGCTCTTTGGCCTGTGGCTGTTGCACAATAAACTGCACATTAGCCTGATCCTGCTGTAAATCGACTTTAATCTGCATCTGGCCCAGACCAGCCGGGTCCAGGCGGATCTCTGCAATCTGGATATTGTGCCGCACCATCAGATTCACCCGCTCGCGCAGCTGGCCGGCAGCATCCTGCTGTTGCAGATCCAGGCTTTGTTTTAACTGCTCAGTCGCGCTTTTTGCTACCGTTGTACTTACACTGCCTTGCTGGCGGCTTTCTGCAGCCTGCAAGCTGGTACTAAAAACGCTTTCTGTACGTTGTGCCCCTGACTCGGTTGTGGTTTTAACCGTAGACGCCAGTTGCTCCATAGCAGCAAACTGCCGCTCAGACTGCGCCTGGCCCTGCTGCTGATGCTGGGCACCCGGTTCAGCGGCCGCTGTTTTTATCACAGCGGAGCTATCTGCCTTAACGTTGTCGGTTTTATCGGTGTCTGTTTTTACTGTGACAGTTTTGTCTTTGGCACTTATGTCTGCTTTTGTCTGGGGTTGCGCGGCAACCGTAACGGCTATGGTTTCTGTCGCCGGCGCTTTTGTGGTAGCAGTTTCATCCGGGTTACTTATGGCCGCAGCAACTGACCGCTCCGTTTTACTATCAACCGGAGCAGCTGCATTCTGTATTGCCGCCATTACCGGCTCTGTTTTATCGTCGGCCGCAGTAGCCGGGTTCTGTGTTGCCGCCGTTACCCGCTCTGCGTGACTGTCAGCCGGGGAGGTTGTACCCTGGGTTGCAGCCGTTGGCAGCCCAGCCGTATTATCGCCGGCAGCCATGACAGTGCTGTTAGCGTTATCAGCCAGGCCAGCTGCCGCTACAACCTGTGCCCTGTCTTTGGCTTCAGTCTGCTGTTTTACTGTTTCCGGTGCTGCTGTCTCCGGCGCTTTATGCAGCTTATTATCCGCTGCTGCCAAGTGTTCCTGCTCTGCCGGCACAGCATGTTGTAATGACGGCGGCGCTGTATCAGGCTGCAGGTCTGTTTCTGCGGCAGTATGTTGTGCTGCCGCCGGTGGAGTGCCGGCAGTGTCTGCCGTCACTTTAGCAGCCAGTGTTTGCTGCCCGGTATTAGCCTCAGCAGTATCAGCGGCAGCATTTTTCAGTGCTGTCTCAGCCAATATAGTGGTATTTTCGTTTGCGGTGTCGTGTGCGCTATGGCCGGGCTGAACCAGTGTTGCCGCAATCTGTTCTGCTGTCAGCGGCATATCGCCGCCGGCATCAGCCGCTGGCGGGCTGTCTGCATTTGCTGTTTCAATGTCTGTTTGGCTGTCTGTTTTGTTATTCAGCGCTATCTGCAATAACAAATTATTTGCCAGTGCGGTATCTGCATTGCCTGCTTCGTCAGCCCCCTGTGCCGCCTGCAACATTGCTGCACTGACAGCGGACAGCACGCCTGCAGCGGCAGGGATCTGCCGCATGGCGGCTGTGCTGTTGCCGGTTTTTGCCGGTTGTACCATGCCGTTTAACAAGGTACCAAAGGCTATAGCCGTGCCCTCTTCCGGCGCAGCAGTTTCGCTCTGCGGCACAATATTGTTCGCGGCAAAGCCGTTTGCTGCCAGGCTGTCCGGCTTTAACGGGCTGTCGGCCGTTAACATCAGCATCGAAATCTGTAATGCCTGCGTCATGTTTTACCCCGCTTTGGCCTCCGCTATAGCGGCTGCCGGTTAGTGCTGTAATGCTTATCCTGATGTTCTTGCATTCAAGTTTCAGGCCAGTCTGTCAGCAAACTAAAGCTGTTGCTGTTCAGCCCTGGCACGGCTATACAACTGGCTGGCATATTCGTCGGCATTTTTCTGCTCCAGTTTTAACTGGCGCAGTAACTCGGCCTGCTCGCCACGCTGTACCAGCAACTCCAGGGCTTTGCGCTTTTTCTGCATCGTCAGCCAGCTTTGCTTGCGCTGCTCTGCTGCTGCCCTCGCCTGCTGCACAGCGCGGCCCTGCTGCGAAATGGCCAGATCCAGCTTGGCAATAAAATTAACAAATTGATTGTACTGCCGGCTTTGTAAACCCGCCGCGCCCTGTTGCTGGCTTTGCTGAATATAATCGGTACGGTAATCAGCCAGCCCCTGGTATTTCTGCTCGGCCTGCAGGTAAAACTGCTGTGCAGCAATAAACTGGGCCTGCAGTTTCTCTTCCCGCTCCTGCTGTATTTTAATCAGCATGGCAAAACGGTGATTGATCATAGGTTGTTTCCTTTCGGCTGCGGCATCAGCTGGTACAGCCCCTGCAGGCTGTCATCATAGCCGACCACGTCGTGCATGCCCTGCTGCAAGAACAGGTTAATCTTCGGCATTATGGCAATGGCTTTATCCAGTTGGGGATCACTGCCGCGCACATAAGCCCCGATAGCAATTAAGTCTTTGCTTTGCTGGTAGCTGGAATACAACTGCTTTACGCCACGTGCCATTTGCTGGTGTTCATTGCTGGTCACCGCCGGCATGACCCGGCTGATGGATTTTTCCACGTCTACTGCCGGAAAATGCCCGGCATCGGCCAGGGCACGCGACAGCACGATATGGCCGTCTAAAATGGCCCGCGAGGCATCAGCAATCGGGTCCTGCAAATCATCGCCCTCTGATAACACGGTATAAAATGCGGTAATCGAGCCCTGGCTGCCGCTGCCATTTCCGGCCCGTTCGACCAGTGCCGGTAATTTGGCGAACACCGATGGCGGATAGCCTTTCGTTGCCGGGGGCTCACCTACCGCCAGCGCAATTTCGCGCTGGGCCTGGGCGTAACGGGTGATAGAGTCGATCAGCAGCAACACATCCATGCCCTGATCGCGGAAATACTCGGCTACCTGTACGGCCGTTTCACAGCCTTTAAGCCGCATCAGCGGTGACACATCAGCCGGTGCCGCTATCACGACAGAGCGCCGTTTACCTTCGTCGCCGAGAATTTCGTCTATAAACTCTTTTACCTCCCGGCCCCGTTCACCCACCAGGCCCACCACGATGACATCAGCCGAGGTGCCGCGCGTCATCATGCCCAGCAGCACACTTTTACCCACACCGGAGCCGGCAAATAAGCCCATCCGCTGGCCCTTGCCCACGGTCAGCATGCTGTTGATGGCCCGTACACCGACATCCAGCGGCTGCTTAATCGGCCGGCGGTTTAACGGGTTTATCGGCCTGGCTTTAAGGCCGGCAAACTGCCGGGCGGCTATCGGGCCTTTGCCATCAAGCGGGCTGCCGACACCATCAATCACGCGGCCCAGCAGGTTCATACTCAGCGGCACGCCTTTGAAGTTCAGCATAGGAGTCACTTTAGCGCCGGGCACTACGCCGGAAACATCATCCTTGGGCATCAGATAAATGCGGTCATTGGCAAAGCCCACCACTTCAGCCATGATATCGCCACGCGCGGTTTGTACACTGCAGGGCTGGCCGATGGCAGCACTGCAACCTGTAGCTTCCAGTGTCAGGCCTACCACCCGTACCAAATGGCCGGCCACGGCCGGTCTGGAGGGATGAATATAGCCCTGTTGCTGCTGTAAAAAACGCTTTAATGCCTCACTGCTGGCCATCGTCAGCCTCATCCGCCGTCTCTGGCCCGGTAGCAGGCTCTGTCCCGCTATTGCTATCAGTTTCAGTGCTGTGTTGCAGGTGCAAAAAGTGCTCCAGACTACTTTGCACCCGCTGCGCCAGCGAGCGGTCAACGCTGGAACGTGCCGTATCCAGCAGGCAGCCGCCCTGGGCCACAGAAGGCTCAGCCAGCAGTTGCCAGCCGCGCTCACTGAGCTGCTCTTTACTGTAAAATTGTTCTACCACAGCAAGATCTGCCGGGTGCAGTTTTATGCGGATCTGGCCGGCATCCAGCGGCAATACCGAGGTTGCCTCGGTTAACGCCTGTAAAATCACCTGTGGGTTGGTTTGCACTTCAACCGCGATAACCGCCTGCGCCATGGCCAGGCACAGTGTAAGCAGCTGTTGCTCTACCTGGCTATCGATACTGGCCAGCGGCTTTTGCAGTTGTTCCACCAAGCCGGTTAGCTGCGCCAGACGCTGGGTCAGCTCTTCTTCTCCCTGCGCCAGCCCCTGTTTTCTCCCCTCGGCCTGCCCTTGCAGCAGGCCATCCTGTATACCCTGCTCACGGCCTTCGCCATAGCCTTTACCAAAGCCTTCTTCTTTACCCTCGGCATAACCTTCGTCATAAGCCGCCTGGCGGATCTGCTCGATATCATCGGCTGTCAAAGGTTTGACGACGAGCTCATCTTCCTGCTCAGGTCGGGCTTTACGGCTTTCCGGCCGGGTTTTGTTCAGCGCATTGGTGCGGCCATCATCTGGCCGCCGCTCCTGGCTCAGATCCGGTGTCTGCCAATGCTGCAGCAGTTGTTCCGTTGCATCATCCGGCGAAAACGGCCGTTTATATTTAAACGCATCTGTACTCATGACTACCTCAGTCCGGCTTACAGGAAGTCATCGCCACCGCCGCTGCCCAGCATAATTTCACCGGCATCAGACAGGCGCCGCGCAACCGACAGGATTTCTTTTTGTGCTGCTTCAACATCGCTGACCCGTACCGGTCCCATGGCTTCCAGATCATCCTGCAGCAGTTCTGCCGCACGTTTGGACATATTTTTAAAGATTTTCTCTTTCAGGTTCTCGTCTGTACCTTTGAGCGCTTTCATCAGTACATCCTGCTGCACTTCGCGCAGCAGCGTCTGGATACCGCGGTCATCCACATCAATCAGGTTTTCAAATACAAACATCAGATCCTGAATTTGTTGCGCCATCTCTTCGTCATGCTCGCGGATGGAATCCATCAGCTGGCCTTCGATATTGGTATCCATATAGTTCAGGATATCGGCTGCGGCTTTTAAGCCGCCCATTTTCGCGGTCTGGGTACCTGCCTGGCCAGCAAACTGTTTCTCCATGATTTCGTTCAGTTCCTGCAAGGCGGCTGGTTGTACCTCTTCCAGGTTAGCAATACGCATGGTTAAGTCCAGCCGCACTTTTTCCGGGAACTGCGACAGAATTTCGGCCGACTGCTCAGGTTCCAGA
>CAZEGA010000220.1:0-5882 GCA_964511675.1 uncultured Rheinheimera sp.
CGGGCTGTCGGTTTTATCCGCCGCCAGCATGATAGCGCGCATCTGCTCCAGGTTATTGACGTTAAACGCCGGGATGCCGTAGCTGTGCTCAGCAGCATGATCCAGCATTTGACGCAGGGAAATAAGGGCCATGAATTCCTCTCTGTTAAACTTTCAGGGTACAGTTGTAATTACATTATTTTGTTATTTTATATTTAATTTACGCTTTAGCGCGCTGTTCCAGTATAGCTACTGCTGGCAGAGTTTTACCTTCCAGAAACTCCAGAAAGGCTCCGCCACCCGTTGATACATAGGATACTTTGTCAGCAATATTGTACTTATCAATAGCGGCCAGCGTATCGCCACCGCCAGCAATAGAGAACGCCTTGCTGTCTGCAATCGCCTGGGCTATCGCTGTAGTCCCTGCGGCAAACTGCTCAAACTCAAATACTCCAACCGGACCATTCCAGACAATAGTGCCGGCAGATTGCAGGATTTCTACCAGTTTGGCACTGGTATCCGGGCCGATATCAAAAATCATATCGCTATCTGAAACTTCTGCTACCGGCTTTAATGTTGCCGGTGTAGTTTCACTAAAAGCCTGCCCCACCACGACATCGGTCGGTACCGGGATATTGCCGCCACGGGCTTTGGCCTGAGCCATCAGGCGCCGGGCTTGCGGAATTAAATCAGCCTCATACAGCGACTTACCGACATTATTGCCATTGGCAGCAATAAAGGTATTGGCAATACCGCCACCAACAATTAACTGATCAACAATACCGGATAACGACTCCAGCACCGTCAGTTTGGTAGAGACCTTGGAACCACCGACGATAGCCACCAGTGGCCGTTTCGGGTTCTTTAACGCGGCGGCCAGTGCATCCAGCTCTGCTACCAATAAAGGGCCGGCGCAGGCTACAGCGGCAAATTTCGCCACGCCATGGGTCGATGCCTGCGCCCGGTGCGCGGTACCAAACGCATCCATCACAAACACGTCACACAAGGCTGCCAGCTGTTGCGCCAGTACATCGTCATTTTTACCTTCGCCTTTGTTAAAGCGCACATTTTCAAATACCACCACTTCACCGGCAGCAAGCTCGATACCCGCCAGATAATCGGCCGCTAAGCGTACCGGGGCAGATAATGCCTGCGACAGGTAATCCACTACCGGTTGCAACGAGGCTTCAGCGTCATAGACGCCCTCTTCCGGCCGGCCTAAATGTGACATTACCATCACTTTGGCGCCTTTTTGCAGCGCCAGCTCTATCGTTGGCATGGCCGCTTTTAAACGGGCGTCTGACGTCACTTTGCCGTTTTTAACCGGTACATTTAAATCTTCGCGGATCAGGACACGTTTGCCGTTCAGATCCAAATCGCTCATGCGAATAACAGACATTTCTAGCTCCTTGTTATAAATTCGGTGGCATCATGGCCGCTGCAGTATCCAGCATACGGTTGGCAAAGCCCCATTCGTTATCACACCATACCAGACATTTTACCAGCCGCTTGTGGCTGACCCGGGTTTGCGAGCCATCTACAATGCAGGAATGCGGGTCATGGTTAAAATCGACCGACACCAGCGGTTCTTCAGTGTAATCCAGGATACCGGCTAGCTCTCCCAGCCTGGCGTGCTTAAGCACCTGGTTTACTGCAGTAATACTGACATCCTGGTGCAGTGTCACGCTTAAATCCATTGCCGTTACGTTTACCGTTGGTACCCGTACGGCTATAGCTTCAAACCGGCCGGCAAATTTCGGCAAAATACGCTCTATGCCCAGTGCCAGCCGGGTATCTACCGGAATAATGGACTGGCTGGCGGCCCGGGTACGGCGCAGATCGGGATGGTAGGCATCTATTACCTGCTGGTCATGCATAGAAGCGTGAATGGTGGTGATAGTGCCGCTTTCAACCCCAAAGTGCTGATCCAGTACCTGGATCACCGGCACTATGCAGTTAGTCGTACAGGAGCCGGCCGACACCACTGTCATCTCTGCAGTTAAACTGCCCTGGTTAATACCATAAATCACCGTGGCATCGATATCTGCATCCGCCGGGTGCGAAAACAGTACCTTTTTGGCCCCGGCGGTTAAATGCCAGCTGGCATGTTCGCGGCTGTGAAATACACCGGTACATTCCAGCACCACGTCCACACCAAGCTCGCTCCAGGGCAATTCCAGCGGATCGGCAGCAGACAACAGCGCTATCTTGTTACCATCAACCGTGATCCCCCCATCATAGGAGCTAACCTTAAAGCCAAAACGGCCATGTGAAGTGTCGTACTTCAGCAAATGCGCCACGCCTTTGGCATCTGCCAGTTCATTTATAGCCACCACCTGCAGTTGTTGCTGCAGACCGCGCTCATAAACAGCCCGCAAAATATTGCGCCCGATGCGGCCAAAGCCGTTAATTGCCAGTCTTATTGCCATAACACCACGCCCACGCTATACAACTACATAAAGAGTACGACATAAGAAAATGGGACCAGAATTGATCCCATTGTATTACACATTACGCCAGTAACTGCTGCGCAGCTTCGAGTACTTTTTCCGTGGTTATACCAAAATGTACAAACAGCTGCTCGGCAGGCGCAGACTCGCCAAAACCGGTCATGCCGATAATTTTGCCGTTTAAACCCACATATTTATACCAGCAGTCCGTAATACCCGCTTCGACAGCAATACGTCTGGTTACTGCAGCAGGCAGCACGGCCTCCCGGTATGCCGCATCCTGCTGCTCAAACACGTCGGTAGATGGCATCGACACAACCCGCACCGCTTTACCCTGTGCAGTTAACGTTGCCGCCGCCTGCATGGCCAGCTCAACTTCTGAGCCGGTAGCGATGATAATCAGCTCTGGTGTGCCTGTGCAGTCACGCAGGATATAGCCACCGCGTTTTATATCGGCCAGTTGCTGTGCGCTACGCTGCTGCTGCGCCAGATTCTGCCGGGTGAAGATCAGTGTGGTCGGGCCATCAGTGCGCTCAATCGCGGCCTGCCAGGCAACTGCAGACTCCACCTGGTCGCACGGGCGCCAGTTCATCAGGTTCGGTGTGGCACGCAGTGCGGCCAGTTGCTCAACCGGCTGGTGCGTCGGGCCATCTTCACCCAAACCGATAGAATCATGGGTGTAGACAAAAATGACCCGCTGCTTCATCAGTGCCGCCATACGCACCGCATTACGGGCGTATTCCATAAACATCAGGAAGGTGGCACCATAAGGCACAAAACCACCATGCAGCGCGATGCCGTTCATAATGGCCGACATGCCAAATTCACGCACGCCGTAGTAAATATAGTTACCGCTGGCATCTTCGGCAGTAAGCGGCTTGCTGCCAGACCAGATCGTCAGGTTAGAACCGGCTAAATCGGCCGAGCCGCCCATAAACTCAGGTAACAGCGGGCCAAAGGCATTCAGGCTGTTCTGCGAGGCCTTACGGCTGGCAATACTGGCCGGGTTAGCCTGCAACTGATTAATGTAGGCCTGGGATTTTTCTGCCCAATCGGCCGGTAATGCTCCTGACACCCGGCGGCTGAACTCGGCGGCCTGTGCAGGGAAAGCGGCACTGTAACGGGCAAACAGCTGCTGCCAGCTTTGTTGCTGCTCAGCACCTTTGGCTTTGGCATCCCAGTCAGCATAAATATCGGCCGGAATATCAAACGGCGCATGCGGCCATTGCAGATAATCACGCGCGGCGGCAATTTCGGTGTCCCCCAGCGGGGCACCGTGGCAATCGTGGCTGCCGCCTTTATTTGGCGCACCGTAGCCAATCACGGTGCGGCAACAGACTAATGTCGGCTTGGCCGTTTCAGCCTGGGCCTGCTTAATTGCCGCTTCTACCGCTGCAGCATCGTGACCGTCCACATTGCTGATCACATGCCAGCCATAAGCCTCAAAGCGTGCCGGAGTATTATCGGTAAACCAGCCTTCAACGTGGCCATCAATCGAAATGCCGTTATCATCCCAGAAAGCGATAAGTTTACCCAGGCCCAGAGTACCGGCTAACGAGCAGGCTTCATGGGAAATACCTTCCATTAAACAACCGTCACCTAAAAATACATAGGTGTGGTGATCAACAATGGCATAGTCCGGCCGGTTAAATTGCGCTGCCAGCGCTTTTTCGGCAATCGCCATACCTACCGCGTTGGTAATACCCTGCCCCAGCGGGCCTGTCGTCGTCTCCACACCCGGCGCATAACCATATTCCGGGTGGCCCGGTGTTCTGGAATGCAGCTGACGGAACTGTTTTAAATCGTCGATAGCCAGGTCATAGCCGGTTAAATGCAGCAGCGAGTACAACAACATAGAACCATGGCCATTCGATAACACAAAACGGTCACGGTTTGGCCACTGCGGGTCCTGCGGATTGTGCCTGAGGAAATCACGCCATAACACTTCGGCAATATCGGCCATGCCCATAGGGGCGCCCGGGTGTCCTGATTTGGCTTTTTGCACCGCATCCATACTAAGCGCACGGATCGCATTGGCGAGTTGTTTACGAGATGGCATCTTCACTCCTGACATTGCGCGGCTTCGGCTGGCGAAGCGAGTTATTATAAGCTGATATGTAAAGGCGGTATGGCGTGCTATTTTCCCAGAGCGCCCGCCCGATGGCAAATTTAAATCGGCTGGCGGACAGAATTTCCTGCACAGCAGATCCCATAATCTGTGCTAACGTAAATAGCAACTTAAAATAGCATTAAAGACGTCTGGGTGGCAGATTTTTCTGGCAAAGCCTTCACACTTTATCTAGAATACGCGCCTGTTTTTTCCAGTTCGCTGGCGGTTTTATCCCGGCTGACTGACGGTATTAACCTTATTTATTGGAATACACCTATGGCACAACATATTTTTACTTCTGAGTCGGTATCTGAAGGACATCCGGATAAAATCGCCGATCAGATTTCAGACGCCGTATTGGATGCAATCCTTGAACAAGACCCAAAAGCCCGTGTAGCCTGCGAAACTTTTGTCAAAACCGGCATGGTACTGGTTGGTGGCGAAATTACGACCACTGCCTGGGTTGATATTGAAGAGCTGACGCGTAAAACCGTACGTGAAATCGGTTATACCCACTCTGATATGGGTTTTGATGCCGATTCCTGCGCGGTGTTAAATGCCATCGGTAAGCAGTCACCGGATATTAACCAGGGTGTTGACCGCGCCGATCCAAAAGAGCAAGGTGCCGGTGATCAGGGCTTAATGTTTGGTTACGCCAGCAACGAAACTGACGTGTTAATGCCTGCGCCTATCACGTATTCACACCGTCTGGTGCAACGTCAGGCCCAGGTGCGTAAAGACGGCACCCTGCCGTGGTTGCGTCCGGATGCCAAATCACAACTGAGCTTTATCTATGAAGACGGTAAGCCGGTAGGTATCGATGCCGTAGTGCTATCCACCCAGCACTGCGATAGCATCAGCACTGCCGACCTGCGCGAAGCGGTAATGGAAACCATCATCAAACCGGTGTTACCGGCAGAATGGCTGAGCAGCAAGACCAAATTTTTTATTAACCCTACCGGCCGTTTTGTTATCGGCGGCCCTATGGGCGACTGCGGCCTGACCGGCCGTAAAATCATTGTAGACTCCTACGGTGGTATGGCGCGTCACGGCGGCGGGGCTTTCTCGGGTAAAGATCCGTCGAAAGTTGACCGTTCTGCCGCCTATGCCGCCCGCTATGTGGCCAAAAACATTGTAGCGGCCGGCCTGGCAGATCGCTGTGAGCTGCAGGTATCTTATGCCATCGGTGTGGCTGAGCCTACCTCTATCAGCCTGGAAACCTTCGGTACCAGCAAGCTGAGCGAAGATCAGCTGATTAAACTGGTACGCGAACACTTCGATTTACGCCCGTACGGCCTGATCGAAATGTTACAGCTGGAATGGCCAATTTACCTGCCAACCGC
>CAZEGA010000221.1:0-4994 GCA_964511675.1 uncultured Rheinheimera sp.
CAAAACCGAAATTGAAACAGACGAAAAAACCGGCCGCGAAGCCATTATCGTCACCGAAATTCCGTATCAGGTTAATAAAGCCCGCTTAATTGAAAAAATAGCCGAGCTGGTAAAAGAAAAACGTATTGAGGGCATTTCTGCACTGCGCGATGAATCTGACAAAGACGGTATGCGCATTGTGATCGAGCTTAAACGCGGCGAATCCACCGATGTGATGCTGAACCAGCTGTATGCCAATACCCAGATGCAGACGGTGTTTGGCATTAATATGGTGGCGCTGGACCAGGGCCAGCCTAAGCTGCTCAGTTTAATTGACATGCTTAAGTGTTTTGTACTGCACCGGCGTGAAGTGGTTACCCGCCGTACCGTGTACGATCTGCGCAAAGCGCGTGACCGGGCTCATATCCTGGAAGGCCTTGCTATAGCCCTGGCCAATATTGACGAGATTATTGAGCTGATTAAACACTCTGCCAGCCCGGCAGAGGCCAAAGCCGGTTTGGTTGAGCGTGGCTGGAAGCTGGGTGATGTCAGCGCCATGCTGGAGCGTGCCGGGCAGGATGCGGCCCGGCCGGAGTGGCTGGAAGAGCATTTTGGTATTCGTGATGGCCTGTATTTCTTAACCGAGCAGCAGGCGCAGGCGATCCTGGATTTACGCTTACATAAGCTGACCGGTCTTGAGCACGAGAAGATCCTTGACGAGTACAAGCAGCTGTTAGAACTGATTGCCGAGTTACTGCATATTCTGGCCAGCCCGGAGCGCTTAATGGAAGTGATCTGTGAAGAGCTGGAAGCCGTAAAAGCCCAGTATGGCGACACCCGGCGCACCGATATCCAGGACAATATGCTGGATATCAATATGGAAGATCTGATCACCGAAGAAGATGTGGTGGTGACCTTATCTCACCTTGGCTACGCCAAGTATCAGCCGTTATCTGATTACGAAGCGCAGCGCCGCGGCGGTAAGGGTAAAGCGGCAACCACGGTAAAAGATGAAGACTTTGTCGATAAACTGCTGGTGGCCAGTACGCACGATACTATTCTGTGCTTCTCTAACCGTGGCCGGCTGTACTGGATGAAGGTGTATCAGTTGCCACTGGCCAGCCGTACCGCCCGTGGTAAGCCGATTGTTAACCTGCTGCCGCTGGAAGAGGGTGAGCGTATTAATGCCATCCTGCCGGTACGCGAGTACGAAGCCGACAAATATGTGTTTATGGCTACCGCCAACGGTACTGTGAAGAAAACGGCCCTGACTGAATACTCTCGGCCACGTTCAAACGGCATTATTGCCGTGAACCTGAATGATGGCGATCGCTTAATCGGCGTTGGCATTACCGACGGCAGCAGCGAAATTATGCTGTTCTCGGATGACGGTAAAGTGGTGCGTTTTGCCGAAGATCAGGTTCGTGGTATGGGCCGTACTGCTACCGGTGTCCGTGGTATTAAACTGCGTGACGGTGGCTCAGTGGTATCGCTGATTATTCCAAACGGCAGCGGCCCGATCCTGACGGTAACTGAAAATGGTTATGGTAAACGTACGTCATTAACAGAATACCCGGCGAAGAGCCGTGCTACCCAGGGCGTGGTATCTATTAAAGTATCAGAGCGTAATGGCCTGGTCGTCGGCGCAGTGCAGGTGAATGAACTGGATGAAATTATGATGATTTCAAACAAAGGCACCCTGGTACGTACCCGCGTCAATGAAGTATCTGAAGTGGGCCGTAATACCCAGGGCGTGATCCTGATCCGTACTGCGGAAAACGAGAAAGTAGTCGGTGTAGAGAAAATTGACGAAATTCAGGATGCTGAAGAGCTGGCCGCTGCTGAGGCAGAAAAAGCAGCAACCACTGTGCTGACAGATACCCAGTTAGCGCAGGATGAAGAAGAGTAACACCCCAGCAAAACGGGCGCCTTGGCGCTCGTTTTGTTTTCTGGCATATAAATAAAAGCCACAAAGATAAGATGGCATTAATAACAAGCAACCAGGTCAGTTAAATTAAAGCGCTAATCAGGAGCAGGTAGTACAGATGACCACCTATAATTTTTGTGCCGGCCCGGCCATGTTGCCGGTTGAGGTAATGCAACAGGCACAACTGGAATTTATTAACTGGCAACAGCATGGCTGTTCGGTGATGGAGCTGAGCCATCGCAGTAAAGCCTTTATCCGCGTGGCAGCAGAAGCCGAGCAGGACTTACGCGACTTACTCAGTATTCCGCCAAACTACAAAGTGCTGTTTATGCACGGCGGCGGCCGCGGCCAGTTTTCTGCAGTACCGCTTAACCTGCTTAAAGCCGGGCAAAGTGCTGATTATATTGTTTCCGGCGCCTGGTCCAAATCAGCAGTGGAAGAGGCGGTAAAATACGGCCAGATCACCGCCCGGGATATCCGCCATAAAACCGCACAGGGCATTCGTACTGTTACCGCAGCGGCAGACTGGCAGTTATCAGACAAGGCAGCCTATGTGCATTGCTGCCCGAATGAAACGGTCGATGGCATTGAGTTTACAGAGCTGCCGGATACCCACAGCCCGCTAGTGGCCGATTTATCCTCCACCATTTTATCGCGGCCCATTGATGTCAGCCGCTATGGTGTGATTTACGCCGGTGCGCAGAAAAATATCGGCCCTTCAGGTTTAACACTGGCCATAGTGCGCGATGATTTATTACCGGCTAAAGATGCCGCTATCCCGTCGGTACTGGACTATCGTTTAGCTGCCGAAAACGACAGCATGTTTAATACACCGCCAACCTTCGCCTGGTATCTGGCCGGGTTAGTGTTTAAATGGTTAAAGCAACAGGGCGGCGTAACGGAAATGGCTACGCGTAACCATAAAAAAGCTAACTTACTGTATGATTATATTGATAAAAGTGATTTCTACAGTAATGACGTTGATACAACGTATCGCTCCTGGATGAATGTACCGTTTTTCTTAGCCGATGAGCGCTTAAACGACACCTTTGTCGAGCAGGCAGAAACTCATGGCTTGCTGGCATTAAAGGGCCACCGCATGGTAGGCGGTATGCGTGCCAGTATTTATAATGCAATGCCGCTGGAAGGTGTGCAGACGCTGGTCAGTTTTATGCAGGAATTTAAGCGGGTACACGGATGAAAACACTCACCCTTAATCCTATTGCCGGCGTTGCCGGTGAAGTACATCTGCCCGGTTCAAAAAGTATCTCTAACCGCGTATTGTTGCTGGCCGCGCTGGCAGAGGGCACAACACAAATCACTAACCTGCTGGACAGTGATGATGTAAAACATATGCTCAATGCCTTAACCGCACTGGGTGTCCGCTATACATTGTCAACCTGCCGCACACAATGTGAAGTGCAGGGCATCAGCGGCCTGTTTAACCAGCCGCATGCGGTAACACTGTTTCTGGGTAATGCCGGTACGGCTATGCGGCCACTGACAGCCGCACTGGCTGCATCCCGGGTGGATGTGACCTTAACCGGCGAACCGCGCATGTACGAGCGGCCTATTGGCCACTTAGTGGATGCACTGCAGCAGTGGCAGGCTGATATCACTTACCTTTCGGGCGATGGTTTTCCGCCACTGCAGATCAAAGGCAAAACACTGTCCGGCGGCAAAATACAGATCGATGGCAGTATCTCCAGCCAGTTTTTAACCGGAGTACTGATGGTAGCACCGCTGCTAAATGGTGACAGCGACATTGAGATTATCGGTGAGCTGGTATCCAAACCCTATATCGATATTACCCTGGCGCTGATGCAGCGTTTTGGCGTAACAGTGCAAAACCATGACTATAAGTGTTTTAGTATCCGTGGTAAGCAGACTTACCGTTCACCCGGCAGCTGGCTGGTCGAAGGCGATGCATCGTCAGCTTCATATTTTCTGGCTGCCGCCGCAATTAAAGGCGGCAGTATTAAAGTGACCGGTATTGGCAGACATGCGGTGCAGGGGGATATTCATTTTGCCGATGCCTTAGAGGCCATGGGAGCTCAGGTAGACTGGGGCGATGATTACATTATGGTGACGCGTAGCAAGCTGAAGGGTATAGACCGCGATTATAACGCCATACCCGATGCGGCCATGACCATAGCAACTACGGCGTTGTTTGCCGAAGGCCCAACGGTTATCCGCAATGTGTATAACTGGCGGGTAAAAGAAACGGACCGGCTCTCGGCTATGGCAACGGAACTGAGAAAAGTAGGTGCCGAAGTTGAAGAAGGCCACGATTACATAAAAGTGACACCGCCATCACAGCTTAAGCATGCCAGTATTGCAACCTACAATGATCACCGTATGGCCATGTGTTTTTCCCTGGTTGCGCTTAGCGATACGCCGGTGACCATTGAAGATCCGGATTGCACGGCCAAGACCTTTCCGGATTACTTTAACACCTTTGCCCGTTTAGCCTGCTAGCGTCCAGACGCGCAGCCGTCCGGTTGCGGGCTTTCACTGCATTTTAACCGAATTAAACACAGATCTTGTCGCAAAAGTCTGTATAATAGCGCCGTTTTTTATCCGATAAACCAGCAGTTTCTAAGGGGGGTAGGATGCCACATTCTGCAGCAGTAATTACCATAGATGGCCCGGGCGGCTCTGGCAAAGGCACGATTTGTCGTTTGCTGGCACAGCGTTTAGGCTGGCAATTACTCGACAGTGGCGCCATATACCGCGTACTGGCGCTGGCAGCGATGCACCACCAGATCGCCAGTGATGACGAGGAAGCACTGCAGCCATTGGCTGCACACCTGGATGTACAGTTTGGCAGTGACGAGCAGGGCAATATGCGTATCACCCTGGAAGGCGAAAATGTCAGCCACACCATTCGTACGCAGCAAGTGGCTGATATGGCATCAAAAATAGCGTCCTTACCACGGGTGCGCGAGGCGTTGTTACGCCGCCAGCGGGCTTTTGCCGAAGCTCCCGGTCTGGTCGCAGATGGCCGTGATATGGGGACTGTGGTATTTCCGCAGGCAGACGTTAAAATCTTTTTAACCGCCACCCCTGAAGAGCGCGCCAGACGGCG
>CAZEGA010000221.1:5004-5344 GCA_964511675.1 uncultured Rheinheimera sp.
TTGAAAGAAAAGGGCTTTGATGTTAACATCGGCGACCTTTTGAGCGAAATTCAGGCAAGAGACGAGCGCGATATGAATCGTGCCACAGCGCCGCTGAAGCCTGCGGCTGACGCCTATATCCTGGATTCGACCAATAAACCTATTGAACAAGTGTTGGAAGAGGTACTGAACTACGCGGGCATGAAACTGCCGGCGCTGTTGTGAACCAGGCCAAAACCGCACATTGGACAGCCTGTTAAATGGATTTAACCAGGTAAATTTAGCAACCCCACAACGCATGACGCAGCGTGGAGCACTTAACTGAAAAAGTGAATATGACTGAAAATTTTGCACAATTATT
>CAZEGA010000221.1:5354-5878 GCA_964511675.1 uncultured Rheinheimera sp.
CTTTGAGGCTTTCCTCAAAGCCATCGAAACCCGTCCGGGTGCCATTGTTAAAGGTACTGTTGTTGCCGTTCTGAAAGACGTCGTTATGGTTGACGCCGGTCTGAAATCAGAAGCTGCGATTCCGGTTGAGCAGTTCAAATCCCTGAGCGGCGAAATCGAAGTGAACGTAGGCGACATCATCGACGTAGCATTAGACGCCATTGAAGATGGTTTCGGCGAAACATTACTGTCTCGTGAAAAAGCTAAACGTCATGAAGCCTGGGTACGCCTGGAAAAAGCATGTGAAGACAAAGAAACTGTTATCGGTGTTATCACTGGTAAAGTTAAAGGTGGTTTCACTGTTGAAGTTGACGGTATTCGTGCATTCCTGCCTGGTTCATTAGTAGACGTACGTCCGGTGCGTGACACTCTGCACCTGGAAAACAAAGAACTTGAGTTCAAAGTTATCAAGCTGGATCAGAAACGCAACAACGTGGTGGTATCACGTCGTGCCGTTATTGAATCTGAAAGCAGCCATGAACGTG
>CAZEGA010000222.1:0-4601 GCA_964511675.1 uncultured Rheinheimera sp.
CTTTTCAAATGTGCGGTGGGCACATTTGAAAAGTTAAAGGATTTTTTCCGGCCGGTCTCCGGGCTGACAACCTGCTTGCGCCTGCGCTCGCCTTCCCATCCTGTGACAGTGGCGTTGAGAACAGTTCAGTTGTTTACCGTTGCGGGGGCAGCTCTGGGTTTACACCAGATTCCCGTTTAACTGCAGCATAACTGCAGCACCAGAAAAAGCGGCTCCCTGTCGGAGCCGTGTGCAGTGTAGCGGTAGCCAGCAAAAAGTCAATAGCGCTCCAGATGGCTAAAGCATGCCAAAAAGGCCAACAGCCCTACTGCTCAGTTGGTGTGGTCCAGTCTGCCAGTTGTAGTTGAGGCCCGGCATAACGGAATGCCTGATCATTGCTAATTAGCACAGCCCCGGCAGCAATAGCATGGGCCGCAATCAGCATATCCATAGCCCCCAAAGATTTGCCGGCATTTTCGCACGCCGTTTTTAACTGCGCCCAGGCTGCGGCCGCTGCAGAGTCCCAAGGCAAAATGTCAACCCGCAATAAAAACTCTTTCACCGCGACAGAAAGCCGTTTTGCTTCAGGTTTTTTCGCTACACCGCGTAACAACTCGGCTTCGGTAATGGCAGAAATACAGATACTGGTTATAGGCACCTGGCGCAGACGCTCCCTGACCACTACCGGCTCACCTTTAATGATATAACTGGCTATATTGGTATCCAGCATGTAGCGGGTAGCCACCATCAGAACAGCTCCCGCTCCTGCAACGCTTCGTTGTCGCGCTCTGCCATAAAGTCCTCTGGCACATCAATGGTTTCCATCATGCTGAAAAAATCATCCCAGGAGCCCGGCTTTCTGGAAATAATCACATCACCGGTTTGCGGATCTTTGCGGATATAAACCTCTCCGCAATCGAAGCGATACTGGGCAGGCAACCGGACCGCCTGACTACGGCCATTCATAAAAAGTTTGGCAGTGTGTCTCATGCTGATTGACCTCGCTATGATTCAGAATAATGGTTCAGGGCAATGCTGCACCAAATAGCTATTATGCAGATGGATATACCATAATATATGCCTGCTGATGTGATAGATCAAGGTATAGCCAGAAACACTCAGCCTTAAGCTTACTTTTGGTGGATTTCAGAATACCGCTCAGGAATTTCCTGCATAGAGGCTGCGGGTACGTACCATAGAATTTAGCTTTGACGACGAATAAGATACAGACAAAGGCAATAATGCACTGCTCAATAGCTTGTATTGAGCTGCTTGCTGCCAGCGTACCTGCTTCCTGGTACCATCAATCCTGATATGCAGCTATAGCGCTGTTTAGCCGCTGTTTAATAGTCTGGCGCAAACTGTCGGGGGCCTGCACGGTAATGGAACCGCTGTGCGACATCAGCCACCAAATCAGTTGCCAGCCGGTAAAGACAGTTGCACTAAGCCGGTAGCATTTATTGCTGCCCTCTGTCGTGTCTGCCAGTCTGGTCAGTTGCATATCATCAGATAGTGGTGTTTCCTCAAGAATATCGGCCAGGATCTGATCAATTTCTGCTTCCAGCAGGATTTGCTCGCCTTCGCTAAATTGCATGGCACCGGTTGCCAGGTAACCTTGTAGTGTAAAGTTTTCCGGCTTTTTTGCCGGATTTGGTAGCAGCTCAACCTGCTTGAAGCGGTGTAAGGCAAAACGTAGCGGGTTCTGATAGCGCGCAACAGTGGCAATCAGGTAAGTGATTTTGCCGCGCTGCACCAGTGCCAGCGGGTTCAGGGTGTAATTTTTCACGGCCTGCTGATGCACCGCCGCATACATTACCTGTAACTGCCGCTCGTTTAGCAGGGCCTGTTGTACGGTTTCCAGCATGTTGTTGGTCAGCTGTGGTGGTGGCAGTACCATATCGGCCGATACCGTTGCTACCTTGTCCAGCCAGCGGGCTGTCGGTAGCTCTTTGCTCAGAGCGTCCAGTTTTCTGGCGGCTTGCGAAAACCGGGCTTCCAGGCTTTGCAACATAGCGGCAGGCAGCAAAGGGCGCAGGGTGTCTTCTACAATGCGCAGCGTCAGCGCTTCATAAAGGTTTATACCGGGTAAGTCCACCGATGCGCCCGGCATCCAGTACCAGCCGTAAGGCTTGCTTTTATTGTTACATTGCAGCGGAAATAAACGGGATAAATCGTCCAGATCCCGCTCAACCGTCCGTTTCGATACCGGATAACCCAGGCTGTTCAGTTGGCTGGTCAGGGCTTTGGCTTCAATACCCGGTGCACGGGCGGGCAGTAATTTCAGCAATTCCCATTGTCGGCTGATGGTGCTGCTACTGGTAGCGGCTGACATAAAAGCTCCTGCTCTGAGGTAATCAACCGGTTATACCGTACAGCCGGTTTAATCACAAGGCTTTGCGACTTAAACTGACGCATGGCAGCGTTATACTGTGAGCCAGAATTATTACGGAGCCTGAAACTATGCCAAGAAAGAAAAAGCAAACCACAGCAGCAACCACAGAAGTGCTTAATCCCCGTATTTTGATTATCGGCACGGGCAGCCTGGGCTGTTACCTGGCCGGGCGGGTTGGCCAGCTTGGCGTGCCGGATACCGTATCGCTGGCTTTACTGCACCATAAAGCGGAGTTGCTGGCAAATACCCGCTATGCCAACACCTTTTTGCTGAATAAGTCTGCTGACAAAAGCCAGCCGTTACTGGCAGAACCGCAGCACAATGCCTTGCTTGAGTTGATCCGGGCCGCCGATTTAGTGTTTATCTGTACTGCGCTGGGCGGCGACAGTGGCGCTATTGCCAGCGAGCTGGCTTTATGGGTTAAGCAGGCAGAAAAGCCCGGTATTGGCTTTTGTATTACGCCTTTTCAGTTTGAAGGCGAGCCTCGACTACGGAAAAGCCGTGCCGCCTTGCAGCAGCTTGAAACCCGCTGCAACGGCCTGCTGGTGTTAGCAAACGACAGCCTGCGCCAGGCCCTGGGTAAGCATGCCTTGCTGGAAGATGCACTGAATGCCAGTAATGTGTTTTTGCACCAGCTATTAACCCGGTTGCTTACGGTACTGACCGAGCCAGGCTTAATTAATATCGATTTAAACGATTTTCTGGCGATTATTGGCGAACAGGGCCGGATGGTTGCCGGTTTTACTGAACTGCTGCCACAACAGGCGCTGGAACCACAGTTAGCCGCCTTACTTAACCAGCCATTATTGCAACAGGCCGCATTAAACTCCGCCAAAGGCGCTTTACTGCACCTGCTGATTAATGAAGATTTTACCACCACTCAGTTGCATGACATTACCAGCCTGCTATGCCAGCAGTTGCCACTGTTACCTGTAATGATTACCGGTGTCAGTGTACAGCAGAACCAGCCAAACCCTGTGCTTACGCTATTTTTAACCGGGTTGGTAAATGAAAATGGCCTGACTTGACATGCTGTTCTCCACTGATTTTTTCCTGTTATAACCTGTGTTTCGCCGGATAGCAATCACTCGCGACACATAATGTCGCATTGGTCGCTTATACTGATAACAGCGATAAGAAATGGAGTCTATACGATGCCTGTCAAGAAAAAGGTCGAACCGTCCGTTGCCCAGTCGGCAACGCTGCTAAGCGATAAGCTTCAGGCCCCCGCCATCTGCCAATATTGGGCGTTTCGCATTATGCTGGATATGAATGGACTCACCAAGGCACTGTCTGGTCGCCAGGATTATCTGGAGGATCGTCTGGCGGAATTGCTTGGTGTCGAACCAGAGCATAAAGCGTTTTCGTCTGTCAGCAAAGCCCGTTATTTACTGCAAACGAAGTACCAACAATTTTTGCAAACCACCGACGTCGCTTTACCGCCGGTATTTGCCAGCAACCTGGCCAGTATCGCTCGTGTTGCCGGATTCAATCCAACCGAGCAGGACGTTTTTGCCCTGATTGTGCTGGCGCATGTGAACCGGGCGCTGAAAGAAGCGCTGGAGCTGCTGGGGGAGTTGCTGAATTACCAATTGGCTGATGTTGTATCAACCTTATTGGGTGTGCCACTGCTGGCGGTGAAAGAGGCGTTATCGCCACAGGGCACACTGCAAAAATCAGGACTTATACGCTTGAGAAATTATGGCCAGCAGGAGTTTTGCGATCACTTTGAATTTGTCAGTGACTGCCTGCCCAATCGCATGATGGCACCGCTGGATGAGCCGATGGCTTTATTGCGTGACCTGGTCAATGTTGTCAAGGAGCCGGATCTGACGGAAAAAGATTACCGTTATCTTGGTGAGCCTGTTGAATTGCTTAAAGCCTATCTGAAAAAAGTGATAGCCAAACGCCAGAGCGGGGTGAATATTCTGTTGTATGGCCCACCCGGTACAGGCAAAACCGAGCTTAGCAAAGTACTGGCCAGGGCGTTAAAGCAAGAGCTTTATGAGGTGAGTTGCGCTAATTTTGATGGACATTACATTGAAGGCAGTGAGCGGCTAAACATTGTGCGGGCGGCGCAACTCTTTCTGGCCAATGGTGACAGCCTGCTGTTATTTGATGAAGTTGAGGATGTGTTTCATCACAACCCGTTCAGGGAATCAGGCAAGGGTACGAAAGGATGGATAAATCAGCTGCTGGAAAACAACCAGGTCCCCACCTTCTGGCTGAG
>CAZEGA010000222.1:4611-5870 GCA_964511675.1 uncultured Rheinheimera sp.
GCTTTTATCCGTCGCTTCGACATGGTGCTGGAGCTGCCGGTACCACCGGCCAGGCAACGAGCTGCTATTTTGCAGCAGGCAAGTGATGGTTTGCTGAGCATGGAGGACGCCTTAACCCTGACCCAACATCAACAGTTATCGCCGGCGGTGATCACCAGGGCCAGTAAAGTGGTTCGTATGCTTGCTGGCAAGTCGGGCGATAGTACAAAACAACAGTTCAGGCTACTGACCGAAGCCACACTAAAAGCTCAGGGCTGCAAAGTAAGGCTCAGCAGGGGGCCGGGGCTGGGATCTCTTTACGATCCGCGTTTGACACAAGCCGATTGCGATCTGGTCGCGCTTACCAAAGGCTTGCAGCAGGCAGGTAGCGGGCGGTTGTGCCTCTATGGGCCGCCGGGTACCGGTAAAACCGCCTTTGGTCATTACCTCGCCCAAACCATGAGTAAAGAATTACTGGTAAAAAAAGCTTCCGATCTAATCTCCTGCTGGGTAGGGGGCACTGAGCAAGCCATTGCCGAGGCGTTCGCAGAAGCCACAGCCAACGATACCATCTTGTTGCTGGATGAGGTCGATAGCTTTTTGCAAGAACGAAGCCGGGCCAGAAACAGTTGGGAAATTACCGCAGTCAATGAAATGCTGACGCAAATGGAAGCCTTCGACGGCGTCTTTATTGCCAGTACCAACCTGATGCATAACCTGGATAAAGCCGCACTGCGCCGTTTTGATTTAAAAGCCTGCTTTGGGTATTTAAAGCCTGTACAAATAACACGACTTTTTTCTCGCTATTGCAAGCAGCTGGGCCTTACCCTCTGTAAGCAAGCTATGGCAGAGGCCACAAGCCTGCCATGCCTGACGCCGGGGGATTTTGCCGCCATTGCCAGAAAGCAGCGCTTTTCGCCGATAGCGCATGCCCGTGAACTAAGCGCAGCTCTGGCGGCTGAATGCGTGTTAAAAGCCGAGGTGACATCACGGCCGATAGGGTTTGTGACGACGTAAATGACGATGGGGGCAGCAGTGGTCGGCAGAATAAAAGCTTGCTACCCAGCCAATTTTTATGGCATTAATTGGTACAAGGCCAGAGCAAGGAGCACAAAACGCCATGCTAATAAAGGATTTAACTTTCGAGGCACTCAAAACCAAACATCGTGCTGAGCGGGAGTTTTACCCGATTAACTTGTCCCTTTGGGCGCACCGAGTTCTAAGCTGGCCACAAAAACCAATGTTTGGGATCCTACCCAGGGCAAGATCACGAACATTTA
>CAZEGA010000223.1:0-615 GCA_964511675.1 uncultured Rheinheimera sp.
GAACAAAACAACAATTAATATGCTGACTTTAGCGACCGGACTGGTGCTGAGCTGCGCCACTCTGGCGGCCGTCACGGCGGAGCAGGCGGCACAACTGGGGAAAAACCTGACCGCCATAGGCGCGGAAGTGGCCGCGAATGCCGATGGCAGCATTCCGGCGTACAGCGGCGGCTTGCATACGGCGCCGGCCGGATTTACCGACGGTGACACCGTGCGGCCGGACCCTTTTACCGCTGAGCAGCCGGTGCTGGTGATTAACCAGACTAACCTGGCCGAACATCAACAACTGCTGACGGCGACCACGGCAGAGCTGATTAAGCGCTTCCCGACGTTTGCGGTACAGGTTTATCCAACGCACAGAACGGCGGCTTATCCGGCGGTGTTGCAGCAGAATGCCATTAAAAATGCCACCCAGGCCGAAGCGAAAGAGCAGGGGCTGGTGCTGTCGAACGTCTTGCCCGGGGTACCTTTCCCTATCCCGCAATCGGGTGCCGAAGCCATGTGGAACTCGTTGCTGCGCTTCCAGGGAGTAGCTTTCCAGTCCAAATACGATTCCTGGAACGTCGATGCCTCCGGCAATGCCACACTGGCGACCACGGGCCAGGCTTACAACAG
>CAZEGA010000223.1:625-5833 GCA_964511675.1 uncultured Rheinheimera sp.
TATCCGATTTACGAAACTATGGACCAGCCGATTAAAGACAATGACATCTATTTTCAGACCAAGCTGATGTATAAAGGGCCGGCCCGCCGGGCCGGAGAGGCCATCATGCTGAAAGACTCGGTTAACCCGGTGCAACATCCGCGCAAAGCCTGGCAATACCTGCCGGGTGTGCGCCGGGTGAAGCTGGCACCGAGTCTGGCGCATGATACGCCTAATCCGGGTACGGCAGGTTCCTCTACCTTTGATGACGTTTATGTGTTTAACGGCGCTATCGACCGGTTTGACTGGACCCTGGTGGGCAAACAGGAAATGTATGTGCCTTATAACACCTATAAATTGACCTATGTTCAGGACCCGGCACTGCTGACCACTCCAAACCATCTGAATCCGGATTATGTGCGTTACGAGAAACACCGGGTCTGGGTGGTGGAAGGCAAACTGAAAGAAAAAGCCCGCCATGTCTACCATAGCCGGCGTTTTTACCTGGATGAAGACAGCTGGATCATTCTGGCGTCCGATCAATATGATGCCAGGGGCCAGCTGTACCGGGGGTCTTTCGCCTTCCTGACGCAAAGTTATGACGTCAGTATTCCGGATGCGACCCCGCATATGATCTACGATTTAGTGGCCGGTACTTACAATATCAATGGTGTGGTGGGCCCGCATGGCGGCATCCGTTACATCGATCCTTTGCCAAAAACCCTGTGGACCCCTGAGTCCCTGGCGGGCAGTGGCGTTCGTTAACCTGGGGTTTGGGGGTGTAAGCCCCCTTTTTTTGGAGGGCGGAATTTATGCCGAGTTTACGTCAGATCGCCTGTAGCGGCCTGCTGCTGGGTTGTAGTGTGCTGAGTCCGGCAGCGGGCTGCTGGCAATACCCGGCAGAAGTGCTGGATACCCCGGCCGTGCCAAGCAGGCTGGCGCAACATTCACTGCTGTTGGATCTGGCGGTAGCCGGCTCTCAGATCATCGCCGTTGGCAGCCTGGGGCATATCATGTATTCCGGCGATTTGGGCCAGCACTGGCACCAGGCGCAGGTGCCGGTGAGTTCGGATTTGACCTGCGTCTGGGTACAACATCCGCAGCTGGCTTTTGCCGCTGGCCATGACGGTGTGATGCTGCGTAGCAAAGACGGCGGCAAAAGCTGGCACAAACTGCTCGATGGCCGGGAGTTAGGTACTTTGTATCAGCAGTATTATCAGCCGCTCTCTGCCCAACAGCCAGAACGGTATGAGCTTATATTGCAGGAAGCAGAGTTATTGCAGCAACAGGGGGCTGATAAAGCCTGGCTGGATCTGTTGTTTCTGGATGACAACACCGGCTTTGCCGTCGGGGCTTTCAATCTGATCCTGAAGACCGAAGATGGCGGCGAGTCCTGGCAGCCGTTGTCTGAATTTACCCACAATCCACTGAACTATCACCTGCACAGCATCAGCAGGATTGGCCAGCAGCTCTGGATCACCGGTGAGCAGGGACTGGTGCTGAAAGGCACTCTGGATGGCCGGCAGTTCGAACGGGTGGAAACCCCTTATCCCGGCAGTCTGTTTGGCGCTGTGGCAGCAGGTAGCCAGGCGCTGCTGTTCGGTTTGCGGGGCCATGCGCTGATCTCGGCAGACCAGGGCCAAAGCTGGCAGATGCTGCACACCGGCACCGAAGCCAATATCACGGCGGCGCACTGGACTGCACACGGCGACTTGTATCTGAGCAGCCAGATTGGCGAGCTGTTACACAGCCGTGATCAGGGCCAGAGCTTCAGTGCCGTTGCCCAGGCCAGAGCCGTACCCTTAATGGCATTGGCGGCGGCATCCGGTACGTTATTTATGGTGGGATGGCAGGGTGTAACAACACTGCCTCTGACCCAACAGGGCAATTGAGTATAAGTTATGGCAGTACAGATTTCTCCTTCCACCCCAGGGCCGGATTTTGCCCAGAGCAGCTGGGTTGAACGCCTGTTGTTCAGCCACCGGGCGCTGTTTCTGTGGCTGGTGCTCCTGATCAGCCTGGTGCTTGGCTATCAGATGCTGACCCAGCTGCAGATGAAGCCCGGTTTTGAAAAAATGCTGCCGCAGCAGCATAGTTATATCCAGAATTTTCTGCACTACCGGGACTCTCTGCGTGGGCTCGGCAACAGTATCCGGGTGGTGGTTGAACATACCGAAGGGGATATTTATGACCCGCAATACCTGGAGGTGTTGCGCCAGGTGCATGATGAGCTGTTTTTAACCCAGGGCGTGGACAGAGCCTGGATGAAGTCGCTCTGGGCGCCGGCAGTGCGCTGGACCCAGGTGACAGAAGAAGGATTTGCCGGCGGCCCGGTGATGCCCGATGGTTATGACGGCTCTGAGCAGGCCGTTGCCATGCTGCGCCAGAACATCAACAGCGCAGGCCTGGTCGGCAATCTGGTCGCGAATGACTTTAAATCCAGTATGTTGCTGGTGCCGCTGCTGGACAAAAACTCCGCCACAGGGCAGGGCATCGATTATCTGGAATTTGCCAATACCATCAAACAGAAACTGCGGCTGAAGTACGAATTTAATGACGATGCCAAAGCCATGGCAGACGAGGTGGAAGGACAGGGTAAATACCGGGTCCGGGTGATTGGTTTTGCCCAGCTGATGGGCGAGCTGATGGCCGGTATGGTACAGGTGATCAGCTTTTTTGCCGTGGCGGTCGCTATTTCTATGGTGCTGCTGTTCTGGTACACCCGCTGCGTGCGCAGCAGCCTGCTGGTGCTCGGTTGTGCGCTGCTGGCGGTGATCTGGCAACTGGGCTTGCTGGCTTTGCTGGGCGTGGAGCTGGACCCCTATTCAATGCTGGTGCCTTTTTTAACCTTTGCCATCGGGGTGTCGCACGCCTCGCAGAAAATGAACGGTATTTTGCAGGATGTTGGCCGGGGCCAGGATAAAGTGATGGCGGCGCGGCTGACGTTCCGGCGGCTGTTTCTGGCGGGCCTGACCGCGCTGTTGTCGGATGCGGTGGGCTTTGCCGTGCTGCTGATTATCGACATTCCGGTGATAAGGGACCTTGTGCTGACCGCGTGTATCGGTGTCGCCATACTGGTGTTCACCTCTTTATTGCTGATGCCGGTGGCACTGTCTTACCTTGGCGTTGATCCGGTAGCGGCAAAGCGGGCGCTGGACAGGGAGCAACGGGATCTGCAGGCATCAAACTGGTTCTGGCGCGGCCTGGAGCATTGCAGCGAGCCTAAAATTGCGCCCTGGGTTGTGGCAGGGGCCGTGCTGACGGCAGTGGCAGGGCTGAGCGTCAGCCGGCAGTTAGAGATTGGCGATCTGGACCCAGGTGCGCCTGAACTCAGGGCCGACTCCCGCTATAACCTGGATAACCAGTACATTACTTCGCATTATGCGCTGTCCAGTGATTTGTTTGCCGTGATAGTGAAAACCGCACCTGAGGGCTGCCTGAAATACCAGACCCAGGTGCAGGCCGACCAGCTGGCCTGGCAGCTGCAACAACTGCCAGCGGTGCAAATGACGGTGTCGCTGACCAATGCGGTCAGGCAAATTAACGCCGGGGCCAACGAAGGCAACCTGAAGTTTTACAGTATTCCACGCAACCAGGACATGCTGAATTACGCCGCCCAGCAGGCATCGGTAAATAACCCGGAGCTGTTTAATACCGACTGCTCCGTGATGCCGGTTATCGCCTATCTGAAAGATCACAAAGCGGCAACGCTGGAGCAGGTGTCCCGGCTGGCCGAAGACTTTGCCCGCCAGCACAGCTCAGACGATATTCAGTTTCTGCTGGCAGCGGGCAGTGCCGGTATCGAAGCGGCCACCAATCAGGTAGTGAGTTCGGTCAATAGCGCTATGCTGCTCTACGTTTACCTTGGCGTATCGCTGTTTTGCCTGATTTCGTTCCGCAGTTGGCGGGCTGCGTTAGTGGCGCTGTTGCCACTGATGCTGACCTCCATTTTATGTGAAGTGCTGATGGTCTGGCTTGGCATCGGGGTCAAGGTAGCGACGTTGCCGGTGATCGCATTAGGGGTGGGTATTGGTATTGATTACGCGCTGTACCTGCTCAGCATTCAGCTGCAGCATCAAAGGGCCGGGGTCGATCTGCGTACTTCCTATCATCTGGCATTAGCCACTACCGGCCGGGTGGTGGCGCTGGTCGCTGCGACCCTGGCGGCAGGCGTGATGACCTGGATCTGGTCGCCGATTAAGTTCCAGGCCGATATGGGCATGTTGCTGACCTTTATGTTTATCTGGAACATGCTGGGAGCCTTGCAGCTGATCCCGGCGTTGTCGCATCTGCTACTGCGCCGGGTGCGGGCCTGATGCTTGTCGTTAATTGCAAACTGGCTGTCGCTAATAGTGAAGCACGGAACCCGCGGCTTTTATAGAGTGGTTGCTACAGACTGAAGAGGAAATAAAAATGGTGGATGTGGTCAGATTTTACGAAACCGGTGGTCCTGAAGTGCTGAAGTTTGAGCAAGCGGCACTCGGTACTCCTGGTCCTGGTGAAGTGCATGTCAGGCATGTGGCTGTTGGTCTGAATTATGCCGACACCTATTTCCGTACCGGTTACTACCCGGCCCCCTTGCCCAATGGCATTGGTATGGAGGCCGCGGGCATAGTGGTCAGCACCGGGCCAGGTGTGGCACAGTTCAAACCCGGTGATCGTGTCACCTATACCGGCAGCCCGCTGGGCGCGTACAGTACAGAGCGGATTATGCCGGCGCAGTGCCTGATCAAGCTGCCTGAAGATATTGCCTTTGAAACGGCTGCCGCTATGACCATGCGTGGCTTGACCCCGGCGTACCTGCTGCGGCGGATCTGTCCGACATTAACAACCGGTGACACTATTCTGCTGCATGCGGCCGCGGGTGGTGTCGGCCTGATTGTCAGCCAGTGGGCCAAATTGCTGGGGCTGCGGGTGATCGGCACTGTGTCCACCGCAGCTAAAGCCGAACTGGCCAAAGCGCACGGTTGTGACGAAGTGATCCTGTACGGCGGCAGTAATGATTTTAGTGCCGAAGTGCGTCGCCTGACGGATGGCGAAGGGGTGGCTGTGGTGTATGACAGTGTCGGTAAAGATACCTTTACCGGTTCTCTGAATTCACTGAAACGGCGCGGCATGCTGGTGTGCGTGGGTACGGCCTCCGGCCCTATTCCGCCGATTGATGCGCTACAACTGGCGATCAAGGGGTCGCTGTATGTCACCCGCCCGGCGCTGGCCGATTATATTGCC
>CAZEGA010000224.1:0-5816 GCA_964511675.1 uncultured Rheinheimera sp.
TGTAACCAGAGTTAAAAGATAGTTCAGTCAAAAACCAACTTGCGTTAAAAATAATCTGTTGCATAAAAAAAGGGGCTCAACGCCCCTTTTTTGCAATGCATCTTAACGACGCAGACCTAAACGCTCGATCAGAGTAGCGTAACGGCTCTGGTCTTTGCCTTTTAAGTAATCCAGTAACTTACGACGCTGGCTTACCATGCGCAGCAGACCACGACGAGAGTGGAAGTCATGCTTGTGCTCTGCAAAGTGACCTTGCAGGTGGTTAATAGACGCAGTTAACAGGGCAACCTGTACTTCTGGTGAACCGGTGTCGCCTTGCTTGACAGCATAATCAGCAACAATTTTAGCTTTTACAGCAGCGCTTAAAGACATATGTAGCTCCAAATCTGAGTGAACTATGGTCAGGGAATCGCCGATCACTCATCCAGCAGACCCCAAAAAAATCCGGCGTATTTTAGCACTTTGCCAGTCATTTACAAGCTGTATCTACCGTTGTGCCGTATTCAGCAGTCGGCGCGAGCTTAATACGCCCTGCCGGATCTGCCCTATACCAATAAAGTGCCCCTGCGCACCATAAAACTTCAGCAGTTCGCAGTCTGGCTGGCCAGACAAACAGCTCTGGCCGTGTTGTAACCTGTGCTGTTCAGCTTCACTCAGCTGTACTGACGGCAAGCCGTCAAGCCCGGCATCCATCGGCAGCAGCAAGGCATCCATAGCGCTGAAATCAGCCGTCTGCTGGCACTGCTCTGCCATGGCCGCCAGCTGCTCTGGTGTCACCATCTGGGCTGCGGTAAAAGGCCCGACCTGGATGCGGTGCAGCTTGCTGACATGAGCGCCACAGCCAAGTGCTTCGCCTAAATCGTCAATCAGGGTACGGATATAAGTCCCTTTACTGCAATGCACGGTAAAGCTGGCTTCGCGGCCGTCAAAACTGTGCAGTTCAAAGCGGTAAATACTAATCGGCCTGGCTTCGCGCGGTACTTCAATGCCCTGGCGGGCATATTTGTACAGCGGCTGTCCCTGGTATTTCAGCGCAGAGAACATGGTAGGCACCTGCTGAATATCACCGCGAAATGCCACCATCGCCTGTTCCAGTGCAGCCTGGTCGAAGGTGACCGGTTTTTCGCTGATCACGTCTCCTTCCGCATCGCTGGTTGCGGTGCGGACACCGAATATCGCACTGACCTGATAGGTTTTATCGGTATCCAGCAGAAACTGGCTGAATTTGGTGGCTTCACCAAAACAGAGCGGCAGCAAACCGGACGCCATCGGGTCCAGCGCACCGGTGTGGCCGGCCTTTTGCGCCTGAAACAACCAGCGTACCCGCTGCAAAATACCGTTGCTGCTGATCTCCAGCGGCTTATCCAGCAGTAAAATGCCATTTAAGGCGCGGGCATTTTTCCGAGCCATCAGTTCGCAGGCTCAGTGCCGTCGTTGTCAGCAGCGTCTGCAACATCATCCAGCGCCTGGCCCGACTCCAGCCGGCGGCGGTCATCCTCCGCACGGGCATTACTGACCAGAGTGGCCATACGGATACCTTCGTTTAACGACTGGTCAAAGGCAAAGCGGATTTGCGGCACAATACGTGCCTGGATACGTTTGCCAATTAAACTGCGGACATAACCAGCCGCGTCGTTCAGAATTTTAAGGTTGGCGCTGACTTTGTCTTCTTCCAGCCCGAGGAAAGTGACAAACACCTTGGCATGGGACAAATCACGCGATACTTCCACATCGGATACCGTGATCATGCTGTGCAGGCGCGGATCTTTAATTTCGCGCTGCAGGATCACGGCCATCTCTTTTTTCATTTGTTGCGACAGTCTGTCGACCCGCGAGAATTCTTTACTCATAACTTTTTTCCAGTCACGCTATCAGACAAAACAGGGGCCTAAGGCCCCTGTATATTCAGCTGATAGCTGTTACAGCGTACGTTCCACCTGAACCACTTCGAATACTTCGATTTGGTCGCCTTCGCGTACGTCATTGTAGTTTTTCACACCGATACCACATTCAAAGCCGTTACGCACTTCGCTGACATCGTCTTTAAAGCGGCGCAGTGATTCCAGTTCACCTTCGTAGATCACCACGTTATCACGCAGTACCCGGATAGGAGCATTACGCTTGATGATACCTTCGGTAACCATACAACCGGCAATAGCACCGAACTTCGGTGAGCGGAATACGTCGCGCACCTGTGCCAGACCGATGATCTGCTGTTTGAACTCAGGCGCCAGCATACCGGTCATCGCCTGCTTCACTTCATCCAGCAGTTCATAAATGATGCTGTAGTAACGCAGATCCAGACCTTCATCTTCCACCAGCTTACGTGCCGAGCCATCAGCCCGGACGTTAAAGCCGATAACGATGGCGGAAGATGCCGCTGCCAGAGTAACGTCGGTCTCAGTAATACCGCCAACGCCGCTGCCAATGATCCTGACTTTTACTTCATCAGTCGACAGCTTCATCAACGATTCAATAATAGCTTCTACCGAGCCCTGTACGTCTGCTTTTAGCACGATATTCAGTTCAGACACATCGCCATCGGCCATATTGGCAAACATATTTTCCAGTTTGGATTTCTGTTGCCGTGCCAGTTTCACGTCGCGGAATTTACCCTGACGGTACAGCGCAACTTCACGCGCCTTACGCTCGTCTTTCACGACCGTAACTTCGTCACCGGCAGCCGGCACACCGGACAGGCCGAGAATTTCAACCGGAATAGACGGGCCGGCAATTTTAATTTCTTTGCCGTTTTCGTCACGCATTGCCCGTACACGGCCATACTCAAAACCACACAGTACAATGTCGCCCTGGCGTAAAGTACCTTCCTGCACCAGGATAGATGCCACCGGACCGCGGCCTTTATCCAGCCGTGATTCAATTACCACACCACTGGCCAGGCCTTCGCGCACGGCTTTTAATTCCAGCAGTTCGGCCTGGTTCAGAATTGCTTCGAGTAAATCATCGATACCCGAACCGGTTTTCGCAGATACCGGCACAAACTGGGTATCGCCGCCCCATTCTTCCGAAATAACGCCGTACTGTGACAGTTCGTTACGTACCCGGTCCGGATCGGCTTCCGGTTTATCCATTTTGTTCACTGCAACCACTAACGGCACACCAGCAGCCTTGGCATGCTGGATCGCTTCTTTGGTTTGCGGCATAACGCCGTCATCAGCAGCCACCACCAGCACCACGATATCGGTGGCCTTGGCACCACGGGCCCGCATGGACGTGAAGGCCGCGTGGCCTGGTGTATCCAGGAACGTAACCATACCGCGATCGGTTTCAACGTGGTAAGCACCGATATGCTGGGTAATACCACCGGCTTCGCCAGCGGCAACCTTGGCTTTACGGATGTAGTCCAGCAGTGAAGTTTTACCATGGTCAACGTGGCCCATAACGGTCACTACCGGTGCCCGCGGCTCCAGTTCGCCTGAACCTTCACGGTCAGACATCACCGCTTCTTCCAGCTCGTTGTCTTTGGTCAGAATAAATTTGTGGCCCATCTCTTCACAAACAATGGCCGCCGTTTCCTGATCAATCACCTGGTTAATGGTCGCCATGGCGCCCATCTTCATCATGATCTTGATCACTTCAGACGCTTTTACCGCCATTTTGGCAGCCAGCTCAGCCACGGTGATGGTTTCACCAATTTTGACTTCACGCTCAACCGGCTGTGCCGGTTTATTAAAACCATGCTGCATACTGGTTGGCGTTTTCTTTTTCTTCACATGACGGTTAGCCCGGTTAAAAGCTTCCTTGTCATTGACGTCGTCTTTCTTTTTGCCTTTAACCACAGCGGCTTTTTTACCGGCACCACGACGACCGGCCCGCTCTTCCTTGGCGTCCACTTCATCTTCAGCCTGCTTGGCAAACTCGTTGCTGGTCAGGTGGTAATCATCGTTATCCGCCGGTTTGGTTTTTTCTTCCTGTGCCCAGCGTTCGCTGTTTTCTTCTGCCAGTTTACGGGCAGCTTCTGCCTGTTTAACCGCTTCTTCTTCCAGTTTACGCAGTGCTTCGGCTTCCTGCTGCTGACGAATACGCTCCGCTTCTTTACGCGCTTCTTCTTTGGCAGCACGGCGGGCCGCTTCTTCCGGATCATCCTTCAGCTGAGCCTGCTTCGCTTCTTCGCGCCGTTTAACTTCAGCCGCTTTACGCTCGGCGTCTTCTTTCGCTTTTAACTGCGCGATTTCACGGGCTTTACGTTCGGCCTCAGCACGGGCGGCTTCTGCTTCTGCACGGGCTTTTTCTTCTGCCAGCCGGGCTTCTTCCTGCGCTTTTAACGCCGCTTCATCCAGCATCGGTTTCTTAACATAGGTTTTCTGCTTACGCACTTCCACCTGAATTTCGCGGTTACGGCCAGCGCCGCCGGATACACTCAGGGTGGTTTTTTCTTTCCGTTTTAACGTTAACCGTGAAGGCTCGGCGGCCTTGCCACCATGCTGGGCACTTAAATGGTCCAGCAGGGCTTTCTTTTCGCTTTCGCTGACCATCTGACCGGCGGCTTTACTGATACCGGCATCAGCGAATTGCTGCACTAACCGTTCAACAGTAGTACCGACATCACTGGCTAGCTTTTCTATAGTGACTTCTGCCATTTGTGTTGTTACCTCCGTTGACTACTTATTTTCTTCGCTAAACCAGACGATATTACGCGCGGCCATAATCAAATCAGCTGCCGTCTGTTCGGCCATAGGTGTAATGTCCAGTAAATCATCTACGCCCAGCTCTGCCAGGTCATCCAGTGTGGTCACACCCTTGCTGGCCAGTACATAAGCGGTGTGCGTGTCCAGCCCATCCAGCGCCAGCAAGGCTTCGCTTGGCTGCGCACCTTCCAGAGATTCTTCGCTGGCCAGTGCCCGGGTGGTTAACACCGCTTTGGCACGACCACGCAGTTCCTCGACTGTGTCTTCATCCAGACCATCAATACTCAGCAGTTCGCTGGCTGGCACATAGGCAATCTCTTCCAGCGTCGAGAAGCCTTCGTCTACCAGCACACCGGCAAATTCTTCGTCAATTTCCAGCGCATCCATAAACAGCTGCAGCACTTTGGTGGTTTCTTCCTGGTGTTTCTGTTTCATCGCACTGACTGACATCACGTTCAGTTCCCAACCGGTCAGCTGGCTGGCCAGCCGCACGTTCTGGCCATTACGGCCGATAGCCATGGCCAGGTTAGAATCTTCTACCGCGATATCCATTGAATGTGTATCTTCGTCCACAATGATGGAAGCCACTTCAGCCGGCGCCATCGCATTGATCACAAACTGGGCATCGTTGTCATCGTACAACACGATGTCTACCCGCTCACCGGCCAGCTCGTTCGACACGGCCTGCACCCGCGAACCACGCATACCGACACAGGCACCTACCGGGTCGATACGGCGATCATTACTTTTCACTGCGATCTTGGCACGGGCACCCGGATCACGGGCTGCACCGCGCAGTTCAATCATTTCTTCGCCAATCTCCGGCACTTCAATGCGGAACAGCTCCAGCAGCATTTCCGGCCGTGAGCGGCTTAAAAACAGCTGGGCGCCACGGGCTTCCGGTTTTACTTCAAACAGCAGGGCGCGGAGACGGTCACCCGGACGATAGGTTTCGCGCGGTAACATTTCGTCACGGCCTAACATCGCCTCGGCATTATTGCCTAAATCGACGATAATACTGTCGCGGTTAACTTTTTTCACCACGCCGGTGACTAACTCACCCACCTGGTCGATATAGGCTTCAACTACCTGTGAACGCTCAGCTTCACGTACTTTTTGTACAATAACCTGCTTCGCCATCTGGGTAGTGATACGGTCAAACTCGAT
>CAZEGA010000225.1:0-609 GCA_964511675.1 uncultured Rheinheimera sp.
TTAATTTCCAGCTGTTTGATCAGGTAATACTCCAGGCTGCCGTAGTAGGCGGCAACGGTGCAGCGGTGGCCGGCATCCTGCTCGCACTGTGCTACCAGGGCTTTCTGGTTGGCTTCAATGGCAGCTATACGCTTTTTGCCATTCAGTTTTGCAGTGTTGGCATCAATCACTTTGGCGCTGACATTATCTACCGCTTTGGTAACAAAAATACGGCTGCCCGGCGCTGCCGGTACTTCATCTGCCAGGGTGCCGGCTAAAAAGCCGTTGGCCAGCAGATCATGTTCTGGCGTGGAGTTATGCGCAATGCTGCCATACACACAGTGATGGTTTGTTGCCACCAGGCCGTTGGCTGAGACAAAAGAAGCAGAGCAACCGCCTAAACTGACAATGGCTGCCGCCGGAAACTCTGTCAGTTTGGTCAGCTCTGCCGGGTCTAATGCCAGGCCGGCGGCTTTTAATTCGGCGGCAATTTGTGGCAGTTGCTGTGGCATCCACATGCCTTCATCTGCCATAGCGAAACTGCTGGCTAAGGCCAGCACCAGAAGGGATTTTTTCATAGCGACTCTTTTAATTTTAGTGTTAACAGAAGTGTTAAACGTACGACCGGGG
>CAZEGA010000225.1:619-3663 GCA_964511675.1 uncultured Rheinheimera sp.
CGACCGGGGCTATAGTCTGTGGCAGAGGCAGGCTTGTCAATAGACGGACAAAGGCTGTTACATTTTTATGCGGTGATTGTGCTAAGTGCTGCGTTGTACTGTGGGCTATTGGTTGCTAAGGCTTGCTGAACCAGCAGGGCAGGTTCTGGCCCTGCCGTTTCGCCTGATACATCGCCGTATCAGCCTGGTGCAGCAGCTCGTCAGTGTTAGTATCGCCCTGAAATAACACCAGGCCGATACTGCAGGCACACTGGTGCATACTCTGTTCAGTTAACGGGTAGGGGCGGGACAGCTCCTGCGTAATTTTCGTGGCGATTTGCTGCATATGCTGTTTACTGCGGGCGGCATCGGTATCAATATCGCGCAGCAGCACAATAAACTCATCACCGCCAAAACGCGCCACGGTATCGGCCTGACGCACCGTGCTTTGCAGGCGGTGCGCCACTTCGGTCAGTAAGGCATCGCCCATTTTATGGCCGTAAAGATCATTAACCGGTTTAAAATGATCAAGGTCGATAAACATCAGGCCGCAGTATTTCTGGCTGCGCTGGCTTGAGGCTATGGCCTGCAGCAGGTGTTCTTCCAGCAAGCGGCGGTTTGCCAGCCCCGTCAGGCTGTCGTAAAACGCCAGTTGCCGGATCTGGGCGGCACTCAGGCTGCGGCTGATAGCCAGCTCGGCCAGATTGCCATAGGTTTTAATTTTTTCCAGTAACTCGATGGAAGGGGTGGCCGGTTGCCGATGATAAATAGCAAAGGTGCCGAGCACCTTACCCTGGGCATTTTTTACCGGTTGTGACCAGCAGGCTTTTACCTGTGCCAGGGCGGCAAGGCCCTGATAGGGTTGCCAGTATGGGTGGCTGCTGATATCGCTCACGATAACAGTGTCACCGGTACTGGCCGCAGTGCCGCAGGAGCCGACACCAACACCGGTAGCTATACCATCAATGGCCTGGTTATATTCCTCCGGCAGCGAGGGGGCGGCGCCATGACGCAACGTTTTGCCATCTTTGTCCAGCAGTAAAATCGAGCACAGCATATCCGGGTGCAGCAGTTCTACCTGGGTTACCAGATTATGCAGGATGCTTTTCAGCTCTGCGCCTTCACTTATCTGGCTCAGAATATGATTTTGTAATTGCAGCTCCTGCGTACGCAGGGCAACCTGGCGCTCGGTTTGCTGCAGACTATGCTGATAGCGGCGGCTTAACAGGCTTAACTCTGTGATCTGCAGTGCCAGTGAGGCCAGCATATTCAGCATGGCGGGCAGCCGGCTTTCATCGACAATTGGCACTTCTGCCAGCGCTGCCAGATATTCATCAGGGTTAAAACCCGCTTCAGCGGCTTGCGCACTAAAGTAGGCCGGGTCAGGTTCCTGCAGTAAAAACTGGCCGATAAACAGGTTGGCGATATGTTCGCCATCAAGAATAATCGGTGTGGCGCAGTCGGTCAGGCCGTTACGGCAGCGGTAAATAGAATAATTTTTGCCTTGCTGCAGTTGCAGTGCCAGTTCTTTATCGCTTTCCCGACAACGTTGTAAGGTGAGAGCCGCCTGGCGGTGAAACTGGATACAGGCGCGCTGCCAGCGCGATGAGGCCAGCACCTTGCCGTGCAGATCGACAAGTGCAATGGGAATATTCATGACCTGTAAGAAATCTTCGAACAGGGCATTCAGCCGGGTAAAATCCAGCGCAGCAACCAGCTTGCTGGTTACTGTACTATCAGGTGCCGGCAAAGCCTGATTCCAGTCTGTGGACAACGGGTCCAGCATTTGGATCAGGTTAGCTTCGCGTTGCAGGTGTGGTGATCTTTCTGTCATGACGGCTTAAGTCTAGTCAGGTGTATGGGGGAATGCCACCTGCAAGCCGTGGTTAAAACAGGGTTGGTGTACAGCGAAACGGCCAGTTGTTGCCGTTAACCACATTAGTTGTGTCTGTGCTGTAACACCTTAATGACGTCGTTCAGTTCCAGCTGCTGGCTGCGTAGCAGTACCAGCAGGTGAAAAATCAGATCCGCCGCTTCGTTGGCCAGTTCTTCCTTATCACCGGCCATGGCTGCCAGGGCTGATTCAACGCCTTCTTCGCCGACTTTTTGTGCGATGCGTTTTACGCCTTTAGCAAATAGCGAAGCGGTATAGCTGCTGGCCGGATCGGCGTTTTCGCGTGCTTTTATCACCTGCTCTAAATCATATAAAAACGCCAGCTGCGGGCTGTTGGCACTGTTATTATGCCAGCAGGTTTCGGTGCCGGCATGGCAGGTCGGGCCTTGCGGCAGCGCCAGCACTAACAGGCTGTCGGCATCGCAGTCAGTGTCGATGGCCACGAGATCCAGCGTATGGCCGGAGCTTTCGCCTTTGGTCCACAGCCGTTGTTTGCTGCGGCTGTAGAAGGTGACTTTACCGCTGCTCAGAGTGTGTTCCAGTGCTGCGGGGTTCATATAGCCCTGCATCAGCACTTTGCCAGAGATGGCATGTTGTACTATTGCCGGTAGTAGCTGGTTATCGGGCCAGCTTAGCTGGTTTATGGTGTTCTGGTTCATGTTCATTTTTTCTCCGAACATCGCAATCGCTGCGTACGTTTTTCCTGTGACACGCCATAAACCATCCATGGGGCTCGATTCCGGCCATCCATGGCCTCCAACGGTCACAGAAAAAAGTACATCCGCGCTTGCTTATACTGTGTTGGTGTTGACTCCGATCTCTCAAGCGGCGAGACCTGACTGCTAAGCAGAGCGTCTGTGGCAGGGAAGCCACAGAGGAGCCTACATGGATGTATTCACGGCGTCTCTGCGTGTAGTCAGGTCTCAGAGCCTGCAAAGGAGATACTCCAAGCTTCGTATCCCACAAGCGCTTACTGATTTAGCACTCTACGGCCTGATACTAATGCCATCGGCTATCAGCTTCGCTTTTAGCGCTGCTATCTCAATAATACCTTTGTGAAATACACTGGCCGCCAGTGCGCCGTCAACATCTGCTTTGGCAAACACCTCAGTGAAATGCTGCATAGTACCGGCACCGCCACTGGCAATCAGCGGCACTTTACATAGCTCAC
>CAZEGA010000225.1:3673-5725 GCA_964511675.1 uncultured Rheinheimera sp.
GATATCATAACCCTGACGCACACCATCCTGATTCATACAGTTCAGCACAATTTCCCCGGCTCCCAGCTTTTGCACTTCAGCTACCCAGTCGCGGGTTAACCAGCGAGTTTTCTGGGTACGGTTTTCGTCGCCGGTAAACTGGTATACCTGATACTGGCCGGTTACGACATCAAAAAAACTGTCGATCCCTACCACCACACATTGCTGGCCAAAATTGTGGTTCAGCTCGTTAATCAGCTCCGGCCGGGCCAGGGCCGGGCTGTTGACTGAAATTTTATCTGCGCCCATGGCCAGAATTTTACCGGCATCGGCCACGCTTTTTATGCCACCGGCAACACAGAACGGAATGTCGATAACCTCGCTGATACGCTGCACCCAGCTTTTATCTACCACCCGGCCATCGCTGGAGGCGGTAATATCATAAAATACCAGCTCGTCTGCACCGGCCTCAGCGTAGCGCTGCGCCAATGGCACTATATCGCCGATAATTTCGTGGTTGCGAAACTGTACGCCTTTTACTACCTTGCCATCGCGCACATCCAGGCAGGGTATTAACCGTTTTGCCAGCATGCAATGGCCTCCTGCAGCGTGAATTTACCTTCCAGCAGCGAGCGCCCCAGAATAACCCCGGCCACACCACTGCCAATTAGGGCGCGGATATCATCCAGTTTGCCGATACCGCCTGACGCCTGCCACTGAATTTGCCGGTAGTTAGCCGCCAGCTCTTTATACAGGGCAACATTAGCGCCGTTCAGGGTGCCGTCTTTGCTGATATCGGTGCACAGTACGTGTTTGGCACCGGCGGCGATATAACCGTCCAGCACCTGCTCCAGCGTAATATCCGATTGCTCAATCCAGCCATGCGAGGGCAGGGTTTTCTCGCCCTTGTTATTTATGGCGACATCCAGCGCCAGTACAATTTGTTCGCCGCCGTATTTGCGCACCCAGCCTTGCACCAGTTCCTGCTGGCGGATGGCCAGGCTGCCGATCACCACCCGGCCGGCACCGGCATCGAGCAAAGCAATAACATCCTGTTCGCTACGCACACCGCCGCCAACCTGAATATGCAAAGGTGAGGCTGTCATCAGTTCGGTTAACAGCGCCAGCTGGCGCCTGGTGGCGTCTTTTGCGCCGGATAAATCGACAATATGCAGCCAGTCGGCGCCGGCCTGGGCATACTGGTTACGCAGGCCAATGGGGCTGTAATCATATTGCGTAGTGTTGTCATAACGGCCCTGGTACAGCCGTACTACATTGCCGTCGATTAAATCTATTGCCGGAATTATCACAATTGCCACTCCAGAAAATTCTGTAACAAGCGCGCCCCGGCTTTGCCTGAGCGCTCCGGGTGAAACTGCGCACCCACTACGTTGTCTTTGCCGATAACTGCAGCAAAATCATTACCATACTGGCACTGTGCCAGGCTGAATTGACTTGGCGCTACGGCAAAGCTATGGACAAAATACACATAGTCTGTGGCAGTAAAACTACGCAATAACGGATGCCGGCTGATACTGTGCAATGTATTCCAGCCCATATGCGGCAGGCGCAGGCCGGCGCTTTGCATGGGTAGCACTGCACTGGGAATAAGGTTTAAGCAGCGTACATCGCCTTCCATACTGTGGCTGGTCAGCAACTGCATACCTAAGCAGATCCCCAGCAGCGGCTGCTGCAAGCCTTGCAGGGTGGCAATCAACTCGGCCTGCTCCAGCTGTGCCATGGCGTTATGTGCCGTGCCTACACCCGGCAGGATCAGTTTGTCGGCGGCTTTAATCACCGCCGCATCGCGGCTGATCTGTGCAGCCACCCCCAGCCGCTTGATGGCAAAATATACCGAGCTGATATTGGCGCAGCCGGTATCGACGATCACCAGCTGCATTACAAGACTCCTTTCGAGCTTGGCAGGGCTTCGCCTGATACGGTAATGGCCTGGCGCAGCGCCCGGCCGAAGGCTTTAAACAAACCTTCTACCATATGGTGCTTATTACCGTCGGTGACGGATAAGTGCAGCGTCATCAGCATGGCATCGCTTAACGAGCGGAAAAAGTGCGG
>CAZEGA010000226.1:0-2556 GCA_964511675.1 uncultured Rheinheimera sp.
TATCACCACGAGCATCTTTACTGCGCTTTGCCCAGCGCAGAGACATTTCCATCGACTTTTTCGCTTGCTGCTCTGTCGCAGGGTACGGCGTACATTCGTCAAAAATCATCACTATGTCGGAACCTAAATCCCGTTGCACCTGCATGGAACGCTCAGGGGTCAGCATGATTTTTTCGCCATTTAATGGCGAGCGGAAGGTCACGCCTTCTTCTTTGATTTTACGCAGCTCGCCTAAGCTGAACACCTGGAAACCACCAGAGTCGGTCAGTATAGGTTTGTGCCAGTGCATAAAGTCATGCAAATCACCGTGTTTTTTGATGATTTCAGTGCCGGGGCGCAGCATTAAATGGAAGGTATTGCCTAAACAGATTTGGGCGCCTGTGGCTTCCAGTTCTTCAGGCGTCATACCCTTGACTGTGCCATAAGTGCCAACCGGCATAAAAGCGGGCGTTTCCACGACGCCACGCTCAAAGATCAGCCGGCCACGGCGGGCCTTGCCATCTGTGGTATCTAACTCAAATTTCACGTTCTACCTCGTATGCCGGAAAGACAGTCCGACTTTTTTCGCGGCCGATTATAGCAGCTTACTGCCCAGAAGCTAAGCTGAACTACACAAGGCCGGGCACCCAGCGGTATATCTGGCAGCAGCAGGGGCTGGCAGCAAAGCCATAGCAGGGCAATTCTTATACGGATACCTTTGCCGGAACTTATTTGACAGTCAAAGTAATTACAATATAATTACCCGCACAGATACTGATAAAGGCGGCTTTATGGCGCAAGTGATCCAGATAGGTAATTCAAAGGGTATTCGTATTCCGCAGGCCATTATTAAGCAAACCGGTTTTGAAAATAAGCAACTGGCATTTAAAGTTGTGCCTGAAGGTTTACTGATCACCCCGGTGCAGCAACCAAGAACGCATTGGGCAGAACAGGTAGAGCAAGCGTTGGCCAGGCAAACAGACTTACCCGATCAGGACTGGCTGGATGCAGCTTTAACAGATGATGACTTAGCATGGTAGGCCAACCTAAGCGGTTTGAAGTATGGTTGGTTAATTTAGAGCCGGTCAAAGGGCGGGAAATCAACAAAACCCGCCCTTGTGTTGTGGTATCTCCCGATGAGTTAGGCAAGCTGTCAACCGTGCTGATGGCACCGATGACCAGCCAGGGTTTTGCTTTGCCATGCCGGGTTGCCTGCAGCTTTCAAGGAACATCAGGGTTGATTTTACTGGATCAGCTACGGGCTGTAGATAAGCAGCGACTGGTAAAAAAACTGGGTAGTATTGCAACCGATACTCAGGCTGCCATCTGCAATACCCTGGTAAGTATGTTTAGTTTTTAAACATCACCTGCTACAAAGGGTAACAGGAGTACGCTCTGGCAGCGGCAAGGACAGGCAGTAAGGCCACGGCAGGGAAATTCTTATTTCGCCGCCTTCGACAGCACGTCCCTGTGCTGTCTCAGCCTGCGCGGCATCCCTGCCGCTGCTGCATAAGAACACCCTGCCATGGCCTGGTAATCTGGCAACTCAGCCAATAAACATCGCATCACCATACGAATAAAAGCGGTATTGCTCGGCAATGGCGGTAGCATAAGCGTTCATTACATATTCACGGCTGCTAAATGCCGATACCAGCATAATCAGTGTCGACTCCGGCAAATGAAAGTTGGTAATCAGCACATCTACCACGCTAAATTCATAACCTGGGTAGATAAAAATCTGCGTATCACCGCTATAGGCTTTAAGCTTACCGCCACCTTGCTGCGCGGCGGACTCCAGCGAGCGTACCGAGGTTGTGCCCACCGCCACCACTCTGCCGCCACGCGCTTTACAGGCATTGACGGCATCCACCACCTGTTGCGGCACCTCGATATACTCGGCGTGCATCTTGTGTTCCAGCACATTAGCGACCCGCACCGGCTGAAAAGTACCGGCACCAACGTGCAGCGTGACATAGGCAAACTCAACACCTTTGGCGGCCAGTGTTGCCAGTAACGGCGGATCAAAATGCAAACCGGCGGTTGGCGCAGCCACGGCACCCGGTTTTTCGCTGTATACCGTCTGGTAACGGGCTTTATCTTCAGCGTTATCCGGCCGGTCGATATAGGGCGGCAGCGGCATATGGCCCAGCCGCTCCAGCATTTGCAGCACCGGTTCATCACCTGTCACTTCCAGTTCAAACAGTTCGTCGTGGCGCTGTCGCATCAGCACTTGCGCACTGTTTTCCAGCAGCAGCATAGTGCCGGGTTTCGGTGCTTTGCTGGCACGGACATGGGCTAAAAAGCGTTTATCGTCCAGCACCCGCTCTACCAACACTTCCACTTTGCCGCCAGACGCTTTCTGGCCAAATAAACGCGCCGGGATCACTTTGGTATTGTTAAATACCAGCAAATCGCCGGGCTGCAGAAGGCTGGCTAAGTCTTTAAAAATATGATGTTGCAGTTCGCCACTGTGTTTATCCATCGCCAGCAAGCGGCTGGATGAACGTTCGGCTTTGGGGAAACGGGCGATAAGCTGCTCGGGCAGCTCGAATGAAAAATCACTGACTTGCATACTGT
>CAZEGA010000226.1:2566-3006 GCA_964511675.1 uncultured Rheinheimera sp.
CTGTTAACTGGCACTGAAGGTTCCTTGGCTTTACCGACCAGAGGGCACGGCTGTAAAAAAACAGCCGCATTCTATCAGAACAATGGCCTTATTGGCATTTGTTTGCCAGTACCTCGGCAATAACAGCGGCCATTAAACGGTAACTGCGCGCCTTGGTTGAGGTTGGCCGCCAGGCGACACCGATATCACGATAAGCATGGCCGCTGTTTGGTGCCTGGCTGATCAGCCCGGTACCTTCCAGCACGCCGCTGTTAATCGCCATTTGCGGCATAAAAGTGACGCCCAGTTTGTTGTTTACCATCTGGGTTAGCGTATGCAGGCTGGTGGCAAAAAACGGGTTTACCTTACGGCTGTCTTCCAGCTCGCAGGCTTTTACCGCATGGTTGGTCAGGCAATGCTCCCGTTCCAGCAGAAAGATACTTTCATCCGGCCACTGGCTG
>CAZEGA010000226.1:3016-5667 GCA_964511675.1 uncultured Rheinheimera sp.
TAAAGCCCCGGTCCAGCCAGTCTTTATGCAGCACCAGCTTAAAAGCATCCTGCGCCAGCAGTTCGGTATGAAAAGTGCCGGTTTCATATGGCAGCGCCAGCAGCACCATATCCAGCCGCCCCTCAGCCAGGGCATGCAGTGAATTTTCAGAAGTGTCTTCACGTAGCAGTAACTGCAGATCCGGGTAACGCTCACGGCACAATGCCATAACTTCACTCAGCACAAAGGGCGCTATGGTAGGGATACAGCCCAGCCGGAACGGCCCGGCCATCGGCTTGCCCTGGCATTTGGCAAACTCGGTCAGCTCTTCGCATTGTTCAATAATGTAACGCGCCTGGCGCACCACATCTTCACCCAGCGGGGTAAAAATAAAGGTTTTATGGTCACGCTCCAGCAGTTGCGCATGCATGGTTTCTTCTAAATTGGCAATGGCAGCACTGAGGGTTGACTGGCCGATATAGCAGGCTTCTGCCGCACGACCAAAATGCTGATGCTCGTGCAGCGCCAGCAGGTACTGTAACTGTTTAATACTGGGCAAACGCTTCATTATTAATTCCGATTAAAAATATAGATAGCATTCAACAAAACTGTTCAAACTTTACGCCCGTTCATCGCACAGTGCAAGCCTGGGCACGGTTGCAGCCTGAGCCGGCCACCACCATAAAATTACCCATATCAAACACATAATTAATATAGGTTTGAATATTGTTATCTTTTGTTATAGCGTGATCAGCGAACTGTACTTGCCAGGTCAACACTGCGCATCCAACAGCGGTGTTCCTGTGCAGCTGTATACATTTCAGTTAACCATCCCGCGCTGGCGAGCCAGGCAGTCCGTGTCCGGCGGGAGTAACAGTCAAAACTATAACAATCACCTGGAGGGTGAACATGTCCCGAACTCATAACACTTTGCTGCTGGCTGGTGTCAGCATACTGGCCAGCGCTGTCTCGGCTGCCATGGCCGCACCGGCTGACGCTGTGCGTCAGACAGCGGAACAAGCCAGTAGCCAGCGCTATATTGTTAAATACAAAGAAACGCACTTAAGTAAAGAGCAACTGCTAAACCGCAGCAAAGCCACTAAAGAAACCACCCTGGCCGCCTTAACCAGCAATAGCGAGCGCTTAAGCCGCCAGGGCGCACGTATTCACCATGTACTGGCAAAGCGTAATGCGATTGCGGCAGAATTGAGCCCGGCCACGCTAAAAGCTCTGCAGGCCGATCCTAATGTGGAATATATCGAGCGCGATTTGCCGCGTTTTCCGCTGATGCAGCAGGCCCCTTATGGCTACAGCCTGGTGCAGGCTGATCAGGTCAGCGATCAGTTTGCCTCCAACCAGACCGTCTGTGTGATCGACTCCGGCCTGGACTTACCGCACGAAGATTTTAACGATGCCAATATCAGCGGTACTAACGATATTGGTACCGGTAACTGGTTTAATGCCGGTGGTCCGCACGGTACCCATGTCGCCGGTACTATTGCCGCGCTGAACAACGATGTTGGCATTGTCGGTGTACTGCCCAGCGGCAATGTTAAGCTGCATATTGTCAAAGTGTTTAACGCCGGCGGCTGGGGCTATTCCTCTACGCTGGCACATGCAGTAGACACCTGTGTGCAAAATGGTGCTACGATAATCAATATGAGCCTGGGTGGTGCCGGCTCTAACGTCACTGAACGCAATGCCATGCAGGCCGCTTATAATGCCGGTGTGTTACTGATTGCAGCGGCCGGTAATGATGGCAACACCGCACTGTCTTACCCGGCATCCTACGATTCTGTGGTGTCGGTGGCAGCTGTAGACAGCAACAAAGCCCATGCTGCCTTCTCCCAGCGTAATGCCCAGGTAGAACTGGCCGGCCCGGGTGTAGATGTGCGCAGCACCTACCCTGCCGGTACAGCACTGGATGCCGGCCTGGCAGTAGGCAGTACCGTTTACAGCGCTAACCCGGTAGAAAACTCCGGCACCGCAAACCTGAGCGCCGAACTGGCCAATTGTGGCCTGGGCGTAGCAACCTGTACTGATGTCAGCGATAAAATCTGTCTTATTGAACGCGGCGAAGTGTCTTTTGCGCAGAAAGTGGAATCCTGTCAGGCCGGCGGCGGGATCGGCGCGGTTATCTACAATAATGCACCGGGCAATTTCAGCGGCACTCTGGGCGATGCCCCTACCACCACTATTGCCGCCGTCAGTGTTTCCCAGCAAGACGGCCTGCTGTTAATGGCAGAACTGGGTAACAACGCCAGCCTGTTCTCCGGCCCGGCAAACTACGGCCTGATGAGCGGCACCTCGATGGCGTCACCGCACGTTGCCGGCGTAGCGGCGCTGGTATGGAGCCATTTCCCGCTCTGTACTAATGGGCAAATCCGTAGCGCACTGGCCGCCACGGCGGAAGATCTGGGTGCAGCAGGGCGTGATACGTCTTATGGTTACGGTCTGGTACAAGCCAGGGCGGCAGTGGATTATCTGGCAGAGTTTGGCTGTGACGGCGATAGCAACGATAGCGAGCCACCACCGCCAACCGGCACTGAGCTGGTAAATGGTGAAACGGTATCCGGCCTCAGTGGCGCGGGCGGCGAAGAGCTGCGCTATACGCTGGCAGTACCGGCCGGTGCCACTAATCTGTCTTTTGTCATGAGCGGCGGCACAGGTGA
>CAZEGA010000227.1:0-915 GCA_964511675.1 uncultured Rheinheimera sp.
ACTATGGCCGCAAAGTAATGAGCGAATTTGTTGCTGCCGGTGCACCGGACGAAATTATGTATGTCAGCAAGCCGCATATCGGCACCTTTAAACTGGTGGCCATGGTGGAGAAAATGCGCGCCCGCATTATTGAACTGGGCGGTGAAATCCGCTTTAGCAGCCGGGTTGACGATTTGCATATCGAAAATGGCCAGTTAACCGGCTTAACGCTGTCAACCGGTGAGCAGTTGCACAGCCGCCATGTGGTGCTGGCGGTGGGCCATAGTGCACGCGATACCTTTCAGATGCTGTATGACAAAGGCGTTTATATTGAAGCTAAGCCGTTTTCCATTGGTTTTCGTATTGAGCATGAACAATCGATGATCGACGAGTGCCGCTTTGGCCCGAACGCCGGAAATCCGATTTTAGGTGCTGCCGATTACAAACTGGTGCATCACTGCAGCAATGGCCGCAGCGTGTACAGCTTCTGTATGTGTCCCGGCGGTACTGTGGTGGCTGCGGCGTCGGAACAAGGCCGTGTGGTAACCAATGGTATGAGTCAGTATTCACGCCATGAACGTAATGCCAACAGCGCTATCGTTGTCGGTATCGATCCTGAACGTGATTATCCGGGCCATCCGCTGGCCGGTATTGCCCTGCAGCGTAAACTGGAGGAGCAGGCGTTTAAACTGGGCGGCGAAAACTATCATGCACCGGCGCAGCTGATTGGCGATTTCCTCAGTGGCACAGCGTCAGCCGAGCTGGGCGAAGTAAAACCGTCTTATACGCCGGGTGTTACACTGACAGATTTATCCACAGTGTTACCCGACTTTGCTATTAGCGCCATCCGTGAAGCTATTCCGGCTTTTGATAAACAGATTAAGGGTTTTGCCAAAGCCGATGGCTTACTGACCGGGGTCGAAACCCGTACCTCGT
>CAZEGA010000227.1:925-5596 GCA_964511675.1 uncultured Rheinheimera sp.
ATCGGCACCGCGTTTAATGCAAATCGGTGCCGATTGCCAGAGCATTAATATCAAAGGCTTATATCCGGCTGGTGAAGGTGCCGGTTATGCCGGCGGTATTTTATCGGCCGGTATTGATGGTATTAAAGTGGCAGAAGCCGTAGCTCTGGCAATGCTGGCCTAATCAGCGCTTCAGTGCAGTAATCAAGTGTGCACAGTGACGCCAGACCAGAGCATAAATCGTCAGTTGCGGGTTGGCGCCTAAGCTGGTCGGCAGGATGGAGCCGTCGAATACCGACAGGTTCTGCAACTGATGATGGCGGCCGTCCATATTCACTACCCCTGTGGCCGGATTGCTACTCATATTGCAACCACCCATCACATGGGCAGAGGCTATGGTCTGGCGGTATTTCTGCATTGGCAACCCGGCAATAACCGCCTGAGCATCAGCCCAGCTCTGGCACAGCCTGGCATCATGGTGGATTGGTAACACCTGTTTCGCGCCAGCTGCAAATTGCAGTTCGGCCATCGCCAGCAAAGCCCGGCGTATGCCGTGCCACAAGTAATCGGTCAGCGGGTAATCCAGCACCGGCTGCTCAGTGCTGTCCAGCAGTACCTGCCCGCCCTGACTTTGTGGGTGAAAGCCATCCCGCAGCAAGGCAATAGTCACCTGCAACTGATTAAACTGCTGCATCAGCCGTGCATGTGGTTCGGCACTGCCAATCAGCTTGGTCGCCATTAAGACCGGATGTACCGGCGGCACTTCCAGCTTAAAGCCTGCTGCATCAGCATCAGGCCAGACAAACTGATCCGAATAGATACTCTGTGGTGCACCGGCATGGCCATAGATTGGTTCTGCAAACAGCGCACCGGAGATAACCGTTGGGTGCAGGTAAGTATGTCGTCCTAAGCGACCAGATGGATCAGGTACTGCTGAGCGCAGTAAAATAGCCGGTGAGCCTATGGCGCCAGCAGCAACAATATAGTGCTTTGCCGTAATGCGGACGGTGATATCAGTACGCGGCTGAAAATGCTGATCAACCGCTACGGCCTCTATCCCGGTAACACTATCACCTTGCCAGAGCAGTTTACGCACCGAAATGCGCGACATCAGTGTCGCGCCCAGTGCCATCGCGGCCGGAATCGTACTGACCAGCATCGACTGCTTGGCATTAACCGGGCAACCCATACCGCAATAACCCAGATTGGCACAACCATTGACGTTACGGTCGATAACGGTAAATTGCCAGCCCAGCTTTTCGCAGCCTTGCTGCAACTTAGCATTATTGGCATTGGGCGGTACAGGCCAGCGGCTGATATTCAACCGCTGCTCGGCTTTTGCAAAATAGGGTGTTAAGTCGTTATCGCCGCTAAAGTTCAGGCCAAACTCGCTATGCCAGTAATCCAGCGTTGGCTGTGGGGTACGAATTGACGTGGTCCAGTTGACGGTGGTGGAACCGCCGACAGTACGGCCTTGCAGAATGCCGATGCTTTGATCTTTGGTTTTACGCGCTGCCCCTTCCTGATACAAATTCGGGTAAGCCCAGCGTTCTTCCATCACAAAGTCGTCACTGGTGTAATAAGCGCCCTCTTCCAGCAACAACACTCTGACACCAGCCTGAGCCAGCTGTTCGGCGGCAATACCACCACCGGCACCAGAGCCGATAATCACAATATCGGTGTCAAACTGCTGATCGCTTTGAAACTGGCTGGCATCAAGATGGTTAGCTGTCATTTCTTATTCTCGTTAGTTATTCTCGATCTGCCACCTGTATCGCAGCGACGGTACAAGGTGTCCGCACGTAGCAGCGGCAGGGATGCCGCGCAGGCTGAGACAGCACAGGGACGTGCTGTCGAAGGCGGCGAAGTGTGGATTGCCTTGTACCTGAGCCATACGCCGGTTTACGGTCTGGCCAAAAGCCGGCAGGCTACGTATTAGCATTTACCGTATCAGCGAAACCGCGGTGCGGTATAAGCCAGCGGCTGCCAGTGCTCCGGCTGGCCATAATAAGCACCATATAACAGCTCACGCAGACCATGGTACGCCTGCTGTAATACTGCCAGATAACTGTCGCGCCAGCGATTCAGCAACTCCAGCCGTTGGCCAATAGTCAGTTCAGGCAACGCGGTAATATGGCCGGTTAATGCCAGTTGGCCTAATCGATTAGCCAATATATCGAATAACTGCGTCAGCTCTTGCTGCTGTCGCAATGGCAAATAGCAAATAAACTCTGTTACAGCCTCACAACTACGCTTAATTTCAGCCTGCGCCAAAACAGGTTCTGCCGGCAGGGCACTATAGAGAAGTGCAGGAAATAATACAGATAACACTTGCTGCCGGTTATCCGCAGAGTCACTGGAAAAATAATGCCAGCCCGGAATAGCCAGACTCGCCGTTGCAGCCAATGCCAGGCCACCAAGCAAAAACTGCCGTCGTTTCATCTGTATTCTGCTGTTGTCGGTATTAAGTCCATTCTTTATCAGGTTGTATTAGTTTGCAACCGGAGGATATTGTCAATAAAACTTCAACTCTTTGTCATACCATTGCTATGCCAATACAGATGACGGCAAGAGCAGCTTAAATTTGACTTAGCAGTGCAGTAAATATCAGCGTTAAATTTGATCTGTCTATCATTTTTACTGATTCAGCCTTAATTCAGTTTACTTATCTTCAATCCTGCGTTATCTCTGCACCAGTACATAAAGTTTCGCTGGAGTTTATATGAAACCCTTTGGTTCAAAATGGTTTGCCAGAATTTTGCACTGCTGCTTTTTAATTGCCAGTTTATGTAGCTATTCACTCTTTGCGGATGCTATCACCTATATCGAAACCCAGCAAAACGGAATCAATGGGGTGGCAGGGCTCTCGGGCATCAGTGATGTGGCGGTAAGCCCTGATGGCAAGTTTGTTTACACTGCGTCTTACAGTTCAAGCGCCGTCAGTGTATTTGAGCGCAACCTGGAAACGGGGCAGGTGACCTACAGCAGTACGGTAACCGGGATAGTCAATGCGTTTAGTGTCGATGTCAGTTCAGATAACAAGAGCGTGTATGTTGCATCACCTGGCGGACAGACATACGCCTACGCACGGGATCTGACCACAGGCGCATTGACCCCGGTCAATTCGCTATCCGGCACACCAACGTCAGGTTTTGTGTCTGTCAGTGTCAGCCCGGACAGTAAAACGGTATACGGGGTTGGCGGTAATCCCAGTGGTTTAGTGGTATTTGGCCGCGATACGGAAACGGGGGCCATTACACTGGTTGCCGATTATTCTGACAACTCCAACGGATATCTTTTGGGTCAGTATTTTGGCCCCATAACCAGTCCGATAAAAAATATTGCATCAACTGCCGATGGGCAGTTTGTCTATGTAACCTCGACCGTCGACAATGCACTCACCCTCTTTAGCCGTGATGCAACGACAGGCGCACTGACACAGCTTGTTGTTTATTCAGATGACGTGGAGGGTGTCGATGGCTTACAGGGGGCTTCATCGGTGAAAATCTCTCCCGACGGTAAGCATCTTTATGTCACAGGTCAGGGGGAGTCATCCGTTGCTATATTCGGTGTTGATGAAAGCTCGGGGGAATTAACTTACATCGACAAAGTGACCAATGGAGTTGATGGTATTGCCAATTTGGTGGGCGCGCGTAGTTTGGCTATCAGCCCGGATGGTAGATATGTATTGGTCAGTGCCATCACCTCTGACTCGGTTACAGCTTTTTCCCGCGATGCTGCAACAGGGCTGTTAACGCTTGACAGTGTGGTCACTAATGCCGTCAATGGTGTGGCAGGCTTGGATGGTCCATCCGGTATGGCAACGGATCCCTTGAATCGTCATTTGTATGTGGCCGGACAAGCAGCAAACAGTTTAGTAGTATTTTCTTTGCCTACTCCTGCCATTAAATTATCTGTAAATACTGCAACAGCAGTTGTATCAGGCCCGGCTGTCACCCTGGATCCGCAGCTTGAGGTGTTTGACTCTGACAGTCCTGACCTTGTTTCTGCAACCATCACTATCAATAGCGGTTTCATTAATACTGACGCACTTGCAGTACAGGCGACGGCAGGTATTACTGCGGCTTATGACACCGCTACAGGTGTGCTAACGCTGAGTGGTGTGGCTTCTCTGGCTGATTATCAGGCGGTACTCAGAAGTTTAAGTTATCAGGCCGGAGCAGATCCTTCTCTGGGGGCGGGCGATTCTTCCACGAGACAGATCAGTATTCAGGTTTCGGATGGTGAGAACACCAGCGCTGTTGTTATGGTTACGGTTACTGTAGAAAAAACGAATGGTTTTATCGTCACCTTTTTTGACTGGGATAACACAGTGCTAAGTTCGCAGCTAGTTGCTTCCGGTGGCGCCGCGACAGCACCGGCGGACCCAAGCCGTACTGGTTACAGTTTTACCGGATGGGATCTGGCGTTTAACAATGTGACAGCCGACCTGACAGTAACAGCGCAATACACAATCAATACCTACACCGTGACCTTTGATCTGGATGGCGGTAACCGTACCGGTGGTGGTGCCCTGGTGCAAACCGTTAATTACGGTGAGACAGCGACAGCTCCAGCGTTGACTGCTCCGGCAGGAAAAACCTTCAGTGGTTGGAGCGGTAGCTTCGATAATGTCACGGCCAATCTCACCATCACGGCGCAATACACAATCAATACCTACACCGTGACTTT
>CAZEGA010000228.1:0-3663 GCA_964511675.1 uncultured Rheinheimera sp.
CCAGCTTATAGTTGTGGCGCTTTACATTTTCACTGAAACCGGCATCGCCGTTGCGGCCGACAGTATCATCGCCCAGACCGACTTCCAGACTCAGCGTGGTCATACCGCCGAAAGTGTCATGCGCTATAGCAAAAGACATCGATTTGGCGTTGTAGTCGTTTTCATCGCTTTGCGCATAGTTCAGGCTGAGAATACTGTTGCCGGCCAGATAATCCACCCCCAGCCGTTTTTCTTTACGCTGTTCGGTATAGGCCGATGCGGTCGCCTGTACGTCGATAGAGGCCCCCGATACAGTATCGACATAGTAGTAAGCCGACACGGATAGCGACTGACCGGCTTTTTTACGCAGCATCACCGCCGGGCCGTCGATCGACACCCCGCCGCCCTGATAACTGTGGTACATCAGATCAGCCCGGTCTTCCGGCAGAACTGCCGCCTGTGCCAGCGTGATGCTAAGAGCCAGCAGCCCTAACAGCTTAATTGCAGCCACAGCCACCGCCTCCGCTGCCATTGGCGCCTTTGGCTGCCTCGCGCGAATCCTGCACATGCGCCACATGCTGCAGCGCTACCGGATGGCGGCCAAACGCCATTATCGGGTCGGCCAGTTTATCGCGCTCATAGGGTTTGACCCAGGGTTCAATACTGGCGCAGCCCGCTACGCTCAGGGCCAGCACCAGCAACAGGGCGCTGCCACAGCGTTGCTTATTCACGTAGCAGTTGCTTGATATCGTTTTCATATTTTTTCTCGAAACCGGGCTGATAACCACGGTGCACCGCACGCACCTTACCGTCTTTATCCAGAATAACGGTAGTGGGCATAGCATCGACCTGATAGGCTTTGGAGACACTGTTGTCCAGATCAAACAAAATGGGGAAGCCCACCTGCACCTTGTGCAGATAGGCTTTTGCCGCTGTGCTGTCGTTTTCCACGTTTACGCCCCACACCTGCACCCCCAGCGGCCGGTACTTCTGTGCCAGTTTATCCAGCGCCGGCATTTCCTGAATACAGGGCCCGCACCAGCTGGCCCAGAAGTTAATCAGCATAATGTCGCCTTTCTGCTCGGCCAGACGCAAATTACTGCCATCAAGCGCTTTAAGGGTAAAATCCGGTGCCGTTGCCCACAGCTGGTGGCTACCCAGCAGTAGCAGCAGGCTGAAAATCCACTGCTTCATCCTATCTCCTGTTAAAAATACACTGCCACACCCAGGGCTAACCCCAGGTTGTGGGTGGTTTTATTACGCGCCAGTATGGTGGTTTCAAATACGTAATCGCTGAATGTCAGCTCCAGCACCAGCCAGTCAGTGGCGTACAGCCGGAACTGGCTGCCAAAATGCAGCGCAAACACCTTGTCACCGGCAAAATCGACGTTACCGCCACCGGCAAACAGCGACAAGCCGCTGTTCATGGCATAATTGCGGCCAAAAAACACTTCTCCCGGTAACAGCACATAACCCATATGGGCACCGTAATAACGCCACTGCCGCTCACTGTCAGTCAGCAGCGGCGCGGCACCACTTAACTCTTCAAAAGAGGTGAGGCCCGCCTTTGCCATCGCGTACTCGGCACTGAGGTAGAAGCGTTCATTGATCTGATAACTCAGTTGCACTGCTGTCAGGCCGCTGCTGCCAAAGTCTTCAATGCCCAGCACTCCGCCCCGCACGCCCAGCAGCCAGTTTTCACTGTCCAGGATGTCTTCACTGACCACCTTACGCCCGATATCCGGCGTGATATAGGGCTCGTTGGCTGACTGCGCCGCCAGAGTCAGCGGCAACAGCGCCAGGGTCAGAAAAATACGCTGAATCCAAGCTTCCATGTGTCTATCTCTTCGTTGTCGTTACGATCGGTCACAATAACACTGCGCCGGTAACCGGCACGGGCAATAAAATTACGGCTGATATAATAACGCAACCCCAGCTCGGCACTGGCCAGCGTATTATGGCGATCGGGCGTCTGTACCAGCACAGTGCGGGGTGTGGTGCGTAGCACGCCGCCACCCAGACCAAAATAAGGTGACAGCCGCCACTGCGGCAGCGGGCTGATATACAGGCTCAGCTCTGCCGCGAGGTTATCCGCCTGCTGGCCATTGGCCTGGCCGATGGCCAGCTCCGTCTGCAGGTAGGGGCTGAACTGATACCCCAGCACCAGCTGGTACAAACTGCTGCCGTTAAAATCACCAAACAGCAGGCCGGCTTCCAGCAGCCGGTTCTGATATGCGTCAAGGCGCTCATCGCTGACGTCAAACAGCTGTTGTTCGCTGGTAATAAGTTGGCTCAGATCAGCCCGTGCCAGCCAGTATTGCTGCTGTTTAAACTCCACCTGCACCCAGTCAGTGCGCCGCTTGAGCAGCAGCAGCGATTCGCCTTTTAAGGCTACCTGCACTATGGGGTAGCCCTTACCGGCCCCGGAGTGCAGGTTGACAAAACCGCTGTTTACGGTAACGGCAACCGGGCCGGCCCATAACGGCCTGCAGCACAGGCTGAGCAGCAACAGCAGCACGCTTTGCAACGATCGTTGTCTTGTGCCTGGCATTACGGTTCGCATTATTCCGTGCATTTATTGCTCCGGCAGCGCAAAAGGTGAGTTGTAATACTGCGCGCCAATATCCAGCCAGGCAGCTATAAGCTTAAGCTCTGCATCTGTCAGGTACTGCTCATGTGAGCCACCACCGCCGGCAAACCGGCTGAAAAAGCCACTGCTGCCAGCAGCATTACCGGCGCGCAGCACCGGTGTCACCGTAACAGTAACCATGACAGGGATCGGGTTGCCCGCATCATCCAGCACCAGTTCGCCATTCTCGTCAGTGACAAACAGCAGGTTACCATTAGCATCGGTGGCCTGCACCAGACGATCAATCAACACGCCACCCACCAGCTCCTGCTCGTTGTCGGCACTTAACAATTCCCGGTAGCTGCGCATATGCCGTGCCTGCAGATCAGACGGCTCGGCATCCAGTTCCAGCTGTGCCAGCGGCACCCGGGTATCACCGGCAGCATCGGTGCGGCTGTGGCAACTGACACAGCTGTGATCGGCTATCAGCTCATTGCTGTCCGGGTCAAACTGACGCCGGTCCAGCGTCCACAAGGGCTGAATATGTGTCGGATAATCAATCCGTAAGCGGCAGTTGGCCAGCCACTGCGCATAGCATTCGGCACCGGCTGGCAGTGTTGTGGCCAAATCCAGCAGGCTGCTGTTTTGTGCCGGATCAGGCGCGCGCAGCGCCGGATCGGTCCAGATATCAAGGTAACGCAGTGCTTCATCCAGTTGCGCCTCTCCACGGAGCCGCGCAGCGGTCTGCGCCATGGTTTCGCCTGCCAGTGCCGTTAACGCCGGCTGAGTGTTGGCAAAATTACCGTCCGCAGCCAGACCCGGGTTAGCCGAAGGCGCCTCGCCACTGCGCCGGCCATGCGGCGCTGTACTCTGGGCGCTGTGGCAACCATTACAACTGAGGGTTTCACCGGGGCGCACGCTGATCCATTGCTGGTGCAGCGGCGATATCGCCTGGCCCTGTGCATTTAACAGCGCCAGGTTAAACGGTACATTGGCCGGTACTTTTACCCGCACCGAGCCATCCGGTTCAACCGCCACCGTGCCAAGAATATCCCGCATTAACTGCAACCGGCTGACGCCAAAGGCAAAATCCGGCACGACCTGGACCTCTGCCG
>CAZEGA010000228.1:3673-5313 GCA_964511675.1 uncultured Rheinheimera sp.
CTGCGGCACACCGCGTACCAGCCGTAAAAAACGTACCGGACGCTGCGCGGCGCTGCTTTGCAGTGGGTCGGCAAGCCGTGCCAGATTGACACCGGCAACCCCGGCGAAATCGTACACACTGCGGATATCGAGAATACCGGCATTTTGCGCCGCCAGTTCGGTATCCAGCTGCGGGTTTGGCGGTAAAAAAGCGGGCGCAGTATATGCCTGCAGCACTGCCGGCTCAGTGATCAGCAAGCCCTCCTGCCCGGGCCGCACCGGTACCTGCGTCTGCTTTTGCGTATCAAACAGCCACAAGCCATACAAGGGCGCTGCCAGCTCCAGCTCTTGCGACGGCTCCACCTGGGCACAGCTGTATACCGTACTGTTTTGTATCACCCGGCAGGGTGACCAGCTGACCAGGTAACGGCCGCTGTTGTCTTTTAGTGCCGCATAACTGTTGATGGCGCCAGCCCGCTCTGCGCGCGCTGTGTTGTCAAATGCCCACGGGAATAACGGCGTCTGCGCCGGCAGGTTCAGCACTTCGCCATACAGGGCTTGTTCATTGTCGCTGGCAATGTCCAGCGCCACTTTCTGGGGCCAGCTGTTGTAATAGGCGGCAGCGGTGCTGGCCAGCGCCAGAGTGACACTACCATCTTGCAGCACCACCGCTTTACCAAATTCCACCCGGCTTTGCCCTGCCCCGCTGTTATGGGAATGCCAGCCATACACCAGCTGGTTTTCACTGCCGTCCGGGCGCATGCGGTACCAGTTAAACATCGAACGGTTGCCATGATTATCCCAGCGGCTGTACAGGATATAGCCGTCATCCAGCACTACGGGGTACAGGTCGTGGCTTAAATTAAAGCTAAGCTGTTCAATATTACTGCCATCGGCATGCATCACATGCAGATTAAAGGTGGCTACGGCTAAATCTTCATCCAGGGCCGTATATTGTGGTTTAAATTCGTCCAGCAGAATTTGCCGTGAGGTGGTCTGGCGGGTCGAGCTGAATACTATGCGGCCATCCGGTAAAAACGCCGGGCTGATATCATGACCGCGCTGCGCCTGCTGCGGATCGCTGATCAGCGGGCTCAGGGTTTGACTGCTGACGTCATAGCGCCACAGATCCCATTTCGGTTGCAGTTCAACGGGCGTATTGGCCAGCGCTGGCGCGCGCAGGGCAAACAGCAGGGTTAAACCATCGGCAGATACCGTTAAATCCTTCACATCGTACAATTCACCCTCGGCAAACAAAGCCGCCGTCAGTACAGTTTCCGCCGACTGGGCAAAAGCATTTTGTTTCAGGATCAGGCGGGCACCTGGGTTAAAGGCTGAAGGGTTCTGCAGACGGGTTTGAAATGCGACATCATCAACAAGCAGTGGCCGCTCGACAAAGGCGAGGGCAATTTCCTGTACCACAGGATCTACGGGTTCATCCTGCACGCTGATATCGGCTTTACAGGCCAGCAAAACCAGTATGACGGTGAACAGACTCAGCCTGGATATTGTTATCATTATTATGTTACCGGCAGCGTATACATTGTATCCACTTTTGAGAAACCTGCTCTTAATCGCAGAATCACAGCTTATCGCTGCCCTGACAACAGAGCAAGCGGAAATTTATTACAAAAAAAGCCAGCATATGCTGGCTTTTTTTG
>CAZEGA010000228.1:5323-5594 GCA_964511675.1 uncultured Rheinheimera sp.
GAGATCGGCTTCAAACACCGCTGGTACGCTTTCTTCTATTGGTTTTTCACCCGGCTTTAATAACAAACGGCTGCGCAGCTCTTTTTCAATTTCATCGGCAATGGCCTGATTATCCTGCAAAAACTTCATCGCATTGGCCTTACCCTGGCCAATTTTATTGCCCTGATAGGCATACCAGGCACCGGCTTTATCGACCAGGCCCTGGGCTACGCCTAAATCAATCAGCTCGCCCAGCTTGTTAATACCGGCACCGTACTGAATCATAAATTCG
>CAZEGA010000229.1:0-5585 GCA_964511675.1 uncultured Rheinheimera sp.
GACGATATCCAGGCTGCCATCCGCTTTTTTCACTAACCAGGTCCAGCTGGAACCGAAGTTATTCACGGCTTTGTCGTTAAAAGCGGCCTTGAATGCATCAAATGAACCCCATTTGGCGTTAATGGCATCAGCCAGGGCACCTGTTGGCTGGCCACCGCCGTTTGGTGACAAGCAGTGCCAGTAGAACGTATGGTTCCATACCTGGGCCGCGTTGTTAAAAATGCCACCCTCTGAGGTACGCACGATGTCTTCCAGGGCTTTACCGGCAAAGGCGGTGCCTTCAATCAGGGCATTTAACTTTACAACATAGGTATTGTGGTGTTTGCCGTAGTGGTACTCCAGCGTTTCTGCTGAAATGTGCGGCGCTAATGCATCTTTGGCATAAGGTAATGCGGGTAATTCAAAGGCCATTGTCGTTCTCCGTTGGCGTTGTTTATGTTGTCTGCAAAATCTTTGGGGACAATATCTGCTATGTTGTCTGCATGGCGTAGACTACAAAACCTGACTAAAATACTCAAGTTTTACAGTCCTGATTGTGCGCTGAACTGTCCGTTTGGGCGTGCAGCGGCGTTGATATTGTAATACAGCCAGAGGTGGGGATTTTTTCATAAATCTCAAGTGCCAGCGGCGGCAGAACAGCGTAAAATATCGGCCAGATTAAAACAGCACCGGTTAGAGGTAGTAATGGAAACGTTAGATAAAATTAAGCAGCAAATTGCGCAAAACCCAATATTGTTATTTATGAAAGGCTCGCCGAAGTTTCCCAGCTGCGGCTTTTCGGCTCAGGCCTCGCAGGCGCTGATTGCCTGTGGTGAGCAGTTTGCTTATGTCGATATTCTGCAAAACCCGGATATACGGGCCGAATTACCCAAATACGCCAACTGGCCAACGTTTCCGCAACTGTGGGTTGAAGGCGAACTGATTGGTGGTTGTGACATTATTCTGGAGATGTTTCAGCGCGGCGAATTACAGCCACTGATTAAAGAAACGGCAGCAAAACATCAAGCCGATACGCCAGCCGGTTAAACTCTGTGGTAAAAACTAAGGCCGCTGTTTGCGGCCTTAGTGCTTTTTCTGCCGGCGTCTTTGTATTAGGCTGATGCTGCAGTATCTTCGGTTGTGTCATCGGCAAAACTGTGTGCCGACGGCCAGCCGCCCAGTTGTTTCCAGCTGTTGACGATATAGCAAAACAGCTCTGCCGTGCGCTCGGTATCATACAGGGCACTGTGTGCTTCCTGGTTATTAAACTCAATACCGGCCGCCTGGCAGGCTTTGGCCAGCACGGTCTGGCCCACTGCCAGTGCTGACAGGGTGGTGGTGTCGAACGACACAAAAGCATGGAACGGTGAGCGTTTAAAATTCAGCCGCGCTATGGCGGCATTAAAAAAGCCCTGATCAAAGGCGGCATTGTGCGCCACTATTACACTGCGCTGACAACCGGCATCTTTTTGCGCTTTGCGTACGGCTTTGCATATCTCGGTAATGGCTTCCCGCTCGCTGACGGCACCACGCAACGGGTTAAACGGATCTATGCCGTTAAACGCCAGTGAACTGGCGTCCAGGTTGGCACCGTCAAACGGTTCGACATGAAAATGCAGGGTTTGCAGCGGCACTAAGTTGCCGTTGTCATCCATATCCAGCAGAGTGGCGGCAATTTCGAGCAAGGCATCGGTTTTCGCATTAAAGCCTGCCGTCTCCACGTCGATAACTACTGGGTAGTAACCACGAAAACGCCGGGCAAGCAGGGATTTTGGTTGTGTCATAACATCGCCATCTGAAAAATCAGCGGCTATTATGCCAAAGAATTCGCTCAGCGTCTTGTCAGCAACACCTGCCTTGCGGCACGATGTTTGCTTGGCTTGTGGCAGTGCAATGAATAAACCGGGTATTACTCTGACGTGGAAAGCAAAAAAATGCGAGCCTGTACTGTTTTGTTAAGCCTGCTGGGCTGTTTCAGCGTGCTGGCGCAGCCACAGCTGCGTCAATATTCTGCCACTATTGAGCAATCCGGCTGGCAGTTAAGTAAAAATACCCCGCTGGAATGCCAGCTGGAGCATGATATTCCGGCGTTTGGCCAGGCGGTGTTCCGCAGTGTGGCAAATAAAGCGCTGAATCTGGATTTTACCCTCAGCATGCTGCGCCAGCCGGATCATTATGCGCTGGCAGAAGTGCTGTCTGTGCCCCCGCTCTGGCGGCCGGGCGTACCGGCTAAAACACTGGCCGCCATGCAACTGCTGAAGCAGTTTAACGGTGAGCTGCCAAAGGAAACGGCCTGGACATTGCTCAGCGAGCTGGAGCATGGTTTTAGCCCGGCGTTTTATTTCAGCGACTGGTACAGCCCGTATGACAAAGTGGTGGCGCAGCTTAACCCGGTACAGTTTCCACAACCCTACAACCAGTTTAATCATTGTATTGCCGGTTTATTGCCCTACAGCTTTGATGATATTGCCTTTACGGTACTCAGTTACGAAACCGGTGGCGATAAACTGACCCGCGAGTCACAGCGGCGGCTGGCGCAGATTGCACAGTACCTGCAGCATGATCAGGATATTGAGTATGTTGAAATTCAGGGCTACACCGACAGCTACGGCGGGCGCTGGATGAACGAGCAGCTGTCAGTCCGGCGGGCTGAAAAAGTAAAGCAATTCTTCGTTGCTGCCGGTCTGGCAGCAGACCGGGTACAGGTAGAGGGCTTTGGTGAGCGGCGCCATGTGGCACCCAATGACAGCGCACTGGAGCGGCGCAAAAACCGCCGCGTGGTATTGCAGATGGCGAAACCGTGACAAGACGCTTTAGTGTTGTACCATAATATCCACCTGGCTCCAGTCATTGCGGCTGGAGATTAAAATCCTTACCTGCCGGCCACTGACACTGAAATACAACTGCTGGCGGCCATACAGGGTTTGCTCATTGACCGGCTGCCCCAGCTGCTGGATATAAAAGTCCCGCAGGCTGCTTGTGGTCTGTTGGCTGAAATAGCTCAGCACGGCAGGCATTTTGTTGTCGAGCCGGGCAAGTTCACGCGCATCTGCTGCTACAGGGATCTGAAAAAAATCGTTGGCCAGGCTGCTGAAACTGACGCTACTTAATATCAGGCTGAGTAAAATTACTAACCGCATGATGTTTCCTTACTTAATTCGTTTTTACAGTTTACCTTAACAAATTTTTTTCGCTTCTGCTTAATATTATGCTGTTGTGCCGCTGTGCTCTGGCACACTCTGCCGGCCAAAGCGCCTGCTGCTAAGGCGTGCCCGCAACGACTGGCTTACCGGCACCGGCTCATGGCACAGTTCAGAGACCAGCACCTCGCTGAGCAAAGGTGACAGCATAATACCGCGCGCGCCCATAGCACCCAGCACGTAAAGCCCGTCTTGTATCTCGCCCAGTACCGGCAGGTGATCTGGCAGCGTGGCACGGAACGCCGCAGCCGCACTGTCGGTGTGTGCGGTGCGAAACCAGCCGGGATCTGCCAGTTGCTGGTTAACCAGTGCCAGGTTTTCGGCATTATCAGCCTCGCTGACAAAGGCTTCTGCTGCAGTACGGTCAAAGGTTGCGCCAACACAATGCAGCCCCTGCCACTGCGGGGTGATATAGCCTTTATGGCACAGTACGGTTTTCAGCGGCGCCATATCGTCAGCCCGCACATGACTGACCTGACCGCGGATCTTATGCAGCGGTAAAAAACCGCTCTGACTGAAGCTGGCAAGGGTGCTGCCGCAGGCCAGGATGACATGGCTGGCCTGCAGTGTGCCGGCAGTGGTGCTCAGTTGCCAGCCGTGGTCTGCCGGGCTCAGTGCTGTTACCTGACATTGCAGCTTTAGCTGAAATGCGCTGTTTTGCTGCAAAAAGGCCAGCGCCTGCTGGCAAAACTGTTTTGGGCTAAGCCAGCCGGCCAGCGGGAAATATATGCCGCTGTGCTGCAGGCTGACACCGGCAATGGCAGTGGCCGTGGTGCTGTCGGTGGCCTGTACTAACTGCTCAGGCCACAGCGCTTTTGCTGTCAGCTTGTGTTGCCGCTGGCTGAGCTGCTGATTGGTGGCCAGATGCAGCATGCCGCACCAGTCCATGGCAAAGTTCAGCCCTTGCTGCTGCCAGTGCTGATAAAAGCGCCGGGCATATAAAAAAGCCTGGGCGTGTAACTGGCTGTCGGCTGTCAGGTTGGCGTGCAAATTAGGGTATACCGCACCCTGACGGTTTTGCGAAGCCTGCTGTGCCACAGCGTTATCTTCACATAACAGCGTTACGGCTATACCGCGTTGTGCCAGCGCCAGTGCGCTACACCAGGAGGCAATACCTCCGCCTACTATGGTGACCCGGTCCGGTATCGCCGGGGCCGCGCTGGGCCTGGTACTGCCGGGCTCTGTATTAGAGTGCCCGGCATTATCACTGTGCTTTGCATCGCTGGGCTCTGTACTGCTGTGCCCGGTATTAAAGCCGGCTGTCAGCATCTCACGCTTACGGCCAAAGCCTTTAATTTTGTGTACAGTAAAACCGGCCTGCTGCAGGCCGCGTTTTACGATACCGGCAGCGGTGAAAGTGGAGACGGTGGTTGTAGCATGGCTAAGCCGCGCCAGGCCATAAAACAGGCTGTCCTGCCACATATCGGGGTTTTTGCTGGGGGCAAAACCATCCAGATACACGGCATCTGTGCGGCTGCTGAGTTCGGGCAGCAGGGCATTGACATCGCCAAACCATAAATCCAGTAGCACGCTGCCATTATCAAAGCTTAAGCGGTGACAACCGGCAACATTAAGCGGGTATTGTGCCAGCAGCAACTGGCATAGTTCGTTAAGTTCGGTATGCACTGCCAGTGCCCGGGTTAAATCGGCCAGGCTAAGCGGAAACTTTTCAAAGCTGCTGAAATACAGCCGCTGACAGTGTGCTGCCGGATACAGGCTTTTATGCTGGCGAAAGCGCTGCCAGCTCAGCAGAAAGTTTGCGCCGGTGCCAAAGCCGGTTTCAATAATATGAAAGGCTGGCTGGCTGTGGCTTTGCCAGCGGCCGGGTAAACCATTTTGCTGCAGAAAGACATACTCGGTTTCGGCCATGCCGCCATCGTTAGAGAAGTAGACATCATCAAAATCGGACGCAACGGGGGTGCCTTGTTCATTAAAGTGTATTTTTGCATGGGTAAGTTGTGACATAAACGGCAGGTCCAGCTTAATATTCGGCTTGTAGTTTACCTTAAGCTACCGCAGAATTAAAAACAGAGTACAAGTGTGCGCTGAAAGCGGACCACTTAAAGTAATAAAGTCCGTACAATAGCGCGCAGTATAGTTTAACGCTGCCGGCAACTGACCGGTATTTTGGGAGCAAGCATGAAAAGAGCGGTAATCACAGGTATTGGTATTGTATCCAGTATTGGTAACAACAAAGGCGAGGTGCTGGCGTCACTGCAGGCGGGCCGTTCCGGCATTACCCGCTCTGAAGAGTTTGCCGAGATGGGGCTGCGCTCTCAGGTGTGGGGCAACATTAAACTGGACCCGTCTGAGCTGATTGACCGCAAAGCCATGCGTTTTATGGGCGATGCCGCTGCCTATGCCTATCTGGCCATGCAGGAAGCGATGACAGATGCCGGTTTTACC
>CAZEGA010000230.1:0-5058 GCA_964511675.1 uncultured Rheinheimera sp.
CTTAAAACTGCTTTCCTGATACATGATGCTCATAGGCACATGAATGGGCACAGCCCACTTGTCGCGCATCTTCGCTGCGGCGGTATACCAGTCGCGGTGCTCAGAGAAAATGTCACAAATATCCGACGTATTCTGCGGTGGCGGCGTGGCACAGCCAGCCAGCACAAACGCAGCGGCAAGGGGCAGCAGAACGGGTTTGCACAAAATTTGAACTTTTTTCATCACCCTGATTCTAACAACTCGCACGGATGCAACCAAGTTTTTTGTTTTCCCTGGATATACGTTTACGGCTGCCAACTGGCAGCCGTTTTTTTATGCTCAGGCTTTATCACAAGCCGGAACTTCAGCAAAATACTGCTCGATATAGTGCGCAAAACTTATCGTATCCTGCTGTTCAATTTGCTGCTGCTGTTGCAACGACAGTGCGGCGGCGGCAATAAACTGCTGCTCGCTATAATGCTGGTAAGGCTGCTGTTGCAGTTGTTGGCGGTACTGTGCCGATAATTGCAGCATCATGTCATCATTATCCTGCTGCGTTGCCAGCAACCGGGCCAGCACCCGGCCAGAGTAGGTTTGGGCCGGGTCCAGCAACGACAGGTAAAACTGCTTCACTGCCGCACTGTATTTCGTATGCTGATGAGCGTTATCGAGATACTGCGCCACCGGCATCAGGTCGGCAAATAATTGTTCAGCCCAGTCCTGCATCAGGCGTGGCTGGCCATTATCCAGCAACTCCAGTGTGCTGCGTCGGCCGTCTGTCACCACTTTTTTCAGGTTCTGCTCGGTAACCGCCTGCTCTGCCGCCGATAGCGGCGGGCTGTGCTCCAGCAAACAGTACAGCAAGAACACATCCAGAAAGTACATTTGCTCTGCCGTAATACCCACCGGGCTGAACGGGTTTACATCCAGCGCCCGTACTTCAATGTATTCCACACCGCGTTTGGCCAGGGCACAGGTTGGCCGCTCGCCGGACTGTGTGGTGCGCTTGGGCCTGATGGTCGAATAAAACTCGTTTTCTATCTGCAGCACATTGGCATTCAGCTGCTGGTATTCACCATCGACCCTGATACCAATATTCTGGTACTCAGCAGACGGCATACTGATTGCCGCGTGCAAGCCGGTAATGTATTCCGCCAAACTGTTGTATGTCACGTTCAGGCTGCTCTGGGCACTGTTGGTATAACCTAAATCGCTCATACGCAGTGACGTGGCATAAGGCAGGTACAGGCTGCCCTTACCCAGTGCCTGAAACGGGTAGCGGCTTGGCCTGCCTTCCAGAAAAGACTGCCCCATCGCGGGCGAAGCACCAAATAAATACACAATCAGCCAGACATAGCGTTTGTAATTACGGATCAGCGCCAGATACTGTTCGGAAATAAACTCCTGCAACGGGCCGCTGTGCCCCAGTTGTTGCTGGTATTGCTGCCAGAAGCGCTCCGGCAGGGAAAAATTAAAATGCACACCGCTGATGGCCTGCATCATACTGCCATAACGATTATGCAGCCCTTTGCGGTACAGCGTCTTCATTTGTCCGACATTGGAGCTGCCATATCGGGCAAACGGTATCTGCCGCTGGTCGCCGATAAAACACGGCATACTGCCCGGCCAGAACTGCTCGTCAGCAATATGGTTAATCGTAAAGTGATGAATGTCCGCCAGTTGTGCCAGCGTAGTGTCAATGCTGTCACTTACCGGCGTAATAAACTCAAGCAGGGATTCAGAAAAATCTGTGGTGATCCAGGGGTGCGTCAGTGCCGACCCCAGCGCCTTATTATGCGGCGTCAGCGCCAGCGTGCCATTGGCATTAACACGCAGTGTTTCCCGCTCAATGCCGTGCAAAATACCGACAATGGCCTGCGGCTGTGCTGCAGCCAGCTCAGCCAGCCGTTGTTGAAGAGGTGAACCCAAGTTAATTCCTTAATCGGTATGCCCGTCCGGCAGAAATTGGGGCGGCGGCACAAACTTCAATAGCGAAGCCTAATTTAGCCTGCAAATTAGCCATGAACAACCGTTAATCTGTTAATTACCGGGCTATACAGGTTAAAGCATGCCCGCAACAGCTGCAAAATTACCCGCAATAGATTAGAATTAGCCGAAATAAGTATCTGACAATACCTCTGAATAAGTAGAGCATATGAGCCGCCGTAACCAACACCTCATCAATGAAGCCGTTACTTTCAACGCCGACCAGGAACTGGTCTCCACCACTGACCTGCGCGGTGTTATTACCTACGCTAACCCGGCATTTTGCCAGGTTGCCGGTTATACCGAACAGGAACTGGTAGGCAAAAACCACAATATAGTGCGCCACCCCGATACCCCGGCAGCCGCTTTTGCCGATTTATGGCAAAAGCTGAAACAGGGCCAGTCCTGGCGCGGTATTGTGAAAAACCGCTGTAAAGATGGCCGTTACTACTGGGTAGATGCTTTTGTCACGCCGATTTATGACAACAACAAACTGCTGGGCTACCAGTCGGTACGGGTAAAACCCGATGCGCAGATGGTGGCACGGGCAGAAGCCAGCTACCCGGCAATGTTACAGGGTAAAACGCCGAGTGACTGGCGCAGCAACTTCAGCCTGAAACGCGCCGTCGCCGCACTGCTGACGGTATTGCTAACCATCGCCGGTGTGCTAAGTTTTGGCGCTCATTTTTTACTGGCGTTATTGCTGCCGTTGTTCTGGTTTATCTGCTGTTATGATGAGTTATGGGTAATTCCGGCGAAATTACAGCAGGCCCGTTCTGAGTTTGACAGTGTATCACGCTGGATATACTCAGGGTTTGGTCCTTTTGGTATTGCCGACTTTCAGCTGAAAATGTGTCAGGCCAGACTGCGTACTGTACTGGGACGCACGGCAGACAGTACCCATGCCCTGAACATCATCGCTGAAACCCAGGGTGAAGCGGTACGTATGACAGAGCAGGGTATTCACCAGCAGCATGATCAGCTGCGCAGTATTGTCACGGCAACCACGCAGTTATACAGCACGGTGCAGGACATTGCCGAGCGTACCCGGCAAACGCACCAACAGGTTAACGACACCCATGATATTTGCGAAACCGCCAAAAGTGTTATGCAGCATACTGCCGGCACCGTGCAAAAGCTGGCAACCGAAGTTCAGGGCGCCGCCGCCACGGCCGACAGCCTGGCTGTTGAAGCCGAGCGCATTGGCGCAGTTATGAGCGAAATCCAGGGTATTGCCGATCAAACCAACCTGCTGGCACTGAATGCTGCCATCGAAGCGGCACGGGCGGGTGAGCATGGCCGGGGCTTTGCCGTAGTGGCAGATGAAGTGCGCGCCTTGTCGTCACGCACCCATAACGCGACCGAGCAGATTAAACAGTCTATTGCTGAAATTCAGCAAACCCTGCTGAGCTGGGGTAAAGTTATGCTGCAAAGCCGGCAACAGGCCGACAGCTGCGTGCTGGAAACCCAGCAAAGTGAGGCGCAACTGGCTGAAATATCGCGGATGGTGGACCAGATAGCCATGTTGTCATCGCAAATTGCCACAGCCGCCACCCAGCAGGGCGCTGTCGCACACGATGTGCAACAGAATGTCAGCCATATTCAGCAGATAGCCGAGTCAAACCTGGCCAATATCGCTGTGGTGGCAGAAAACAGTAAAGCGCTGCAACAGAAAACCAGCCAGATTGCCGGCCTGAATAAAAGCTTTGGTAGTTAAATAAGCGCCTTGCGAGCGGCAACAATTATTGTTGATGGTGGCAGGTGTATTTCCCCACTCTTATACAAAGGGGTTAAGCAGTTTTACGCCCGTTGCACGAAAATCCTTTATGTTCCGTGTTACAAGGGTAAATCCGTAGATAAGGGCAGTCGCAGCAATCTGTTTATCCAGGGCATTCTCATGCCCTGGTACACGGAGTTTCCCCCACACCTGAGCCTCTTCACAACCAAACGGCAGAATATTGTCAGAAAAATCATCAAGCAGCACACTCAGCCATGATTCCAGTTTTTTTGCCTGCTTGTCATCACCCCGATGCCGGATTAGTTCAACACCCCGGCGCAGCTCGCCCAGGGTAATCACACTCATATACAAGTTGCTCTGATCACGGGCTGCCTGCCTGAAGAAGATATTAACGCCCGCATTCATGCCGGATTTTTTGCGCAATTCGCTGATAACATTGGTATCAAGCAAATACATCTCTTGCCTCATCGTCCTGCTTACGCTCAAAGTCAGCATCTTCACCTACTGCAGGTATGGCTCTGAGAGTTTCAATCAGGCTACGCTTCTCGGGGTGAAGCAGTGCGTGTTCCAGTATTTTACGGTGCTCAGCCTCAGCGCTGGTGCCGTACAGCCCAGCCCTGACCTTAAGGGCTTTTACAACCGCCTCATCAATATTACGAACGATCAGATTTGCCATAGCAGCCTCCTGTATAATGAAACGCTAAAATGATAGCAATGCTATCATTTTAGCTCAATAATCCAGTGCTACCAGGTTACTCTGTTTTATCTTGTTGTGTTTTATCCTTTGGCTCTGTTGTTTTCTGCGTAGTGGCGTCCTGCTCAGGCGTTTCCGGCTCAGCAAAATCGGCATCATCCGAATCACCCACTACATGCTCCAGCTTTAACTTGCGCACGCTGCGGATGGTGGTCACAGGCCCGGAACAGGCATAGATAAAGAAAATACCAAATAACATCTCCGCCGGACGGGATGCTATAACGACAAACACCAGCAATACCATCAGTATGGTTAAAAACGATACCCGGTCGCGCCAGTTCAGATCTTTAAACGAGTTGTAACGGAAATTGCTGACCATCAGCAGACCGGCAGCTATGGTCATTAACCCCACCAGATAGCCGATATTATCGCCGTTTACCTCGTAGATACTGCCGGTCCAGACCATGCCGGCAATAATACCTGCACCAGCCGGGCTTGCCAGTCCCTGAAAGAACCGGCTGTCAGTTACGCCCAGATTGGCATTAAACCGTGCCAGCCGCAGTGCCGCACAGGCCACATAAATAAAGGCGGCCAGCCAGCCGAACTTGCCGTAATCGGCCAGCCCCCAGTTATAGGCCACCAGCGCAGGTGCCATACCAAA
>CAZEGA010000230.1:5068-5583 GCA_964511675.1 uncultured Rheinheimera sp.
AAGCGATTAGATCCGACATACTGTCGTACTGGGCACCAAACTCACTTTGGGTATTGGTCAGGCGCGCTACCCGGCCATCCAGCCCGTCGAAAATCATGGCAATAAAAATAGCCACTGCCGCCGCTTCAAAGCGGCCGTTCATCGATGCCACTATGGCAAAAAAGCCCGAGAACAAACCACCTGTGGTCAGTAAATTCGGCAGTAAATAAATGCCCTTGCGCGGGCTGCTGTCATTCATTTTAAATCCTGTCATAACACACTTCTGTATGGGAAATTGCCGCAGATTATAGGTGACATACCTTAGCATGGATAGCCTGTAACAAAAAAGTGGCCGCCAAAGCGACCACTTTTACGCTGCCATACCGCTTGTTATCAGTGGCTGCTGACGACAAACCGGTTGCCGTTATGGTCCAGCTCTACCGTGCTGCCCGGTGCCACATCGCCTTGCAGCAAGGCCTGGGCCAGCGGGTTTTCCAGATGTTGCTGTATCGCCCGTTTCAGTGGCCGGGCACCGT
>CAZEGA010000231.1:0-5572 GCA_964511675.1 uncultured Rheinheimera sp.
AGCCGCGCTGCGTGGGCAGGGGATTGCCAGCACCCTGCTGAAAGCCTCGGCACAAGTACTGGCACAACAGGGTGCACAGGCCGGATTAGCCCATATCTGGCGCGAAAGCCCCGGTAATGCGGCCGAGCGCTATTTTAGTTATGCCGGTGCTAAACGGGTTAAAGTGCATCCGGACCGCTGGCGGCATTTATCTGAACATGCAGGTTATGAGTGTCCGCGCTGTGGTGCTTTGTGCCGCTGCAGTGCAGCGGAAATGGTCTTGATGCTAAACCAGGAGTCTGCCGGTGTATGATCCTATGGTGGACACCCGCATTAACCACAACCAGGCATATCCCTGTTCATACTGGGCAGCACATACAGAGACCACGCAACAGGGTAATACCCTGACAACCGATATCAGCACAGATGTACTGGTTATAGGTGCTGGCTACACCGGGTTAAGCTGTGCATATCAGCTGGCCAGTCAGTTTGGCCGGGAAGCAACGGTGCTGGAGGCTAACCAGACAGCCTGGGGCTGCAGCGGCCGCAATGCCGGCTTTGTACTGCGGGGTACGGGCCGCTTAGGTCTGGCGCAACTGGCACAGCGCTATGGGGCTGACACTGCCATGCAGTTTCACCTGGAATATGGCGCTGCGCTGGAGCAGGTACAGCATATGATCAGCGCCGGTAATATCGCCTGCGACGCCCAGCCGCCAGGTTACCTTAAAGTGGCCCATAAGGCGGCGCTTGGCAGGCAGTTGCCGGAGCAGGCCGCGTTTTTGCAACGCCAGTTTGGCTATCAGGTGCAATATGTCAGCCCGGCAGAGTTAAAGCAGCACTATATGCATAATGAACAGGCCTTTGGTGCCATACGTTTTCCTGACTGTTTTGGTGTCAATCCGCTGGCGTTGGCGCAGGGCTATGCCACTTTGGCACAGCAGCAGGGCGTCCGCTTATTTACCGGCTCACCCGCGTTAGGCTGGCAACGCAGCGCAACAGGTTTTACCGTACAGACCCCGCAGGCAACAGTGCAGTGCCGGCAGCTTATTCTGGCCACTAATGCCTATACTGCCAGCGGCTTTTACCCGCAGCTTAACCGGGCCTGCCTGCCGGTATTAAGCAGTGTTATTGTCACTGAACCTTTAACAGCACAGCAGTTGAGCGCCAGCGGCCTTAACCATACCCAGCTGGTTATGGATACCCGGGCGCTGAAATACTATTACCGTAAACTGCCCGATAACCGGCTGCTGTTTGGCGGCCGCAGCGCCGTTTACGGTAAAGATGCGGAAAACCCGCTGTACCCGGCCAGGTTGTTGTCGGCCTTAAAACAGTGTTTTCCGCTGCTGGAACAGCTGGCGCTGGCGTACCACTGGAGTGGCTGGGTGGCCGTGTCATTTGATGATATGCCGCGCTTATGCCAGAGTGAGCCTGGTGTATTCTACGGCGCAGGTTATTGTGGCAGCGGGGTGTCGTTCAGTACGCTGGCAGGTGTCCGGCTGGCCCAGATGGCCAGTGGCGCCGCGTTACCGGCGCTGCCAATTTATCACAGCAGGTTAAAGCCGTTTCCTTTGCCACAGTTTCGCCGCCTTGGCCAGCAGGTGTATTACCAGTGGGGCCGCCTCAAAGATCATTATTTATGATGCGCCGGCTAAAGCGTTGATGCAAACCGGCTGTGATGTTTTTTCTGCTGGTATTAAGCTGATTATGCTGGCATTGCGTTAAGTGGCGTTATTACAATGCTGGCCTTTGTTATTAAGAAGAGAGTGGTATGGGTTTTTGGCCTGAGTTTTTGTTGATTGCCACGGTACACCTGATGGCAGTAGCCAGCCCGGGGCCGGATTTTGCTATTGTATTGCGTTATGCGGTGCGTTTTGGCCGGGCGCAGGCGCTCTCTGCCAGTATCGGTATTGGCAGCGCCATATTACTGCACGTCAGCTGGTCACTGGTGGGGATAGCGGTGCTTATTCAGACCACTCCCTGGTTGTTTAAGGTGCTGAGTTTGGCTGCCGCGGGCTATTTGGGCTATATCGGCGTGATGGCGCTCAACAGCAAAGCACCGGCACATCCGGAACAGGCGATAGCAGGTACTGCCGCTGATGCGGCGCCATCTGCCGGCAAGGCTTTTATCGCCGGTTTTGTCACCAATGGTTTAAACCCGAAGGCCACTTTGTTTTTTTTATCGCTGTTTGCGGTCATTATTTCGCCGCTGACACCACTTTCTTACAAAGTGATCTACGGCGTTTATATGGCCATTGCCACAGCGGCCTGGTTCTGTATGTTGTCTATGCTGCTAACACAGACAAAAATAAGAGGTTTTTTACTGTTAAAAGGTTATTGGTTTGACCGTGTGATGGGAGTGCTATTGTTGGCACTGGCTATGCATTTGGTAGTCAGCAGCATTAATAGCTAAACTCTGCTTACGCCGGGCCGGGTTTGGCAAAGCGAGGTGGTTACCATGCAAATGGCAAGCAAGGTGATAAGGCTGGATGTAGATTACAGTTGTGATGCCAGCCATGCTTATCAGCAGCAACGTCATTATGTCTCTCCGTGGCATGAAGAGAGTGCAGAGCATTTTGCCAAACGCTTACTGGTCTACCTTAGCCTGTACGAGCAACACCCCAGCTTTGCCAAAGATAACTCCGGCGGTAAAGCGCCGGATATCTACATTCAGGATCAGCAGCAGCACTTCAGGCTGTGGTGTCAGCTGGAGCTGATACCGGAAAAACGCCTGCTGCGCGCCTCTCATCTGGCGGATGAGCTGCTGCTGGTACTGGACGAACAGGAAGCCGGTAAAGCGCGGCATCTGCCGTACCTGGCGAACCAGGTTATTTTCACCTTAAGCTCAGCCCAACTGGATGCATTTTGCCTAATGCTGAAAAGCCATATGCAACTGAGTGTCTGGCGCGAAGAGCCGTTGCTTTACATCACCGATGGCGAAAACCAGCTGCAGCTGAATATCAGCGCCTTGCTACAAAACCCGCACTAGTTGCTATCAGCGTCTGCAACGCTATAATACGCGCGGTTTTTAATATTGCCCCGGATTTACGGTCCGGCACTGCAAGAGGTTTACTATGTACGTTGTTGCTGCTTTATATAAGTTTGTCCGTTTACCTGATTATGTGACATTGCGTGATGCCCTGTACAACACTATGGTTGCCAATAAAGTGAAAGGCACTTTATTGCTGGCTGAAGAGGGTATTAACGGCACCATTTGTGGCCCGCGTGAGGGGGTGGATGCTGTCAAAGCCTGGCTCGATGCCGATGGCCGCTTTGCTGGCATGAGCTACAAAGAGTCGTATGCGGCAGAGCTGGCGTTTTACCGTACCAAGGTAAAGCTGAAGCAAGAAATTGTCACTATGGGCGTTGAGGGCATAAATCCGGCGCATATCGTCGGTACTTATGTCAAAGGCGACGACTGGAACCAGCTGATTAGTGATCCCGATACTATTCTGATCGACACCCGTAACGACTACGAAGTCGCCATCGGCACCTTTAAAAATGCGGTAAACCCCAATACCACGACATTCCGCGAGTTTCCGCAGTGGGCGGCAGAAAACCTGGATAAAACCAAACATAAAAAAGTGGCGATGTTTTGCACCGGCGGTATCCGCTGCGAAAAATCTACCGCCTACCTGAAAGAGCAGGGCTTTGCTGAGGTGTACCACCTGGATGGCGGTATTCTGCAGTATCTGGAAGAAATGCCGCAGGAAAACAGCTTATGGCAGGGCGAATGTTTTGTGTTTGATCAGCGTGTAGCGGTTAAACACGGCCTGGAGCAGGGCAGTTATGATCAGTGTTATGCCTGCCGTATGCCGCTGTCTGTGGCAGAAATGGCATCTGACAAATACGTTAAAGGCTTAAGCTGCCCGCATTGCTACGACAAAACCAGTGCAGAGCAAAAAGCCGCTTTTGCCGAACGCCAGCGCCAGGTAGAGCTGGCCAGGCAGCGCGGTGAAAAACACATCCGCGATGGTAAATTCGAATAAGCTACACTGTTAGTTCATTGTCCAAAGCCAGCATATGCTGGCTTTGTTTTTTCTGGCAGTTTACGGCCCTGTTGATGGTACTGCACAGCAATAGTTCTAATAAATAGAATGATTAAGCGGTAATATTGCAATTTTACTTTCATCAGATTGCTCTATTATCAGCTGCCAAAAGGAGTCTGCATGCTTAGAAACAGTTCGTCTCATTACGGTTTAGTCAGTGTAGTGCTGCACTGGCTGGTGGCGCTGACAGTGTTTGGTTTATTTGCGGTGGGTTTCTGGATGGTGGATTTAAGCTACTACAGCCAGTGGTACCGCACAGCACCACACTGGCATAAAAGTGTAGGTATCTTGCTGGCCATCGTTATGTTGCTGCGTATGCTGTGGCGTTTTATCAGTCCGCCACCAAAGGCTTTGGCGTCACATAAAACGTGGGAAAAAAAGACTTCGGTTGTGGTGCAGTTCTGCTTATATTTGGGCATCTTACTGCTGGTGCTGAGCGGCTATCTGATTTCCACCGAAGATGGCCGGCCCATAGCGGTATTTGACTGGTTTGACGTACCGGCGCTTGGTGCCTTGTTCAGCAGGCAGGCTGATATTGCCGGAGCTGTGCATGAGTATGCGGCGTACAGTTTAATTACGCTGGCCGTGCTGCATGGCCTGGCGGCGTTAAAGCATCATTTTGTTGATAAAGACCACACGCTAAAACGCATGTTTGGGCGTAAACCTTAATGTTCAGGAGATAAACATGAAGAAATTGCTGCTGGCCGCGTCTGTGGCCGCTATGATGACCTTACCCGCGCAAGCGGCAGACTATGTGATTGACACCCAGGGCGCTCATGCCTTTGTGCAGTTTAAAATCAGCCATTTAGGCTACAGCTGGTTATATGGCCGTTTTAATACCTTTTCCGGCGATTTCAGCTATGACGCCGATAAACCGGAAGCGGCAAAAATTCAGCTGACCATTAATACTGCCAGTGTCGATTCTAACCATGCTGAGCGTGATAAGCATTTACGCAGCGCCGATTTTCTGAATGTCAGCAAACACCCTAAAGCCAGTTTTGTCAGTACCAAAGTGGTGGCTAAAGACGGCGGTAAGTTTGATTTACATGGTAACCTTACGCTGAACGGTGTGACCAGAGAAGTGGTTATTGCCGCAGAAAAACTGGGCGAAGGCTCAGATCCGTGGGGTGGCTACCGTGCCGGGTTTGCCGGCACAGCAAGCTTAACGCTGAAAGATTTTGATATCAAAATGGATTTAGGCCCGGCATCTTCTACCGTGTATCTGGATTTAACCGTAGAGGGTATCCGTAAGTAAACCTGCGCCAGACGCGGTGCAGCAGTTTATTATTGCTGGACAGCGTCTGGTTGTTGTAGCGCCTGGCTGTGTTGCTCACGGGATTTAAGCGCGCTTAGCAGGCTTAACAAAATCAGGTTAAATTCTTCTTCTGCCATATGTACTGTGGTCAGTGCGCCCAGCAGCAAGGTGGCTTCAAAGTTGTCACCGGTACGGTACATCAGCTGAGCCAGGCGCAACTTGGCCCAGGGCAGGGTTTTATTTTCACTGTCCTGATAAAACTCCAGGTATTTCTGCAGTGCACTGATACCGA
>CAZEGA010000232.1:0-5524 GCA_964511675.1 uncultured Rheinheimera sp.
GTCGTGTCTATTATTTCCCTGCCCAAAGATTACAAACTTTCTTATATGGATCTAAACCGGCTGAAATCGCATTTAAATGCGCTGTTTCCCAATACCACATTAAAACGTTATGCGCTGGTTATCGGCGCATCGGCCAATATTTCGCTGACCACGCTGATAGTAAAAAGCCCTTGTCTGAGTGACGATTTTTTAACCCTGATCGTCGCCTACATTAAGCGCTGCTTTGCCAAAGACAATTACCGTTTTGACGAGCAGCTGGATAAAGCCATGCTGGACTTTATCCGTACCGATGAATTCGACGAGGCGGCGCTGGATAAAATGCTGCATGAATTTGAAAATCCGGCGAAAATTCTTGATACCAACTGGTATGCCATCAAGCCGATGTACGAGAAAAAGTACCGTGAGCTTATCCATAACAAAGATAAGTTTGTCTCAATAAACGATATCCGTTTAAGCCGCGACAGCGTTAAAAAAGCGATTAAATACCTGCGGGAAATTTACCGGCATAAAATCAGCAAAACCAAGGTTATTTCGCTTAATCCCCAAACCAGCACCAGGGCAGACAGAACCAGGCTCCCTGCCACCGAAGAGTAATACCTCCGGGCCTAAGCAGCTCAAACCTGGTTTAGCCAGCAGGCTAAACCTGGTTTTCCGTTTATGGCAAGGCCGCGCCGCGGCTGCTGACATACAGCTGATACCAATGCTCCCGGCTTAAACCGATATGCACAGCCTGGGCACAGGCGGCGATGCGCTCCGGCTGTGTCGTGCCGATAACCGGCTGAATACCGGCCGGGTGACGCATCAGCCAGGCCAGAACTATGGCTTCGGCACTACACTGATACTCCTGCGCCAGGCTTGCAACCCGCTGCGCTGTCGCCTGTTGTTGTGCTGTCTGTACCTGAGCCCCGCTGAACACGCCTTTTGCCAGGCTGCCCCAGCTCTGCAGCTGAATACCCTGTTGCTGGCAATACTCCACTGTGCCGTAGCCGAAATGACACCCACTGCCCTGCGGCATACCGGTCAGTATGGCTTCTTCCAGCCAGTCGGTATCCGCCAGGCTCATCTGCAACTGATTCACCAGCAATGGCTGCGCCAGAGCCCCCTGCAGCAGCTGCATCTGGGCCCAGCCCATATTCGATACACCAAAATGCCGTACTTTGCCCTGAGCCGCTAATTGGGTAAATGCCAGTGCAACCTGCTCCGGCTGCATTAACGGATCTGGCCGGTGCAACAGCAACAGGTCAACATAATCGGTATTCAAGCGGCGTAAACTTTGCTCAACACTGCGGATAATATAGTCCGGCGAAAAATCATACCGCCCCGGGCCTTTATCATCCGCAAAACGAATGGCACATTTTGTCTGAATAAATACCTGGCTGCGCTTTGCCGGTGTTTTAGCCAGATACTGGCCAAACGCCTGCTCTGCTTTGCCTTTGGTGTAGATATCGGCATGATCAAAAAAATTAATGCCGTTATCCAGTGCGGCGTCTATGGCACGATAAGCCTGTTGCAGCTGCTCAGCACTGATACTGCTGTCATCCCAGCCACCGCCAAACCCCATACATCCCAGTGCCAGGCGGCTGACACCCGGCAAATGTTTTGCTAATGCGATCATACCTGCTCCAAATCATTAAAACGGCTGCCAGTGTAGCGAAAAATAGCCGCAGGCCCTACACTATCAGCAACTTAAACTGTGTTCAGAGACGTTTTGCCACTATGTCTGATGTGAAGTTGTACAGATTAAACAAATTTATCAGCGACACCGGCTTTTGTTCGCGCCGCGAGGCCGACAAGTTTATTGACAGCGGCCAGGTTAGTGTCAATGGCGTGCCGGCCCCTGTCGGCCTTAAGGTCTCGGAGCAGGATACGGTACTGATTAATGGCAAACCGTTGAAAGCGAAACCGAAACGGGTTTACCTGGCCTATCATAAACCGGTTGGTATAACCTGTACCACAGAACGCCATGTGCCAGGCAATATTATTGATGCCATCCGCTACCCTGAACGTATTTTCCCGATCGGCCGGCTGGACAAACCCTCGGAAGGGCTGATTTTCCTGACCAATGACGGTGATATCGTCAATAAAATCCTGCGGGCCGGTAATGCCCACGAAAAAGACTATGTTGTTACGGTCAATAAGCCCATTACTGAACGTTTTATCCGCCAGATGAGCAGTGGCGTGCCCATTCTTGACACCATTACCCTGCCTTGCCAGGTTGTACAAAAGTCAAAACAGAGTTTTTCTATTATCCTGACCCAGGGCCTGAACCGGCAAATCCGCCGTATGTGCGAGTATCTGGGCTATGAGGTGCAGACGCTAAAGCGGACCCGGATCATGCATATCCGCCTGGCGGGGTTAAAACCGGGCCAGTGGCGTCTGCTGGATGACATGGAAATCCGTATGCTGGAGCAACAATTATTGACCTCGAGCAAAACGGCAGATGGCAGTCAGCCTGATAATAGCTTTGATGACTAACCGCAGCCACAGGAGCTGTTATGCCGTTCAGCGCTAAATTACCGGCCCATATTGCTTTACTGGCCGGGCCGTTATTTTTTCTGTTGACCCTGTACAGCCAGCCACCGTTTGCCGGCATGGCCCCAGGTGCCTGGCTGGTTACCGGCCTTACCGGCTGGATGGCGATCTGGTGGATCTCTGAAACCGTGTCTATTCCGGCCACTGCGTTACTGCCCATTCCGGTCATCAGCCTAACCGGCCTGGCAGAGCTGCGCCAGGTCACGGTATCTTATGCCGACCCGGTTATTTTTCTGTTTCTCGGTGGCTTTACGCTGGCCATAGCGATGGAGCGCTGGAATTTGCATAAACGCATTGCGCTGAGCACCATGCTGTCGGTTGGCAATAAACCCAGCCAGCAGCTGGCCGGATTAATGGCGGTAACCGCGTTTTTATCCATGTGGATCTCCAACACCGCAACCGCAGTATTAATGCTGCCGATTGGTTTATCTATTATTGCCATCCAGCAAAGCAGCTCAGCCGCCAATGACAATTTTGCCAAAGCCGTGTTGTTGTCTATCGCCTATTCCGCCAGTATCGGTGGCGTAGCAACAATTATCAGCACCCCGCCTAATGTGTTTCTGGCCGCTTATTTAAAGAATAGCCATGATATTCATATCGGTTTTGCCCAGTGGATGCTGATTGGCGTGCCACTGGCCGTCAGTATGCTGATTGTTTGCTGGTTCTGGCTGGCCAAGGTGCACTTTAAACTGGATAAAATGCCGGCATTTGAAAGCCGCCAGCTCTACCGCGAACATCTGGCAGAGCTTGGACCGATGCAAAAAGGTGAATTTATGGTCCTGCTGGTGTTTATCTGTGCAGCTTTAAGCTGGCTCAGCGGCCGTTGGTTAACAGAACTGACTGGTTTGCCCCTTACTGATCCGGTGATTGCCATGCTGGCAGCCTGTGCATTGTTTACATTGCCAACCGGGGCCGGTAAAGGCCGGCTGCTGCACTGGGAAGACTGCAAGCAGCTGCCATGGGGCGTGTTAATTCTGTTTGGCGGCGGCCTGGCCCTGTCGGCACAAATTCAGCAATCCGGTTTGTCGGACTTTATTGCGCTGCAGGTCAGCCAACTGGGCCATATTGATATTATATTGCTGGTGATCCTGGTCGCCGTTGTCATTAATTTACTGACTGAAATCACCAGTAACACCGCCACCGCAGCGACCTTTATTCCACTACTGGCACCGGTGGCTATTTCGCTGGATGCCTCTGCCGCCATGCTGGTGATCCCAACCGCACTGGCTGCCAGCTGTGCTTTTATGTTACCGGTTGCCACACCACCCAATGCTATCATATTCGCCTCTGGCAAATTGCATATTACCGATATGATAAAAGCCGGTTTTGTGCTCAGTGCCGCCTCGGTGGTACTGATCTCACTGCTGACAATTTTTCTGGTACCACTGTTTTTTTAAGCCGGAGCCCCATAGTAAAAACAATGGTACTAAAGCGGTAATAGTACAGCACCGGCAATACAGCGCTCAGCCGGTGCTTAAAATGAAAAATGCAGCCGGCAGGCTGCATTTTATCAAATCACTTTTTCAAACAACTTTTTATCAAACAGTGCTTTATTAAAAAACAGTCTATTAAAAAACTATCTATTAAAAAACGTTGTTGCAAAAACGGAGGTTGAAACAGTTGGAGCGAGTAACGAGGTTCGAACTCGTGACCTCGACCTTGGCAAGGTCGCGCTCTACCAGCTGAGCTATACTCGCATCAACAAACGTTGTTACGTCGTGATGGCGCGCATTTTACAAAATCAGTCAGGCGTTGCAAGTGTTTTTTTACGGTAATCTGAAAAAATGCGTGCGATAGGTTATTAATTCAGCAATTGACTCACGAATATCATCCAGTGCCAGATGGCTGCCGATTTTTTGCACCTTTTGTAATACTTCCGGCTGCCAGCGCCGGGCCAGTTCTTTTACCGTGCTGACATCCAGATTGCGGTAGTGAAAAAAGCCTTCCAGTGCCGGTGCATACTCTGCCAGAAACCGTCTGTCCTGGCCGATACTGTTGCCACACATCGGCGATTTACCTGCTGGTACATATTGGCTTAAGAAAGCTATGGTCTGCTGTTCGGCATCTGCCAGCGAGGTAGTACTGGCGCGGCAACGCGCCGTTAAACCACTTTTGCCATGTTGCTCAACACACCAGGGGTCCATATTATCCAGCACGGTATCCGGTTGTTTAATGGCAAATACCGGCCCTTCGGCCAGAATATTTAACTGGCTGTCGGTCACGATAGTCGCCATTTCCAGAATAACATCGGTTTTTGGCTCCAGCCCGGTCATTTCCAGATCAATCCAGATCAGGTTATTGTCATTTACACTCATCAGAAGCCCTTACTTTCGTCGCTGCTTTGTTCATTTACAGAATACGGGTATCATACACGCCCTAAGCTTAGCAGTAATAGCATCCTTTACATCAGAGCGATAAAAGCAGCAGTGACAAAGAAAAAGCATCTTACCCAACGCCAGCAGCAACGTATTGCCGATAACGCCAGCAAACGCCTGCGCACGCCAAAAAATAAAGGTGTGGAATCGGTTGATGACACCAGCTTTGCTACGGCCGAAACCGGCCTGGTGTTAAGCCGCTTTGGCCAGCATGCCGATGTTGAAGACAGCGCGGGTACTGTGGTGCGTTGCAATATGCGCCGCTCTGTTGCCTCGCTGGTAACCGGCGACTATGTGGTGTGGCGTCGCGCATTACAGCCCACCGGCGGTATTGATGGCGTAATAGATGCCGTGGCAGAGCGCAGTTCCGTGCTGCTACGACCAGATTTTTATGACGGTTTAAAACCGGTGGCAGCAAATATTGATTTAATGATTATCGTCTCGGCCATTTTGCCAGCCCTGTCGCTGAATATTATCGACCGTTATCTGGTCGCTGCCGAAATGACCGGTATTAAGCCACTGTTGGTCATTAATAAAGTTGACTTACTTAACCCTGATGAGCTGGCAGCAGTAGAGCAGCAACTGGCGTTGTACCAGAAACTGGGCTATGACTTTTT
>CAZEGA010000233.1:0-206 GCA_964511675.1 uncultured Rheinheimera sp.
TGTTGCAGCCAGTTTTACTACGATGAAAGCAGTTTTTTACCAGAAACGCGTTTTAACTAAGCACTGGTTTTCTGCCGCCGGATACTGGCATAATCGGCTACATTTGCCGTACTGGCCCATATACAGGAGCGCCGCATGAGCTACGATACCAATAATATTTTCGCCAAGATTCTGTGCGGTGAAATTCCCAGTTTTAAAGTGTATGA
>CAZEGA010000233.1:216-1571 GCA_964511675.1 uncultured Rheinheimera sp.
ATGAAGATGAGTACACCCTGGCCTTTATGGACATAATGCCGCAGGCCGATGGCCATACGCTGGTGATCCCCAAATTTGCGGCCGAAACCCTGCTCGATATACCGGCAGATGAGTTAATTCACACCATGACCACGGTACAAAAAGTGATGTCGGCGCTGAAATCCACGCTGGGCGCAGAAGGCGTGGTGCTGATGCAGTTAAACGGCACTGCTGCCGGCCAAACCGTGCCACACCTGCATTTTCATTTAATTCCTGAACACCTGGCCAAATTAAAAGGCCATGGCGCCGCCATGGGCGATATGGAAAAAATAAAAGCACTGGCAGAGAAAATCCGCGCGGCACTGTAACAGGTTGTAATTTATGCGCTTAGTATCCTTATTTGTTGTTGCTGCAGTTTGGCTGACGGCTTGTAACACAGTACAGCCGCCGGCGGCTGGCTTAAGCCTGAGCCTTATTCATATTAACGACACCCATTCGCAGTTTGATGCCAGCCCGGCCAGTGTTAAAGACAACACAGGTAACCCTGTGTATACCTATGTTGGCGGCCACCCGCGCCTGCTCAGTAAAGCACAGCAACTGCGGCAGCAGGCCGCACAGGACAAGGTTCCGGCGCTGTTTTTACATGGTGGCGATGCCTTTAAAGGCAGTGCCTATTTCGAGCTGTTTGAGCAGAAGATTAATATTGATGTGCTTAACCGGATGCAGATCGATGCTATGGCACTGGGTAACCATGAGTTTGATATTGGTCTTACCAAACTGGCAGATTTTGTTGGCCAGGTTAACTTTCCCGTGCTTGCCGCCAATATAGATACGCAGCATGAGCCTGCACTGGCCAAGAGCAGCAATTTAAAGCCCTATACCTTATTTGCCGTGGAAAATAACCAGCTTATTGCTGTGGCTGCGGTGAACGAAGCGGCAGGCCGGGAACTGGTTGCGGTGTTTGGCCTGACGCTGGAGGATACACAGGCCATTGCAACAGATACCGGCGCGGTGGTATTTCACAGCGAAGTACAAAGTGCCCAGCGCACGGTCGATGCGTTAACGGCGCAGGGGGTAAAGCATATAGTGGCGTTAACCCATATAGGTAACCGGCGCGATGTGGCACTGGCCGGGGCGGTAAACGGCATAGATGCTATTGTCGGCGGGCATTCGCACAGCTTACTGGGCGATTTTCGCCACTGGTATTTAGGCAAGCAACCACCTTACGCCGCCATGATCACCAACCCGGATGGCAAAGGCCAAACCTGTGTGGTGCAGGCCGGACAGTTTGCCCAGGCGGTGGGCCAGGCCAGGTTGAAATTTAACAGCGCAGGTGAGCTTATCAGCTGTGCCGGCCAGCAACGTATTCTGACCGG
>CAZEGA010000233.1:1581-5517 GCA_964511675.1 uncultured Rheinheimera sp.
AATACGTTGCTGGCCGGCACAGATTATTTTCGCTCTGCACTGCGTGATGACGCCAGCCGTATTGCCGGGGCTGAACAAACAGAGACCGAACATTATGTGGCATCACTGCCTGGTACGGCCATAGTGGCGGAAGATGCCGCCCTGCGGCAGTTGCTGGATTCCACCTATCTGCCACAGGTGCAGCAGGCTTATGGCAGGGTGGTCAGCACTACGGCAGATGAAATTTCGCATATCCGCCTGCCAGGTGCAGCAGGCAATGACCAGCACGGTTCTGTCCTGGCCGGCCACATTGCCGATGCCATGTTGTTTTATGCCAACCAGCATGCGGTACAAAGCTTAATGAAACGCCCGGTACAGCTGGCACTGATTGGTGCCGGTAATATCCGTGCGCCTATAGCGGCCGGCGAAGTGCGGGAGGGCAATATCCGTATGGAGATCCTGCCATTTGATACACCGCTTAGCGTACTGGGTATCAAAGGTGCCCAGCTGCGGCAGCTGTTAAGCGGTACTATCCGGGAGTCGGTGGCCCCCGGTGCCCATACCGGTAAATTTCCCTACGTTGCCGGTATCCGCTATGTGGCAAAACAAACCGGGCCCAATACCATTGAGCTGACAGAGCTGGATATAAAACAGGGTGATCAATGGCAGCCTGTGCAGGATGATGAGCGCTATACGCTGGTTACCACCAGCTATCTTGCTGATGGCAACGACGGCTGGCACTTGTTACAACATATTCAGGCGGCACAAAGTGACCGGCTGGATATTATTCTGCGCCAGCAGCAGGTGGCGCTGTATCCGGTAAAACAGGTTGAAACCACACAGGACAGCAGTGGCCGGCAGGCGTTCAGCACGCGGTATTACAATGTGCCGGCATTGCCCTGCAAAACCGAAGGCGTAGACTGCAAAGTAGCGGCACAGGCGTTTATTGACTATTTAACCGCCTACCCGCTGCTGTGGCAGCAACAGCGCGAGGCCACTGTGACGCTGATAAAATAACCAGCTAGGTTGCAGGCACTTATTGAGCCTGCAGCTACTGGTTATACACTGTTTGTGCCAGGCCGATTTTGCCAAGCCCGATATTGAACTCTTCTTCCCGACCGGTATCCGGCCAGCCCACAACCTGGTACATGACTTTTCCGTCTAGCATAAAATACACTGTCGGTGTGCCCCAGTATCTTATCTGGGGCCAAAGCGTACTGTTATAGACGACATCGTATGCAATTCCGCTATTTTCTCTATATTCATTTAATAGCCGCGTATCTAATCTGGATACCTGCTTCGTTATCCAGATGATGTCTGTCGGTGTTTTTTGGCCGATGAGCCAGTTGGCCATATTCCGGGAGAAAGCACACTGCGAAGAGCCGATAAACAGTATATTGGCACCTTTGGAGGTGTCTTTATAGATAAACAGCAAAGAACCGTCAGGGTTGGCGCGTATAAGATTGGCATTGTGCTTGTTATTGAGGTTTTTAATCTCAGGCTTTTCTACGCGGATGGAAAACTCTTGCTCTAACTGCTCAAGTTCGGAAACATTGGCTTTCAGTAAATGATGCTCAAGCAGATATGTTATGTAGTGTTGCTTGCTTTTGTTACTATCCGGAATTTTTCTAACCAGTTCAAGGTAGAGCTCTTCCGGCGCAGCATGCTTGTTATAGAACAAAATTTTCTGCATTGTCAGCATAACTTTATGCAGTTCGTTCTCGCCAAGCTCTGATAGCATGGCCGGAGTAAAAAGCGGTTTAATACAATGTAGAAATAAGTGCTCAAGCTTGCTCAGCCTGCCGTCAGCCAATATACCTTCTGCGGAAATATCGTCATCCTGGCTGGCTTCAATAACGGTTATTTGTTCCCAGACGGCTTGAGTACTATCACATGGAGGGTGTGCTTTTACTTCTGTATAAAATAGCAGCGTACTTAGTAGTAAGGTTAGCAGCTTAATTAAATTCATAACGCCAGATCCGAAAAGGTTTGCCAGCCTGGGGTCATTTTTAGATGACGACCATAGGGCTGGCTTTATTTCTTAACAACTAGACATGCAGATAGCCCCTGCTGATTCTCTGCATGTAGCTCGTTCAGAACAAGCATAGCCTTTATGATCAGCACTAGGTCTTCCCATGGGCGTAACAGGTTTACTATGTTCTTTCAAGTCGCTAGCTGACTGAATAATAAGGAGATCTGTTGATGTTTCAATTCTGGCATTAGTCATCATGCTGGCCAAATGTTGTGCACCAAAATAACTCAAGAGAGTATATATTTGTGATGGTGTCAATTCTGCCTCAAGGTCACTGTATGAGAAGCCGACAAGACCTTTCTCATTGAAAACCAGGCTTTCAACAAATCTCTCTTTTGAACTTTCAGAGAGTAGATTAAATGGAGATTCACTTAATTTTAACTTTTCAATGTCCGCATATGACCTGATAACGGACAAATCCCTAGCTATATAACGTTCTGCTAATTGAGTTTTTAAGTCTGTTGCATACGCACTTTCAACTCCAATAGACATCAGTAAACCCAGGCAAGTTGCAGCTACAATATTTGATATTTTCATTTATAACTCCGTATTTAACTATTGCCCTGTTAATTTAACAAATATTTTTATATTGTCAATTGTATACAATATAAATTTATCCTGTCTATCTGAAATGCAACTTGATGCAGGGGGGATCGGTTGCTTAACGCTTAAACTTAGTCTCTAAAATAACAGACGAGTTGGTGCGCTCTACCCCGTCTAAATTGCCGATATCGTCCAGAATATGGCTAAGCTGCTCGGTGCTTTGTGCCTGCACTATGGCGATAAGGTCGTACTCGCCGCTGATGGCATACAGCGCTGATAGCTGCGGGATTTGTTTTAACTCAATATTGGTTTTGGCAGTGAGTTTTTGCCGCACTTTAATACTGACATGCGCTGATACCAGAGACGCCAGGTAATCGTCGCCGTAATCAACCGAATAGCCTTTAATCACACCGCTTTGCTCCAGCCTGGCAATACGGGTTTGTACGGTAGAGCGGGACAGGTCCAGCATCCGGGCTAAATCAGAAATACTGGCGCGGGCGTTGTGTTTCAGTAGTGCTAATAATTTTTCATCTTCCTTGCTTATCATTTTGCTTATTCCGTCCGTTAAATTGCAATGTTGGCTTATTAAATTGCTGATAATGATACTGCAATATGGCAGAGATCAGCAATATAATAGGGCTACATTTATCCGGGCCAGCCAACGAATATACAGATAAAGGCCGGTCTTACACACAGCAACAGTGAGGTAATTATGCAGGTTTCAAGAAGCTTATTCGACGACGTTATGGTACCTAACTATGCCCCGGCGCAAATTATTCCGGTAAAAGGCGAAGGTTCGCGGGTGTGGGATCAGGCCGGTAAAGAGTATATCGACTTTGCCGGTGGCATCGCGGTTAATTGCCTGGGGCATTGTCACCCGGCGTTAGTGTCTGCATTAAAAGATCAGGCCGACAAGTTGTGGCATTTATCTAACGTAATGACCAACGAACCGGCACTGCTGCTGGCAAAAGCACTGGTTGACAGCACCTTTGCCGAAAAAGTGTATTTTGCCAACTCAGGTGCGGAAGCCAACGAAGCCGCGCTGAAGCTGGCGCGCCGTTATGCCAAAGACCAATACGGTGAGCAGAAAAACCAGATTATCGCTTTTAAGCAAGGCTTTCATGGCCGTACCTTCTTTACCGTAACTGTCGGTGGCCAGAGCGCTTATTCCGATGGTTTTGGCCCTAAACCAGAAGCCATTGTCCATGCTGAATTTAACAACCTCGACAGTGTAAAAGCGCTGATTAACGCCAACACCTGTGCGGTAATGGTTGAGCTGGTGCAGGGCGAGGGGGGTGTAATGCCCGCCACGGCCGGGTTTATTCAGGGCCTGCGCGAGCTGTGCAATGAGCACAAGGCGCTGCTGATTTTTGATGAAGTAC
>CAZEGA010000234.1:0-2204 GCA_964511675.1 uncultured Rheinheimera sp.
GGCAGCCAGGTAGCCGGTCAGTAATAACACCCCTTTGGAGTGAATGGCTTTACCCAGCTCGACCTCGCGTTCAATATCGATCACACCGCTGGAGCCGGCAAATACCGTGGCGCTGATCCGCGCCGGAGTACCAAAGGCGGTATCGCCTATTTCCAGCACCGTCAGGCCGTTAATCTTGCCCACTGCCAGGCCATCGGTATCGATCAGGATCTGGCCTTCCTGAATATCTTCCAGAAAACTTTCACTGATGCGGCCGGTGCGGTGTTGTTTGCCTTTCAGCGCCAGTTGCACATGCTCTGCCGTCAGGCTGTCCTGATGCTTCTGGGCCGCGTAATAGCAGGCTTCGCGCACTAGTTCCAGCACGTCGGCAAACCGGGCCGACAGCTTGCGCTGGTGCTCGGCCTGGCGGAAGCTGAACAGCAGCAGCTGTTTAAAGCCGGCCGCGGTCAGCTCATGCACATTCAGCGGGCGCATTTGCTCGCGCACCTGCATGGCCATATAACTGACCGTTTCTGCGGTATAGGGCAAATAGTGTTCAAAGTCGGCCAGCACGCGGAACAGCTCGTTAAACTCGTCGTCAACATCCTGGATCAGGTAGTACAGGTCGCGTGAGCCGAGCAACACCACTTTGACACTGAGCGGAATGGCTTTGGGCGTGATAATGGTGGAATTGGTCACCGCATGCTCAGACAGCGTATCAATTTGCAGCTCGCCGGATTTCAGCGCCAGCTTCAGCGCATCCCACAGCGCCGGCTGGGTTAGCAGCCGGTCAGCATCCAGGATCAGGTAACCGCCATTGGCACGGTGTAACGCACCGGGGCGGATCATCCGGTAGTTGGTGTACAGCGAGCCACCGGCAGAATTATATTCCACCCGGCCAAACAGGTTGCCATAGCTGGGATTGGGTTCAAAAATGATCGGCGCGCCGGACATGCTTTCATAATGCACAAGCACATTAGGCACAAATTCTTCAATAAAAATTTCGCGGTTATCGTTCTCTTCCTGTTTTTCAGCGTCAGACTCATCCGGCATCAGTTCCAGTACCGCCTTAACCAGGTGGCTGCGCATCTCACGGATATAGCGCAGTACGCCAAGCTCAGCGGCATAGTCATGTTCCAGTTGCTTCAACAGCGGCTTAATCGCCTGCTCTATGGTGTCTTTACGCAGCGCGCGCAGGTTTTCCGACAGCTCACGCTTCCACTGCGGCAGCTCCAGCAACTGTTCATTCAAGATGGTTTCCAGCTCACTGACCAGGCCGTAAAAATACTGGCGCTGCTCTTCTGTCAGCTTACTGAACTCCTGATCATCCAGCGGTTTACCGTCAATTATCGGCGAAAAGCTGACCGCGCCGTTTTCTTCATACAGCACGACATTTTTTTCCAGCGCTTTTTTCTCTACCAGCTCAATAGCCTGTTCATATTTGTCGTCAAAAGCGCGGTGAATGGCTTTTTTCTTCCGTTGGTAGCCCGGGTTATCGAAGGCCGCCGGAAAGGTATCTAGCAACTCGTCGATCAGCGCTTCTATTTTTTTCACCAGGATTTTGCCTTCGCCCGGCAACAAACGCAGCGTGCCGGGTATCCGTTCATCATCAAAGTTATTCAGGTAGCACCATTCATCTGGCGTGGCTTTCTCGCTGGCGGCCTGTTGCAGTATATCCTGCACCAGTGTAAACCGGCCCAGCGCCGGTTCACCGGCGACATACAGGTTGTAACCCGGCATATCCATACCAATGGCAAACGCCAGTGCCGATTTGGCCCTGTCCTGGCCGATAAACGCCGGGATCAGCGTTGCCTGCTCCAGCGCCTGTTTAATCAGTTTATTGTCGGGCTGCGGCCCCAGTTGCTGCACGGTCAGCGCCAGTGGATGTGGGTGAAATGTCATGTAATGCCTTGGCTTAAACAGCGGTTATTGCGGCTATACTAGCAAAAAGCGGCCCGGCTGTACTGGTCAATTTTATGCTTCTGGTTAAAGAATTCTGCCCCGGCGCCGATACCGGGTTATACCGGCAAACAGGATCAGGGGCCAGACATGAACGAAACCTACCGCTTACAGAAAATCCGCAACCTGGGTGTCAGGCTGCAGGAGCTGGAACTGGTGTCAGTCACTCCGGGGCTGTCTTATACCAGCGCCGCACTGAACTTTTTGTTTGCCGATCATGAACTGGAACGCCCATGAATAGGCACGAACAGAATAGGCACGAACAG
>CAZEGA010000234.1:2214-5492 GCA_964511675.1 uncultured Rheinheimera sp.
CTGGAGCACACATTAAAAACCCTGGGCGAGGCCATAGTGGAAAAACGCAAAGTCCGCTTTTCCCGGCTGGATGCCGATGCAGTAATAGACTTTTTCTGCCGCCTGTACCGGGTGCATTAAACTGCGCCGAGCAACAGTACGACAACCACACACTGCGCCAGCTTATGGCTGCATTAACAGAAGAATACCGCGAACCCTGGCAGCCACGCCCTGGCCCAGGTCTACCACGAAATCGCCATGCCCAAAGCCAATGTAGTGGTGGTCAGCAATAATGCCGCTGACTTACAGCAACTGCCGACCAAGCTCAGCGGCAAACTGGTGTTCCAGGCATAAAAAAACGGCCCGTAACGGGCCGTTTGTGCATACACTGTCAGACCATCCCTGCCCCCGGATACAGTGTACGCATAAAGCAATCTATTTGCCGCAGCGCACTTTACCCGGCGGAAGGTCAGCGCTGCACTGTGCTCAGCTGTTACGATGCATCCGCATACGTAAACCGGCTAAACCCGCAGCAAACAATAATATGCCTGCCGGCTCCGGAATATCATTTACCGGGTCAACCTGATTACCTATATAGCCGATCAGGTTTTTGGTTAACTCCTGTGAATTGGGTAAATCAAACTGATTCATCATAAAGTTTACATCGAGGATCGTAGTTAACGCGCCCGCCATTGCATTACTCAGGCTGCCTACACCAAAAGCCACACCCGAGCCCATAGAACCGTCAGCACGTGACGTGATCCACTGGCCAGTACCGGTATTCATAAAACAACCAGAGGCGGCATAACTGACTTCGCTTACTGCATTAGGGCCGGTAAACGGGGCATGTACTATCTGAGTGCCGTCGAAACAGCCATTGAAGCCAAGCGCACCACCACCTAACAACTCGATTAAGGCCAGTACGGAATTATTACGATCCATAAAACTGGAGTTTTCACCCATTAAAAACAAACCACCGCCATCGCCCAGATAGTTCAGATAAGTATTCTGTGCCGTGGAATCCAGGGCCGCAGCATTAAAAAACCGTACATCCCACACCTGGGCATAACCGGATATATCAGCCAGCAGAGTGTTAACAATAGTAACCGTATTCCCGACAGCTTCGTGTAACGCCAGCAGGTTAGCGGTTAATGCGCTGGTGGTGTCCGTTTCAGTCGTCTGATCCGCACCATTGATAATAAGGATAGGTCCTGCCGATGCAGTGCCTGACAGCGCCAGCGCCACAGCGCCCAGTAAATATTTGAATGATTTCATGCTTCACTCCGTGAACTAGAATTAGAATCGCCTGTAATTGGGCCAAACTGGAGAGCAACATTCAAGCCAGGAAATATATTTAATTAAAATCAATAAGTTAAAACAAGCACGTCGTATTCACACCAGCATAACGTAAAAAAAGCAGACAGCCAGAAACCCATCGCAGACTCTTATTGCAAAGTATCGGTGTGGTTTTGCGGCACAGTAAACCACAGCTCTTTGCGCTGCAAAGGGGTATCAGCCGGATACCATTGGCCTGTAATAATCTTAGGCTCGATTCAGGCATCCATGCCTTCAACGGTTGACTTAGAGCAAACCAATTCCTGCTTAAGTAATTAGCGCTACCGCAATGCGGGGCCCAGAGCAAGCCATATTTCGCGCTTCCCCCAATTCAGGGATATCAACACCAGCGGGGTTAATGTCCCGCTGTACTGCCAAAAATCTGGAATAATTCAGCGTTCAGGTATAAATGCGTAACCACACTGGCCGCGTAGCCCAGCAAAATTACCGGCGCCCATTTTAAGTGCCCGGCAAAGGTGTAATAGCCGCGCGCCTGGCCCATTAATGCCACACCGGCGGCAGAACCAATAGATAACAAACTGCCACCGACACCTGCGGTTAACGTGATCAGCAACCACTGGCCATGTGACATATCAGGGTTCATTGTTAATACGGCAAACATGACCGGTATGTTATCCACGACAGACGACATCAGGCCCAGTGCTACGTTGGCATAGGTCGGGTCAAAGTTACCGTACAGCCCGTTGGATAACAGCTGCAGATAACCGAGAAAGCCCAGGCCGCCAACACATACCACCACGCCGTAGAAGAACAGCAGAGTATCCCATTCGGCACGGGCCACCCGGTTAAACACGTCAAATGGCACTATCTGGCCCAGGGTCCGGATACGCTCCATATCGCCTTCGCGCTCTGCCAGTGCCCGCTTACGTGCCAGTGAGCCGGGTAAGGTAACACGCAGGAAGTAGCCAAAAAATTGCAGCAAACCCAGACCGGTCATCATACCCAGCACCGGTGGTAAACCGAGCTCAGAATGGAACAGCACCGATAAACCGATAGTCACCAGAAATAACGTCAGGATACGTAGCGCACCGCGTTTTAGTTCAACCACTTCGGCAGCGCCATTCTGCTGTGCAGGAGAACGGTTCTCAACAAAGAAACTCATAATCAGCGCCGGCACCATAAAGTTAACCACTGCCGGTAAAAACAGGACAAAAAATTCGGTAAATGTGACTTTTTCGGCCTGCCATACCATCAGTGTCGTAATGTCACCAAACGGAATAAAGGCCCCACCGGCATTGGCGGCTATAACTATGCTGACACAGCACAGGCTGATAAAGCGCTTGTCTCCCTCTGCCACTTTCATCACTACGGCACACATCAGCATTGCGGTCGTCATGTTGTTAGAGAAGGTAGAGATACAAAACGCCAGCACACCGCAAATCCAGAACAGGCTGCGGTAATTAAAACCTTTACGGATTAACCAGCTGCGCAGCGCATCAAACAACCTGCGCTCTTCCAGCGCACTGATATACGTCATGGCGACCAGCAGAAACAGCATCAGCTCGGCATACTCCAGCAAGGTATGACGAAAAGAATCCTGGGCAATATCAGACATGCCCTGCTGGGTGTAATGCCAGCCAATCATGCCCCAGATAATACCGGCGGCCACCAGCACCGGCTTGGACTTACGCAGGTGAATTTTTTCTTCTGCCATAACCAGCATATAAGCCAGGATAAATAAACCTACGGCGACTATTCCGAGCGTTGAACTTGTGAGGTCCAACGGGCCGGTTGCAGCCAGAACAGAGGCTGGCAGTAATGCCAGTACAGCAATAGCAAGGGTGATAACTTTCATGTTTAACATCTTTATTTCTGCGCAAGTAAAGTGTGTTGTCACACGGGTTGATAAAAAACAACCCGGCCGGGCCGGGTTGCAATAACTAACGTAAAATCAGCAGCGAACATTTCGCCTTACAAATCATGGCAGTACCACCACTGCCATG
>CAZEGA010000235.1:0-5486 GCA_964511675.1 uncultured Rheinheimera sp.
CTTCGCCCGCCACGAAACCAAAGCCAGCTGGGGCACAGCCCAGTGGGAAATCCGCTCGGTAAATCAACGTTATCTGGAGTCGTATTTCCGCTTACCGGAGCAGTTTCGTGGTCTGGAGAGCATACTGCGCGACAAACTGCGCAACAGCCTGCAACGCGGCAAAATAGAGGTTAACCTGCGTTATCATGCCAACCAGGCTGCCGGCGAGCTGCAAATGAATGACGTTTTTGCCGAACAGCTGCTGCAAAAAGCACAGCAGTTACTGCAAAAAGCGCCACAGGCACAGCTGAATATTGCCGACATATTGCGCTGGCCAGGCGTAATGGAAACCCCAACCGAAGATTTAGACACGTTACAAAGCGAGCTGCTGGCCGGTTTTGATGCCGCCATGCAGGACTTTTTAGCCGGCCGCGGCCGTGAAGGCGACGCCATTGAACAGATGATCCAGCAGCGTTTAACTGCTATCAGCGAGCAAGTCGCCTTTGTGCGCAGCCACCTGCCACAGGCGATGCAATGGCAACGCGATCGCATTCTCAACCGGCTGAACGAAATTAAAGCCGATATAGAACAAGGCCGTTTAGAGCAGGAAATGGCATTTTTAGCGTCAAAATCCGACGTTGCCGAAGAACTGGACCGGCTCGATGCTCACATTAAAGAAACCCGCCATACCCTGAAAAAAGGCGGCGCCTGCGGCAGAAGACTGGATTTTATGATGCAGGAATTCAACCGCGAAGCCAATACGCTGTCGTCCAAAGCTATCAGTACTGAAATTACCAATGCGGCGGTAGAGCTTAAAGTGCTTATTGAGCAGATGAGGGAGCAGATACAAAATATTGAATAACCTCGGCATTATTGAAAATGCTGATTAGCCAATAATTTTGCTGACATGTACACAAGAGATTCTTATCTGCTCGGCGATTAATGAGACTGTCTGTCTTTTAACCCCTAATGTAGTTGCAACTTCATTGAAACCCGACACAACATTAATAAGCTCTTTAATCACTTGCACTGCAATTGGCCAGCGGGCAAAACCAGCTGATTCTGCCAGTTTTTGTAGTGCTTTGAGCGGTGGCCGTTTACCAAAACCGGCAAAAGATGTCGCGTGTTCTCCGAATGGGTGCAGGCTATAGGTGACATCGTAAAATGGTGCCGGTTGCCATTGGCCATTATCACTTTGCAAAAACGCCCAATTTTTACTGTGATCGTCCTGATTACAGACTAATAGGTTAAAAATAGCTCTCTTGAATTGCAATTGACCTGCTGCTGGTGATTTACACAGAATCTTGGTGGCTTTAATTAGATCGTCGTAATCTAAACTCGGTGAACGAAAATCGGCATCAAGTAAACCGCACGCACTATGTAAGTGGACCCTTCCAGACGATCCGTCGGGGTTATTTACATAATCAAAACGTTTGAGTGCCAGCCATTTTTCAGCACCTGAACGCTGAGGCGCGTTCAGTAATTGCCACACGGGTGGCTTTAACCCTGCCCTTTCTGCCAGTGTTAAATATGCTGCCTCGCACAAGCTTTCTTCATGGCCCAACGCAAAATTAGCAGATGTGAATTTAACTAACCAGGCTTCATCATTTGGCTTTGGAGTTGTGCGACATAGATTAGGGTTATCACCAGAAAAATACACCTGAGCTTTAGGTCTAGCTCCACCTGAACTACCCGCTGCAATGAGTTCAGCCAAAACATCTTCAGTTTGGCCGTCAAAGAGTGCTTGTGCATTTAAACCTAACTTATCAAGGTTTATTTCTTCGTCTGAATTTTCGACATATTCAGAGGTTGGGCTAAACGACAAGGCCCCCACTGCAGAGTTACCTACAAATGCCAGTCGGTCCATCGCGGTAATATTGGCGGGTAGTATCCCATGTTGTCGAAAAACACGATCTTGCAGTAACAAGCCCCAACCATCAGGTAACGAATCGGCAAAAACGCCATGTAATCCCCCATGAGGAACCTTAGGTGCTTGTTGCAACAAAGCGTCAAATTGAATGGAAAAAGGCGAGAGATTTTCAAAACTATTGAGATACTCCTGATCATACTGAAAGAAAACGCCCTGTCGGTTTTGCGCGAGTACGCCAACAGCAAGCTTCCTTCCGGATGAAAGGGTCCGGGATACAACCAGTTTTTGAACCGGCTTAAAGGCCATCTTTCAGCACCTCTTCAATTGATTTTGGTACTTTTAAGCTTTCAGCCGCTACCTGCGTTAATGCATAAAGACGCTTTAAGTCGTCGAGAGTTTGCCAGAGCAAAAGAAGCTGACGAAATGAGATCTGTCCTGTCAGCTCAAATTTTTTGATCGTTGCAGCAGGCACAGTGCTACGCTCTGCTAATACCTCACGAGAAAGCTTGGCTTGTTCCCGTTGTTTGCGCAGGTAATCTGCATATGCCTTTTGCACGTCATTTTCAGCTAATAACAAAATCTTCATCTAGCCCCCCGGATACAGTAATATCCATTATAGGCTAAATTAAAAATTTTTGGACATTACTGTATCTATCAAATGCTGCTAAATCAACTTTTTGTATAAACTGAGAAGGATCAAGCCATCTGTAAAATCCACATAAGCACCTCATGAAGCAAATACATCCCAAAACCTACTCCAACCCACCCAAACACAGGTATTTTAAATCGGTGTAATCATCCAAACCGTATTTAGAACCTTCGCGGCCGTAGCCGGATTGCTTGATGCCGCCAAAGGGCGCAGCGGCGTTGGAGATTATACCTTCGTTAATACCCACCATACCGAATTGCAATGCACCGGCTACACGAAATACCCGGCCGATATCGCGGCTGTAAAAATACGCCGCTAAGCCATATTCGGTGCTGTTGGCCAGCGCTATGGCTTCCTGCTCGGTGTCAAACGCCATTAACGGCGCTACCGGGCCGAAGATTTCCTCGCGGCTGATGGCCATCTCTGTGCTGACATTGCTAAGCAAGGTCGGCTGAAAAAACTGCTTACCGGCATTATGTTTTTTACCGCCCAGCAGCACTTTGGCACCATCATCCAACGCGCTTTGCAGTAGTTTTTCTACTTTTTCGATGGCTTTAGCATCAATTAGCGGCCCTATCTGGCTTTGGGCGTTAAGGCCATCGCCAACCTGCAGTTTAGCCACTGCTATTGCCAGCTTATCGGCAAACGCCTGATATATACCACGCTGCACTAAAATACGGTTGGCACAGACACAGGTCTGGCCGGCGTTACGAAACTTCGACGCCAGTAAACCCTGCACGGCGGCATCCAGATCGGCATCGTCAAACACGATAAAAGGCGCATTACCGCCCAGTTCCATCGTGACCCGTTTTACCCCGGCGGCGCATTGTTTTAACAGTTGCTTACCCACGGCGGTAGAGCCGGTAAAGCTGAATTTGGCAACTTGAGGGTGTTGCGTTAATACCTCGCCAATGGCTTTGGCGTCAGTGCCCACCACCACATTAAATACCCCGGCCGGAATACCGGCCTGCTGTGACAATTCGGCCAGCGCCAGGGCCGATAACGGCGTTTGCTGTGCTGGTTTCACCACAAAGGTGCAGCCTGCTGCCAGCGCGGCTGCGGCTTTGCGTGAGAGCATGGCATTGGGGAAGTTCCATGGTGTAATAGCCGCCACCACGCCTACCGGTTGGCGCTGCACGATAATGCGCTTATCGGCAGAAGGTGCCGGTATGGTATCGCCGTACAGCCGTTTTGCTTCTTCGGCAAACCATTGTAAGTACGAAGCGCCATAAGCTATTTCGCCTTTCGCCTCTGCCAGTGGTTTACCCTGCTCCAGTGTCAGTAAACGTGCTAAATCATCCTGCTGCTGCATAATCAGCTGATACCAGCGCTGCAGTAACTGTGAGCGTGCCGCCGCCGGTGTGGCGGCCCAGCCAGTGAACGCGCTATGGGCAGCTATAACAGCCTGCTCTGCCTGTGCAGCGCCGGCAGCGGCAACCTGTACTAACAGGCTCTGGCTGGATGGGTTAACAACCTCAAAGGTCGCACTGCCCTGATGCCAGTTACCATTAATAAAACTGCCGGTTTTTACCAGTTTGCCTGCGGTTAGCTGTTGCATAAGCTGCTCCTGTCAGTGAAACATTAAAGCCCGCTGCTACGCGCCACACGCCGGGTTATGGCCTGCTGCAACAGCGCCGGGTTGGCACACAGCAGGGTAAACTGCTGCTTAGCCCGGGTTATGCCGGTGTACAGCAACTCGCGGCTTAACAGCGGGCTGTTATCCGGCGGCAACACCAGGCAGCAGTGGCTGAATTCCGAACCTTGCGATTTATGCACTGTGATGGCAAACGCCGTTTCTACCTCGCTTAAGCGGCTGGGCAGTACCCACTTTAACCTGCCATCGGCCAGCTGAAACACCACCCGCAGCACGCCGCTTTGCGGATCGCTAAGCGTAATACCAATATCACCGTTCATTAAGCCTAAACTGTAATTATTGCGCTGCATCATTACCGGCCGCCCGGCATACCACTGCTGCTGCGCATTAATCAGCCCGGCCGCGCTTAGCCAGCTGCTGATCCGCTGGTTTAACCCCTCTACGCCCCAGTCGCCGCTACGCAGCGCGCACAACAGCTGAAACCGGCTGTAACTGCCCAGCACCGCCCGTGCCCACAACTCATGGTCCGGCTGGTGCTGCTGCATAATGTCCAGATACTGACGATAACCGGCCACCACTGTCGCTTGCAGTGCACCGGGCTGATCGCCCTGTATTAAGGCAATATCGCTGTACTGGCCGAAGAGTGCTGGCGCTGTGGTATCGCCACGGTTTACTGCCGCGGCCAGCTGGCCGATCCCCGAGCTGGCATCGAAACGGTGGCTGACACGCAGCATCACCGTGCCCTGGTTCAGCTCTGAACCGGCACCGCGCCACTGCTCCAGCGCTGTGCCGCTAAAAGGCGCCAGCAGTGCCAGGGTTGCAGCACTATAACCACCCGTATCCGCGCCACGACACAGATCGCCCAGTACCGAACCGGCTTCGACCGATGACAGCTGATCTTTATCGCCCAGCAGCACCAGTTGCGCCTGCGCTGGCAGGGCGTCAAGCAGCGCCGCCATCATTTCCAGATCGACCATCGACGCTTCATCCACCACCAGCACGTCGAGTTGCAGCGGGTTGCTGCTGTGGTGTTTAAAACTGCGCCGGTTTGGCACCGCGCCCAGCAGCCGGTGCAAGGTGGTCACTTCGGTTGGAATAGCGGCTGTCAGCTCTGGCGGCAATTTGCCCAGCGCCCCGCTGATAGACTCGGTTAACCGCACCGCCGCCTTGCCGGTCGGCGCCGCCAGTTTAATCGCCAGGCGGTTGGCTGCGCCCTGTTGCAACAGCGCCAGCAACTTAACCACAGTAGTGGTTTTACCGGTGCCGGGGCCGCCGGTAATAATGGCAAAGCGGCGCTGCAGCGCCATGGCACAGGCCAGCTTTTGCCAGTCCGGCCCGGTTGGCGTGCCGGGTGGAAATAACCTGTCCAGCCCGGCACGATCAAACCGGCGGGG
>CAZEGA010000236.1:0-3928 GCA_964511675.1 uncultured Rheinheimera sp.
GCTACCCACTGACTGGTAACTCAATCGATCAGAATTAAATTGAAAAGGTACTAGATAGTTGATGCAAGCTTACTGCTCGGGGTTGGATGGCGTAATCGTAGCAATCGGTTGACATAGCGTCAACACCAGAAATGATATTTACAACGCTCAGGACAGTTCCAATTGTTAAAACACAAAGCTAAATGTGGCGTCAGATGCTAAAAAGCGGCTAAGTAACCTGCATATGCAGCAAGTTACGATGAAAACATAAATTCGACTTGAAGCTGCTGCAATGTCATACCGGCATAGCAGCAGTTTTTGTTGTTAACTCTGAGCAAAGTTCGGTATTGTTTGTAACGACTAAGCCAAACAAGGTTGAAAAGGATTTCTGATGAAAAAGTTTCTGTTGGTATTGCTGGTGCTGGCTGGCATTTACCATTTTCAAGGCAGCAATTTAAGCGACAGCCTTAATGGCGGTTCTCAACAGGCCGTAACGCAGCAGAGCAACAGCCCGCAACAACATCTGTCTGCTCAGGAGCGTGAGCTAGAAAAAACGCTACTGCGGATCCGTAATAATGGCCCTTTTCCTTATGACCGTGATGGCATTACTTTTCACAACAGAGAACGCCTGTTGCCAATTAAACCCAGCGGTTACTACCGCGAATATACCGTTGATACGCCGGGCCTGTCACATCGGGGGCCGAGGCGGGTAGTTACCGGTGGGAATCCGCCAGCGGTGTATTACTACACCGAAGATCATTACAGCTCATTTCGAACAATTTCTGGTGCCCCATGACAGATCAAGACAATAATTGCAGCGTTTTGCTGCAGTATATCGCTGCGCCAGCGGATGCTGTTTGCCTTGCTAAAGATGGCATTCTAAGCAAACAGACAATCTTGGCTAGCTTGCAACTGCATTTTTCGTTTCCCGATTACTTTGGTGGAAATTTAGATGCAGCTTATGATCTGTTGCTGGATGTTGTAGATACCCTGACTGAGCCAACTATTTGGCGTTTATGCACCGGCAGCCAGGTAAAAACTGATCATGATGCGCTTACTAATTGGCAGCAATTAATGGAAGACGTGATGCAATATGCACAAAGCAAAGGGATAAAGCTGCAAGTTGAGTTGTTTATTGAACCTTAGGAGATAGGTTCAGCTTTAGCGGGTAACGGTACAGGCACGCAATTTCAATATAATCATGTAAATCACAGTTAAGCATTTCAGAATTCGGCAGCAGATTTGCACAGGTTATCTGCGCATAAAATTTGCGCTATACTGCTGCTAATTACATAACAGCGGAGCTTGAGTATGAACCAAACTACAAAAGCAGCTTGCAATACTTCGGTGGATGCGGCTTTGCTGGCCGAGGCTAAGTCACTCAACATCAGCCCGTCTTTGGTGCTGGAAGAAGCGCTACGTAAAGCGGTTAGCCAGGCGAAGGCGGATTTATGGCGGGTGCAGAACGCTGGTGCTATAGCAGCTTATAACCAACATATTGACGAGCATGGCACCTTTGCTGAACGGCTTGGACAAATTTAGTGTTACAGCAGTTCTCGGTAGCCAGAGTAGAACAGCAGTTAGTCGTAGTGCTGACAAATACCTTATTTCACGATATTAATGCGCTACTGGTGGCAGTGATTAAACCGGTAGCGGAAATTACCCAGTTAACTCATTTCCATATTCCTGTCACTATTGATAGCAAAGCCTTTATCATCGATTTATTAGATATGGCTACAGTATCAAAAAACCGCCTTAAAACGACTAATACACAGCTTGCTGAGTATCGGCAGCAGATTAAGGCTGGTCTGGATTTACTGATAGATGGTTTCTGATGCAAAAATCATTACTAATCGCTTTTACTGCTGTGTTCGAACAAGGTGAGATACAGGCGTAGATCCAGCTCTAGCTGATGATAATCTGGCAATATATGCTGGCAAAGTTTATAAAACGCCTTATTGTGGTCTTTTTCCCGCAAGTGGGCTAATTCGTGTACTACCACCATTTGCAGCAGTGGCAGGGGCAGTTGCTTTAATAAGACTGCTATTCTGATCTCATTTTTGCTTTTCAGCTTACCGCCCTGCACCCGGCTGATTTGGGTATGGGTACCCAATGCATTGTTAATGATATGGATTTTTGCATCAAATATCACTTTGCTCACCGGCTCGCTGCTGCGCATCCATTGCCGTTTCAGCTCAAGTGTGAATTCATACAAAGCGGCATCGGTTTGCACGGCATGGCTCTGGCTGGGGTATCGACGCTGCAGGGTGCTGCTTAATTTGTCTTCTGCCAGCAATTGGCGTACCTGTTGTTGCAGGTTATCGGAGTAGTTGCGTAGATAGATCAGATCCTGCATTACAATATCCTGCGCCTTCTGCCGAACCAAAAGTGTTGCCATAGCAGTACCACGCCGCTTAGCGTGAACAGCAGGGCACAGGCAGAGAAGGTGATCAGCAGCGGGTTGTTAATGTTGCTGCGGTCAGTGTAATCCATAATATGCAGCATCCAGAAGAAGTCGAACAGCCGCCAGCTGTCGGTACGCACCCGCTCGACTTTGCCGGTGGCGGGGTCGAGGTAAAAGCGGGTGTTGTCGTTGTCGGTAAAGCAGATTAGCCACAACGGGGCGCTAAGGTGTTGTACTTCCTGTGGCAGCCGATCAAGCAGGCGGCTGTCTGCTAATGTGCCCGTGCCGAGGTACTGCGCCTGTGCCAGCCGGCGGATGTCGTGCTCAGGCAGTGCGGCCAGTACTTCGCCTGTCAACGCACTGTAGCGAAAGCGTGCGCCGGCATCATCCACCAGATAAACCGGTATAGCGTTTAGCTGATTATATTGCCATATCAGACGCTGGCTCAGGCTAAGGCTGGCCTGTGGGCTGTGTAGCTGTAACACCTGCGCCGGAGCGATAAGCGCCTGTTGCCATAAGGTGCTGACATTTTGCCGCAGGTGTTCACCGCGTACCTGTTCAATTGGCATAACGGCCATAACCAGACCACTTAAAAACCATAATGTGATTTGCACTACCAGCAGCAAACCCAGCCAGTTATGTAATTTACGACAGAATTTCAGCATGTTAATGATGCAGGCAGACTAAGTCTGCCTATCAGAACAGAAGCAGGCACCTGCTGTAAAGCAACAAATTGCCGCAGGGCATACCGCTTTGGCAGCCCGCTGCTTATATGGCGGTAAAACGCAGTTCCAGCTGCTGGTAGTACAACCGGGTTAAGCCTTCAAAGCCTGAGTCTGTACCCAGAAACACCCAGATGCTGCCATCGGCATTGGTGGTCAGTTGCAGTGGCGTATTACCGCTGCCGGTTAAGGTTTTGCTGGCAAAGTTCTGGCCATTACAGCTTAATCCGGCCGCCGCAATATTGCCGATAACCCGGCCATGGCTGCCATCCTGGCTCTGGTTGCCTTTATCCACATTCAGGTAGTAATCCTCCTGCTGTGGTTCCTGTCCGGCGTAGCCAAATTTCACATATACCGATTCACCGGGCGCACCGCCTACTCCGACACAGTTCGCACCGGCATTGGTCAAGAACCGGACGGCAACCGACAGCTGATAGCGTGTTGCCGGTTCCAGCCCGGTTACCTGCCTTTTTATATACATAAACAGATCGTCGCTGCGGTTGATGCCGGTCAGATAAAAACCTTTACCGGAGAAGCCTGGTGGTAAATCCCGTATGCCGCTGTCGAGTTCGTATATGTCGGCGTTGGCTGTGCTGTAATCTGAGAAACCAGCCTGCCATTGCTGGGCACCCTGGTTAAAATCGTAGTATTGTCCGGCCAGGGCATCGTTATCGCTATTGCAGCCGCTTAACAGCAACAGGCTGCTGGTCAGCAGGGGGAGTGCGCTAATCTTCATCATGCTATTCCTTATATACGTGGTATAGCAAAGATATTAGCGCCGGGGTAACACGCGAAGTGTAATTGATTGCAACCAAATTGGCGT
>CAZEGA010000236.1:3938-5463 GCA_964511675.1 uncultured Rheinheimera sp.
TAATTGTTAAATGGGGAGCGCTGCATTCTGGTTGTCGCCAGACGGGCTGTTATCCTCGGGTATCAACTTGCCGCTGGCCTGTAGTGGCTGTATTGATACATCCAGGTATGTTAAACCGGCTGTATGCGCCACAGGCGCTGCGTTAGTAGCGCTCAGAACCTTGCTGGTAACATATCCGGCGCTGGTTGATAAACTCGCAACGCGTCACAGGTTCTGCTTTGGCCGGTGTCAGCACCTTAATGGCTTTTTTAACAATTTTAATATCGGTTTCAAGGCCGAGGCTGGCAAATTCAGTAATGGGCTCTTCCGGCTTTGCCGGTGGCATCACAGGGCGGCCTTTATCCAGTTTGTCATTAATACTGGTATCAGCAATGATGCCAAACACTGTGCAGCCGCCAAGTTGCATACTGCCAAGTATCAGGATAAATACACGGGCTATTTTCATACGGTTCCTTAAAGGTGGCAGTGCAGCTGATACATGCGCAGGCACTGATTGTACCCGGTTTGGTCTGTTTTTGCAGGGTAAGTTTCATTGAAATGAATAAATTGTTTGCCGTACAGGCAGCTGGCGCTGCCGGTACGGTAATGGCCTGGTTATATCGGCCAGGCTATGTCAGCCGGGGACTATACCAACCGGATTATACCAGTGAGTAAGGCCGGCCGTCTTTGCAGGTAAACTGCTTATTGCCTTTGTGGGCACAGCTGATCTGGCGGCCGCTGACCATACTGAACCAGATACATTGCGGCTCTGAGGTTTGCAGCTGAATATCGTCTATACCGGCTTTATCCAGGACGCCATTAACGCCATTGCGGTTTAATACCAGCTCGACATGGCGGCCGTTATTGTTCAGCACTACGGAGCAGGGCGCTTCTTTATGGCCGCTTAAGGCAACAAATTGTGCCGGGCTTTGCAGGCCAGAGGTAGAGCCATCGGCAAAAAATGCCAGTAACTGCTGGTAGTACACTACATAGCTGCAGACATCTTTGTGCGAGCCCTGCTGCAGCGGGAAGGTTTTATCTAAAAAGCCTTTTGAATAGTCCATGACCTGTCTGACATGGCGCTGGTTCAGCTCGTTAATCACGCTTAGTTCTGTCGCCATCCAGGCGGACTGTGGTTGTGATGGTGTGCTGTGGTGTTGGGCCAGTGTTGTCATGTTGTCGTCCTCGTCTTTTGTCGGGTTCTTTTGTTTAGTTGCTTTCTGCACGAGGCTTGGAATCCTGTTAGCGCAGCCACAGAGTGTCTGAGCGTCCGCGCCAGCGGATGCGAGTTGCTGTGGCGAGCACGGCAGGAATTGCAAGCCTTGCTGCCGGGGGCACTAATCCAGGCCAGTTGCTATCGGTTAAAAACTAGTCTAGGCTAAAAGTCAGAATAATTTCACAATAAAAATTTTACAGTGTGAATTTTACAAAATGACAGCCAATAAAAGCCTGCTGAGAAAGTCGCACTTTCTTGGCACAAAAATCAGAAACTTAAGAAAACGCAATAACTTAACGATGGAAGACTTATCTACCCGTTGTATCCGGG
>CAZEGA010000237.1:0-5170 GCA_964511675.1 uncultured Rheinheimera sp.
ACCAAATGCTGCGCAAGCCTGACTGGCTGAAGATCAAACTGCCAAAAAGCTCAGAGCGCATTGACCAGATCAAAGGCGCACTGCGCAAGCATGGCCTGCACTCTGTCTGTGAAGAAGCCGCCTGCCCTAACCTGACCGAATGCTTTAACCACGGCACCGCCACTTTTATGATTTTGGGCGCTATTTGTACCCGCCGCTGCCCGTTCTGTGACGTTGCCCATGGCCGCCCGTTACCGCCAAGCGCGGAAGAACCAGAGAAACTGGCGCTGACTATCCGCGATATGAAGTTAAAATATGTGGTAATCACCTCAGTAGACCGTGACGATCTGCGTGACGGCGGCGCCCGGCACTTTGCCGATTGCATCAGCGAAATCCGCAAACACAGCCCGCATATCAAAATTGAAGTCCTGGTGCCGGATTTCCGTGGCCGCATGGACACCGCGCTGGATATCCTGACCCAGACCCCGCCGGATGTATTTAACCACAACCTGGAAACTGCCCCCCGGCTGTACAAGCTGGCCCGCCCCGGTGCCGACTACAAATGGTCACTGCAACTGCTAAAACGCTTTAAGGCAGCGCACCCGCAAGTGTCTACCAAATCCGGTTTAATGGTGGGCCTGGGTGAAACCACCGCAGAGCTGATAGAAGTATTAAAAGATCTGCGCGAGCATGATGTCGATATGCTGACCGTAGGCCAGTACCTGCAGCCGAGCAAACACCACTTACCGGTAAAACGCTACATGCCACCGGCCGAGTTTGATGAAATAAAACGTATCGCTTACGAGCTCGGCTTTAAACACGTCGCCAGCGGCCCGTTCGTGCGCTCCAGCTACCACGCCGACCGCCAGGCAGCCGGTGAAGACATCAGCTGATAAAAATGCGCCATAAGGCGCATTTTTTTATGCCACAGGCTAAGACAGTTCAGACTATCGGTAAATAGATATCGGTTATCATCTGTTTCTCCGGCACTTCCGGAAAAAACTGACCCACTCAAAAAAATGGGAAAAACCCGCAGGCTATCACCAGCCCCAGTACACCAAAGGTTTTAAGCCGCAAATTTTTGCCACTGTTTTATATTTTGTGCCAGCCATCAGCACTTCATCAGCTTAAAAACACCTTACCATCAATTTTTATCACTTTTAATTGCATAAACTGGCTATAAAAAGGAGATAGAAAATGATGAAACCATTCCCCCTGGCCCGGCTGCTCAAACTCACTATTATATGTCTGGCATGGCCACTTTTTGCCACAGAGATTGGTGCAGTTCACCATGAGCTCAAACTACAGTCTGAACTTATTAAAAACACAGTACATCTCAATGTGTATGTACCGCATAATTATGCCGCCCAGCGCAAAGAGCCTTATTCTGTACTCTACACCACAGCAGGTGACAGCCGCTTTGAGGTACTTAAAGCCCAAATAGACTGGCTCAGCCATACCAGTTTTTCACCTCTGCCACAATTAGTTATAGTGCGCATCCCCACACTGTCATTTGCAGGTGCACAGGCGTTATCTGACCAGCAATACTATGCGCTACTGGCTAAAGTGTTGCGCCAGGAGATTGAGCCATTGCTAAACAGCCGATTTAACCTGTCTCCCTTTAAAATACTCGAGGGCTATTCCAGCAGGGGCAACCTGGCGCTGGGGGTGTTGCAGCATGCTGCTGGTTACTTTAACGCGGCGGTGATGCTGGCACCGGCTTTGGAGTTACAGCAAAGCGAGGAGCTTGCAGCACTGAACCATTTAGTTAAAACACACACCTTAGTGAACTACCTGTACCTGTCATTAGGTAACTTTGCCGCTAACCGCCCCCCTTTTGACCAGCTAAAATCAGTTGCCACACAAGATAAACAGGCAAAGTCTGAATATCACTTCGACGATCTCAGCGCAGAGCATTATCACAGCAACGCCATCATTGGGCTTGAGCGGGGTCTCCGGCGGCTGTTTGCCGATCTCAAAGTGACAGATTTCTCGTCTTTTGCAAGTTCGGGGGTGCCGGGCTTGAGCAGCTACCATGAAAAACTAATACACAAATACGGCTATCCAATCGACATGGGCGACAATTTGTTAGGACTTGGTCAGTACTTCTTTGAACAGCAGATGCAGCATAAAGGCCATCAAGCTTTTGAGGCTCTGTTAACCGCCTATCCACAGCAGCTGATTTATCATTTGCGTTATGGCCAAGCGATGTTGGCAGCAGGATTAACACTGCAGGCAAAAGTACAGCTTGAGCAAACTTTGCAACTCGCCGTCAGCTTGGGTGATGAAGAAGCACAGCATTATATCGGCCAATTATTATCGCAGCGTTAAGGTTAGCAAAACCTGATTGGCTTGCTCAGCGCCTGTCGTATTGGCAAGTAACCGCAATGGGGCAAGCTGAATATCGGTGGCCATTCGGGTATCTTCATCATAATGATCCAGCAATTGAACTTCGTCATTCCGGGGGTTATAAGCGATGATATCCCCCTGTTTGTCGGCAAACAGCAGCTTGCCATCACGGAAATAAAAGCGCCATTGCAACACTTTTAGCTGTAGTGCTGTGATATCCGACGTTTCGGTGTTTTTCAGCACTTTAATGCTTGGACTATCTGGCGTTGCAATAAAAATCTGGCCTGTATTGCTGATCTGTGCCCAGTGCACAGCGCCGGAGAAAAGCACTTGCTGAATTTGGCGGTTCAGATCAATAAGAATAAGCCGGGCATTTTTATCCCTGGCTAAAAGATACCCGCCATCAGGCGTCTGCACATGTTGCAACAGTATCTCTACCGTACCAGCAGGCGCTACCCGTTGCGGCGGTGCGTCGAGCGGAAATTTGCTGATATATTCAGCCCCCAGCGCCCAGGCCGCAGTACCGTCCTGTTGCCATACAAAGGAGCTGATAGCCGAGCCCGGACTCAGACGCCTGACTTCATTTCCCTCGCTTAACCACAGCTCATCCTGACCCGACCTGTCCGATATAAACGCAATATGCCTGCCATTTGGCTGAAATTGCGCATCATGCTCGTCAAATGGGGTTGCAAAGACGAGACTGTTATTTTGCGCGCGGAACATCACTTGCTGATCAGTACGGATGCTGGTGGCTAACAGTTGGTCTGTCGCTGTGGTTGCCGTAAATTGCAGTTTGCTGTTTCCCGCGACAGGCAACGACTGGCTTAGCGTTACATCTTGATAAATATAGACATAGCCGTTGTGCTGGTGAACCAGTGTACCGTCTTGCGTTACTGTAAAGAATGTTGTTTCATCGGGCTTGTAAGGCAGCGTTGATTGTTTGGTTAAAGTGAGTACTGACTTTTCTTTATTATATACAAAAAGCCAAAGCCTAGGTGTTGACTGTTGATCTAACCCCATAACGTAAAGCCGTGTGCCTTGCAAATAGCTGCCGGCGATCTGTTTAAGCTTGATGGGTAACAGATCAGCGCTAAGCGTCTTGCTGGTCGGCTCTAATGCAAAAATACGATTATCGGTTATGGCAAGTATGCTGTCATTGCCGGTCCAATGTAATTGTTGAATAGCAAACGACGGACAAGGCAGCACGGGTGTGTGCGTGCCGATAGCAAGCTGAAAAGTGACAACTTGCGTACATTTTTGCTTATCCGCCCGTAATACCAAAGCTACAGCAGCAAGGCGCTTTCCATCTGGGCTAATACTGGGTACACCTTTGTAATCGGCCGCACTATGCAGCACTTTGCTTTGCTCAGTGCGGGTATCTTTGAGCATTAAGCTTGTAGTAGTCTGCCCGCGCTCGATATAAATCAGCTGTTCATCAAATAAGATACCGTGTTGCTCGTTAGCGGAACCATAGGTGAGTGCTTGTATTACGCTAAACTCGTAACTGTGCTTTGAAATCAGAAGACCCTGTACCACTACAACGCAGAGTATCGCTGACAGCAACAAGAAAGTAGCATAATACCATTGCTGTTTTGGCCGGGCAGGTATGGGTGTCTGGTCTGGTTGCAGCCGGTAGCCTTTTTTGGGAAACGTCTGCAGCAATGTTTTGTGTTCATCACCCAAGTGTTTCCGAAGCTGGGCTATGCAGCGCTGTAACGCATTAGGAGCTACTACGGTGTCGGCCCACACCTGCGCGAAAATAGTCTCCTGCGATACCAAATCACCTTTGCTGGCATACAAAACGTTAAACACAGCAAGCACTTTAGCTTCCAGCAAGGTGGTTTCACCAAGATAGGTCAGCTCTCCCGTAGCGAGGTTGAGCGAGCGGCCGTTAATAACCAGCATCTAGCATTGCTCTACAAAATGCGGCCAGGCTCCATTGGCGTTTATCTGTAACAGCTCAGCCTCTATGCTTGCAACATGGCCAGCTATGTAATGTGGCACGACATGCTCCTGTGTACTTAGTGCTTGCAAAGGGTCTGGCAAGCCATACTCTGACGAATTTACATCCGGCTAAACTAACCAACATGTTTCACTAAAGCAATAACAAGCCTCTCTGCTTTCGCGGAAACGCTGCCGCGTTTATACTGGCGCAGCATGGGCGTGCTGTTAATTCACAGAAAAACCGCTATGCTTTTTACAGCACTATGGGGGACACGATGGACAACAGACGTTTTAGCCGGGTAAGTTTTAAAGGTAAAGCCCATATTGACATTGGCAGCCACAGCTGTGCCACTGAGGTGCTGGATTTATCATTAAAAGGCGCGCTGATTAAAAAGCCTGACGACTGGCCGCCTTCGCTGCCGAAAATGATGGAGCTGCGCATACAGCTGAATGATTTCCCGCTGGAACTGATAATGGAAGTCAGCGTGGCGCATCAATCTGCCACAGCCGTTGGCCTGCACTGCGAAAAGATTGATATCGACAGTGTGTCACACCTGCGCCGCTTGCTGGAGCTTAACCTGGGTGACGCCGAGTTGCTAAGCCGCGAGCTGAGCGAGTTGAGCGAACACGAATAACATTAAGGTGCCAGCGCCTGTATCGCATCGGTATAACCCTGATCTGCTGCCTGCTGCATATACTGTTGCCATAACAGCCAGTTTTGCTGCTGCCTGGCCAGATAGGCAAAGTAATATTGTACCGGCATAAGCTGTTCCGGCTGCGTCAGGATCTGCTGTGCCAGTACAAAATAGCGCTGTGGTAAATCCAGTTCATAAAACCGCATCAGGTTATCTTCGGCAATGACCCGGTATGCCTGTACACCGGCGGCCGAGCAGGTGGC
>CAZEGA010000237.1:5180-5441 GCA_964511675.1 uncultured Rheinheimera sp.
TGGCCACTGCCGTCAGCTGCAGTGCTGCGGCCTGCACTGGCCAGTGCTGCAGATAAGCGTCAGTGTCGCCAGCCAGCAGCAGATTGGGGTATACCCGCCCGGGCCGGCACACCTCTGCCGCAGTAGCAGCCGGCAGCGCATATTCATCAATAAAACCCAGAATATGCATAAATTCATGGCGCAGCAGCGCCAGGCTGGCGTTGTCAGGCAGTTGCAGAATACCATTGTTGTAGCTGGCACTGCCGCGCCCGGCAATAACCA
>CAZEGA010000238.1:0-5417 GCA_964511675.1 uncultured Rheinheimera sp.
TGGCGGCCCGGCCTTACTGGCGCTGGCACCGTGTTCGACAATACGGCTGCCGGGGCTAATAGTACCGCCTGCAGCAGCGGTGGCGGTTACGGTATATTGCGCCAGTAAGGCCGGGCCGCCAGGGTCGCGCACCAGGCCGTTAATTTCCCAGTCGTCATCACCTAACTGGCCATCCTGTATGGTTAGTGTTAGCTGGGTTCTGTCGGCAGACAGGCTAAGCATACTGGCGGGTAATTGATACCATGCAGGCTCAGCATGCTGGCTGGCTTTACCAAATTTCCAGTATGTCATGCCTTCTGGCAATGCTTGCGGATAGGTAAATAGCAGTTCTACCTGACCACCGGCCACCTGATGCCGGGCGGTAAAGTCAAACAAGCCGAACGGAAAGCTCAACCCGGCCGGAGGGGGCAGTGCCGGGGAGTGCTGATGGCCCGTTTCAGGGATAAAGCCCAGGCTATCGGCAGTAAAACTGACTTCATTACTATTAACTATGCTGGCGGCCAGTTCGCCGCTAACTTCCGGCAAGGTGCCGACTATGGTATTAAGGCTAAAACTGGCGCTAACACTACAAGCGCTGGTAATAGCTCCGGTGGTATAAGTAGTACCGTTTAAACTGCCATCACAGCCGGTTACCGTATCAATGCTATAACCGGTATCCGCTGTCACAATAAAGCTGGCGGTATCACCATGACTTACTGTGGCCGAGTCGGGGCTGATACTACCGCCTTCGCCGGCAGTCGCGGTGACGTTATAGCTATTTAAGCTAAAACTGGCGCTAACACTACAGGCACTGGTAATGGCCCCCGTAGTATAAGTATTGCCGCTTAAACTGCCGCCGCAGCCGCTGACTTCAGCAATACTGTAGCCGCCATCCGGCGTTACGGTAAAAGTAGTCGTCTGGCCGCTTTGCACACTGCGGCTGGCCGGCGAAATACTGCCGCCACTGCCAGCTGTGGCGCTAACGGTAAAACTGGCTGGCGTAACGGGCTTATCATCCCTGCTACCGCCGCCACAACCACTTAACCCCAACAGCGCCGCTAAGGTGGTAGCTGTTAATATGTGATAACGGTACGACATACACTCTCCCGGATAAACTAGAACATGCTTTTTTTACAATGTTTTGGAACTTAACCTGCCTTTACGCCCGAAAACAAGACACGTATTTGCAGCGAATTTTTCCAACACAAATGAAAATATTTTTTCGGCAAATTGGCCGAAACCTGTCGGAACATAGCATTGATAAGAGGAGAGGTACGCGACAGATCTGCTTAATCTGGCGACAGATTGGCTTTTTTAGCAGGAGGATGACAAAATATGCGGGGATTCAGGTACAAACACGCTATTGCTTACTGCAAACGGTTGGATCTCAGCAGGGCGGTTTTTTGTCAAGCAGAGCAATAATGGGCTGACATTTACCGTCAACCCATTATCGTTATTACGCGTTAGTTTTAATTTACTCCGTCTGGAAAACACTTGTCAGTGGCAGAAACAGCACTCCGGCTTTTAAAACAAATCTGTTGCCGGCCAGGTCTGGTTCTTAATCAACGGGCTGATTAAATCATTAAACTCCTGGTGCTGGTTGGCGTCCTGAATATTTCTGGCGTTAAAAACTGCGGTATAGCCATAGCTGTCATCAATCCGACCGATAAACGCTGATGTTCCAGGCAGAGAGCCGAAGTGATACCAGTTTGTATAGCCAAAATAACTGAAATTGAGCGACCCAGGCGTCAGTACATCAGGTTTGCCATTTTTCCGATCCAGGCGTACCAGAACATTTGCCAGTGTTCTCGCATTAGAGAGTACTCCTCCGGCAGCATCCAGCCTGGCCAGATCCATTTGATAAGGACTCAGCTGCTCACTGTCAAAATATTGCACTTCATCGTCACGCTTATCTGCCAGGGTATTACCGGCAATATAAAGAGCCTTGCTATTAATTGAGCTGAAAACATCTTGATTCAGATAATCAATAAAGGACTTACCTGAGATAACTTCAATCACTTCTCCTAGCAACATATAACCAAAATTCAGATAGTTATATTGCACTCCTGGCAATGCAACCAGTTCGCGCTCACTCAGCACATGTGCGATAAGTTCAGCTTTGCCTAGCTCAGGCGAACTGAACATAATGTCAAAAGGAACATCGCTCCAGCCCGATGTATGCAGAAGTAAATGGGCAACCGTTATATTTTCAATATTCGTTTTATAGGTTGTTTCACCATACTTATGCTGCAGGACCCCGCTACTGCCAAATATCCGATCAGACAAACTCAGTTTGCCATTATCAACCAGATGCAGCACAGCTGCCATTGTAAGCGGTTTGGTAACACTGGCGATGCGGAATAATTTGTCCGGCTCAGGAGTCTCGCTGTTTTCACCAAAATGCCGCAGATAAACCAGACGTTCATTGTTAACAACAGCTATTACCCCTTCAGGTAAATTATGCTTATTCATATAGCTGGTAACGGCGGCATTCAGTTCTGCATAATCCTGCAGGGCAAACGTAGCAACAACACTACAGTTTGCCATTACCGCAGCCGTGGTATAGGTATTACCCGTTAAACTACCATTACAGCCGGTTACATCGGCAATGCTATAGCCGCCATCCGGCGTAACGGTAAAAGTAGTGGTCTGGCCGCTTTGTACATTACGGCTGGCCGGCGAAATACTGCCGCCGCTACCTGCTGTTGCCGTTACGGTAAAACTGACCGGCGCAACGGGTTTATCATCCCCGCTGCCGCCTCCGCATGCAGTCAACACCGCTACGGTACAAAGCGCATATGCAGCAGTTAACGTCTGACGATATCGTGACATAGTTTACCTCTTACTCAGTGAATGTACGGGTTTGTTGCTTTACATGGCGACAGAATGGCTTTTTTTGTAATGAGGGGTCAGCGTATGAGCCTGACCCCATTCTCCAGATTACAAATTAGTATGGTTTTCCGGGTTTGGTTCAACCAGCAGGCGCAAGGTTGGTTTACCCTTGACTGCCTGGCTTGTTGCCAATGGCAGGTTCAGGTTGTCCGGGTTTTGTGCCGTATCGTTCCAGTAGGAAAACGGTATTTCCTCATAGATATTCAGACGGTGGCCCAGGCCATTTGAAATAAAAAACTCATCGCTGGTGCTGGATGGCCTGCTGTATTGTGCTTCCAGTACATAAATACGGCGTCCGAGTATCCCCTCTGAGGTTTTCAGCAAACGCCAGTCCCGGCGGGTGCAGATCGCACTGGAATCATCCCAGCAGGCAAACCGGTTAAGCTGCAGTACTTCCTTATTATCTGAAATCTCTTCTTTGGTCCAGGTAAGTGGCTGATTAAATACAGGTGTAAAGGCCGGTGGCGCAAAGTCATAGTTTTGCATACCATAACCGCCGCCGTCATTTAACAACTGAAAGCCAAAATAGGCACCACCATGGTCCCAAAGTAATCCGTTACCATCCCAGGCAGTTTTTCTCCACTGATTGACGGTGGTTTGCCAGTAATGGTGTTCGTCGTTTGTCAGCTCGTAGGTTTTAAAATCGCTGCCATCAAGCTTAATCGCATAATCGCCATCTGCGCCAATCAGCTCACCTTCGGCATTAAATACAGTAACAAATACCTGCATATCTGTGCCGGACTGATCCAGTTTCACCACTTCCAGCCGGGTGCCGTCTTCCAGGTCGGCTGCAAAGGTTCCGGCTCCATCAATAGTCCAGGTGAAAGCCACGTCTTTTTCCAGCGCTACCCCGCTGCCGTTTTCCGCCACCTCAAGCACATCGGCGAAAATACCTGTTGCCGGGTTGCCGCTCTGAAAGGTTCCTGGTTGGTAAAAACGCTCTATCAGCCAGTGGCCCGGCATATCGGCAGTGGTAAATTGCAGTTGCTCCAGTTTATCGCCATTAATCATCAGCCTGTCCCAGGTATAATGGTAGGTATATTCAGGAATGCTGATCACATCACCATTTACTAAAGTGATTGGGGTCATGGTTCTGCGCTCACCGGTTTCAATACGCCATGTGTCTATTTTGGAACCTGTGGTGATCCGTTTAAAATCTTTATAGTTAAGTTCAACCTTGACTTCCACCTGATAAATGCCGTTGGCATTTAACGTATCCACCTGCTCCTGAGTTAAACTCCACCAGCCACCGGCTACTGTAGCCAGATAAGTATACATGGGAGCGGTATCCGTATAGTTCAGCACCAGCAAGCCTTCTTCAAGCGCCCAGTTAAAACGGCTTACCCCTCCTTCAGAGGTTTGAGTGCCTTTGCCGTTGCTACCAAAATCAAACCGGCTGGTGTTAGGGGCTTTAGGTAAAAAACCGCTGGCGGCAGGGTAAGTTTCGAAATAGGTGCTGGCCAGTGAGTCTTCATCCACTGGCGGAGTCAGTTCCGGGTCGTTAATTACCTCGTTGATGGTACTGGCAATAATGCCTTCTTGTGTCGCTTCTGCCGCCTCCACATAGCTGTTATAGGCTTCGGTGTCGGTCAGCAGTTCCAGTACGTTGGCCACGCCTTCCGGTAATGCAAAATCTCCGCCCTGTGTCAGCAGTTTTACCACAGCGGCGGCTTCTATCAGCTCATCCGGGCTGACCGATTTTTCCACCAACGTCAACGTATCCAGGTCTGTCGGCACTTCGCCGCCATTGGCCTGCACTATCAGCGCATACAAGGCGGTAGATACCGCATGAATACCTATTACATTGGAGTTCACATCTGCCAGCAGCCTTGCGCTGCCGGTTGTGACAGAAACGCCATTGGTTGTCTCTGCATCAGCATTCAGTTGCTGCACAAAGCTGTAATATTCCAGCCCGGCACTGGTCGCAGAACGGGCGATAATACGGGCAAACAGGTTGGTTTCGTCATCGTCGGCCTTTAACAGCAAACTAAAAACGCCATTCGCATCTGCCGTTGCATTAAAGGTTGTACCGGCTAAAACAGCAGATACGCTTGCATTGGCAAATGCAGCTTCACTGATAGTACCGCTGAGGGTAAAGGTCGTTTCTACCTGGGTAATAGTGACTGTTACATCCGCACTGGCCGTCTGCTCCGCACTGTCAGTCACCGTCACCCGCAGCACCGCCGTTGCATCGGCATCCACTGCCGGCGCAGTCAGTTCCACACTAGCCGTAGTTGTACCTGTTAGCGTCAGGTCAGGTCCGGACAGTTGCGACCAGTGATAACCCAGGCCGGGTGTGTCGTCCGTTGCCGTGGCTGTAATTGTTATACTGTGTTTTTCTTTAACCGTAGCGGAAGACGCCACCGACACTGTGAGCACCGCATCTTTACTAAAACTGGCAGACACTGTACAAGCCGCCGTAATGGAGCCTGTGGTATAAGTATTGCCGTTTAAACTGCCGCCGCAGCCGGTTACCGTATCAATGCTGTGGCCACCATCGGGCGTAACGGTAAAAGTGGTGGTCTGGCCGCTTTGCACACTGCGGC
>CAZEGA010000239.1:0-5050 GCA_964511675.1 uncultured Rheinheimera sp.
TGCTGGACACACCGGGTAAAATTTTCACCCGTGAGCAACTGATCCGTCATATGACCGGCCGGGATTTACGCCCGAATGACCGTACAGTAGATGTGACTATCCGCCGTATCCGCAAGCATTTCGAGTCAGATATCGACAGCCCGGAATTAATCAGCACTATTCATGGTGAAGGTTACCGCTTCGTGGGTAAACTGGAAAAATAACCGTTACGCCCGTTCGATATAGTCAGACAGAGCAGCCAGGTGCTGCTCTGTTTTTAAATGAAAATCAACCAGATGCCTTTCCAGCCCCTGCCAGTTGACGTCATCCTGCTCTAACCGTTTCGCTTGTTGCTGTACCCATAACAACCCAACTGACGCTGCCGCACCTTTCAGTTTGTGGGCGGCCTCCTGAAACTCTTTCAGCTGATGCTGCACCGCAGTCTCCATCAGGCGGTTCATATAGCCGGGCAACAACTGGGTAAACAGCTGGGCGCTGCGCCTTACCGTGTCCTTGCCCAGCGATTGCATATAGTCATTCAGGATATGGGTATCCAGCACCTGCTGTTCCGCATGTTTCGGCTCAGCTGCCAGCTTTTGCAGTTTAACCGCACTGGGAGAAAACAACTGCGCCAACACCAGATCCAGCTTGGCGGTATTAATAGGCTTGGCCAGCGTATTATCAATATGCAGCCCCTGCAGTTGTTGCCCGGCTTTACGCACATTGGCACTAAGCACCACTATCGGCAGTGCCGCCAGCCGTGGCTCCTGCCGGATAAACTGTGCTATCTGCTCTCCGCTCATATCCGGCAATTGCATATCCAGCAGTACCAGATCGATATCATCTTCTGTTTCCAGCAAAGCCATGGCATCTTCGCCGGTCTCCGCATGTATCACAGTATGGCCGCGCTGCTCCAGCAAACCGGTGGCAATTTCGGCATTCAGCGGCACATCTTCTATCAGCAGTATGGTCAGTGCAGGGCAGCTGATCAGGCTTGGCCGCTCCTGCTCTGCACGCTCTGCCGGCAGGCAGACTTCAAAGCAGCTGCCATGCCCCACCTCACTACGTACCGCTATAGCGCCTTTCATCGCCTCAACCAGGGCGCGGGATACCGACAAACCGATACCTGAGCCAATAATACTTAAGCGGCGACCGTCACTGGACTTGTAGTACATATCAAAAATACGTTCCTGCTCTTCGGCCGCAATACCTATACCGGTGTCCGTGACCAAAAACACCAGTTCAGATACCGCCGGGTTAACCTTGCAAGTCAGGGCTACACTGCCGCTGGCGGTAAATTTCACTGCATTATTCAACAGATTCCACAGCACCTGCCGTAACCGGGTCGGGTCCAGCCGCAAATACAGCTCAATATCGCCCTCGCAGTTCAGTGCAAAGCTCAGCCCCTTTTGCTGGCACAATAATTCGGCAAAGTTAGCAATGTCATTAATAAACTGCCGTAGCGAAACGCTCTGATAAACAATATCCAGATCCTGCCGGTCAATTTTGTCCAGATCGATAATGTCGTTAAAAATATTGCCCAGGGTTTCGGCACTGCTGAAAATGGTATTGGCCCAGCCATGCTGCTGCTTTGTCAGCTTGCTTTCCAGCAAACGCCGGCTCAGGCCCACAATGCCATTCAGCGGAGTCCTGAGTTCATGGCTTAAGGTGGCAATAAATTTGCCCTTATCCTGATAGGCTTTTTCCAGCGCCTGCTCAGCCAGCTTACGCGAGGTAATATCGCGGCCAAAACCCAGTAAGCCAATATAGCGGCTGTGCCGGTCGTAAAATGGCACCTTGCGCATTTCCAGCCACAGCACCTGGCCATCTTCTTTGACAAATTCAACATCCAGCGTCAGTTCCGACGGCTGCATGGTTACTTCATACTCTGTCAGAATGGCGGCCTGGGTACTGTTTTCAGTATATATTTCCGTTGGATAGCGGCCGATAAGTTCAGCCGCCGATTTACTCATAATCTGCTCAAACATCTTATTGCAACTGGCAAAGCGGCCGGTTTCGTCGCAGTAGTAAAACAGGTCGGGCGAACTATCAACAATAGAGCGGATCAGCAGGCTTTGCTCCTCCAGCTCAATCTGGGCTTTTTTCCGTTCGGCAATCTCTTTACGCAGTTCATCTATTGCCCGGCGTTTGGCCTGAAAGGCTTTTTTCCTCTCTTCTATTTCATAGTTCAGCTGGCGGATATTTTCCTGCATACCTTCATTTAGCAAGCGCTCCTGGTGGGCGGAATCTTCCAGGTAAGACAAGGCTGCATCCAGATGCAGCACCAGATAGAACAGGAAAGCAATAAACACCGGGCCCAGCACCGCAGAGGTTAATATTGCGCCGTTAACCAGTTCCCAGTTTATCTGGTTACTAAGCACGACAGATGCCACTGCACAGATAACGGCCAGGCTTGATGACAGCAAAAGCTGGCACAGCAGCGCCAGCTTCAGCTTACCCCAGTGCCGTATCCATTTTGCGAAGGCTTTCACCTGCGGGTGAACAGGTCCTTGCATCAGGCATTACCTCGTATGTTTCCGGTCAGTTGGCCGGAGTAATATCCAACATCAGATTGCGGTATGAGCAATACTGGATTTCGGTGTTGTGCAGACGGTAGACGCCTTGCCGGGTATGCGATGACATATCTTTGTACAGCTTGATCTGGTGCCCTTGCCCTACCCTTACCGCACGACCGTCTGCCGTCCGGCTTTGCGTACTACATAGCAGCTGGGCCAGCTGTTTATAGTTGTCCCGCTCAAATAACTCTCCGGAACTGAGCATAGGTGCCAGGGTATTATGCGGGGCAAATTTCCAGTCAGCAAAACGGGTACGTATGACACCATCTTTAATCTCCAGCTGATCGTCCCGCGTCAGATAGTGTGTACTCACTTTACTGATGCTGGCAGCTGCGCCTTCGCCTGAACGCTCAGCCGCCAGGCTGTCGACAACATAAACCCCGCCGGCCCCGGTCACGCCCATCCGTACAGCCGGGCTGTCCTCAGCATTACCAAAACCCACCAGTAAGGCAGTCGCTTCATCAATGCCAAAGCCCAAACGGGTTTGCGTATCGTTTAACAGCCGGATCAGCCTGCCCTGGCGCCCGCGCTCAGAGAAATGGGTGTCTAAAACCCCCCAGCTGAACAGGCCCAAACCGCCAGCCGGGCTATAGGTCAGATGGTTTTCTGCCAGGCCATTGCTGCAGCTTTGATCTTTGTCACAGCCCGGTAGCGGTACCGGCAAATCAAAAGCACCATACTGCATGGCACTGTAACTGTCGCCGTTGGTGAGCATAGGTGTCTTGTGGCCGGCAAAACTGCCCCCGCTCATTACTGCGGTACCTTCGCTGGTGCCGGCGACAATAATTTGTCCGGCCTGCAGCATACCCTCAATTTGCTTCAGTTCAGGGCTGGCACTGCCGTCTTCAAAACGCAGCGCCTTTAACGTCAGGTCCTGGTCACCACCGCTGAAGAAAATAGCATCAGCACGGCGGATAAGCTCCACCGCAGCGTCACTGCCCTGCTGACAAAATTTTGTCAGTTGCTGCATCAAATCAGGGTACACCCGCTGGCGCTGATAACTGCCATGATGTTGGGCCAGGTACTGTGGCAAGCTGTCGCAGGACGCTTTATTACCCGCCACCTTATCTGCCTGTGCCGCCTGATAGGCCGCATTCAGCGGCAACCAGCTGACATCAGCGCCGGCTTCGGTAAATAAATTAGTGTAAAAATCCACTTCGGCAAAAGGGTCCCGGCCCGATGCCGTGACAACCAGCAGCCTGGGTTTACGCTGTCCCCCGGCCACCTGCTGCGCCAGGCTGATAATTTTCTGGTAAAGCTCTACGCTGAATGGATCTGCGGTTCTGGCTAAATTGGCAAACTCTTTTTGCCGTGACGTGGCCGGGCGCCTGGGCGCGTCAGACGCAATAGCCATCGCCTGCAGCTGATCCAGCACAAAGTTCAGCTCACGCCCGGTAAGAGAGCTGTAATTCGCCCGCCCGGATACCCAGATGCCATCCATTTCTGTCTCGGCAGCACGCCACAGGCGTAACAGCTCCCGTTCAGAGATACGCTCCGTGGTGACACGGCTGCGGACAAACTCTAATACAGCTAAAGTCTGCTGTTGCTCAATAACCCGCTCGTCACCCCAGAACACCTTATCGCCAATATTGGCAATGTTGTCAGCAGATAACTGATACACATCAGCTGATTTGGCGGCAGCAGAAAAAACATCTTTCCCATCGCAATACCTGACATTGACGGAACTGCAGATTTTCAGCCCGCCACCGACCAGTACCATAGAGTAGTCCGGAAATTTTTTATTGTTTGCACCTGCCACAGATACGGAGCAGGCCAGCAAGGCGGCGGTTATACAAAAGCTCAGTGGTCTCATTAGTTTAGTTCTTATCATTGAGTACAGAAGTGTTCAACTACCATTACTGCAGGATAGCGGCCAAAATTCAAAGGCTATAGATTAGCCTGTATTAGTGGTGTTGCCAATTGGCAGCAGCCTGATTCATTGTTTTTTAGCACATAACAGTCTCAGCCTCCATATCGCATAAATATGGTGCATAACCTGCCAAAATTGTACAGCAAAACACGGCTTTGGCCGCTTTTCGCCTTAGGCAAACCGCTATCATCGGCAAAAATACCGCCAATTCATGTAATTAATTTTCATTTTAACAAGTAGACTTTCTGCGTTATTTCAACCGGCAACCGCTATAAAGTCAGCTTGCTTTTTCGGCTGAATACGGGTATATCTGTTAACTCTTGAACGTTTAGACGGCTAAAAAGTTCAAGAGTAAATACTCTACAACGCATTGACCTCTGAAAGAGATATCGTTATTTTCTTTCAGCAGCAGTAAAAACCAACAAAAAGAATAATAATTCAAAAATAATAAATATTTATTTAAATATCAGGACAAGTGTGGAGGTTAGTCATGGCGTTGTACCAGCACAGTCAGGCAAGAGAAAACTGTGGCTTCGGTTTGATCGCACATCTGGAGGGCGCAGCCAGCCACCGGATTGTCAGAACCGCAATTAACGGCCTTGACCGTATGCAGCACCGCGGCGGT
>CAZEGA010000239.1:5060-5408 GCA_964511675.1 uncultured Rheinheimera sp.
CGCGGCGGTATATCCGCTGACGGCAAAACCGGTGATGGCTGTGGCCTATTAATGCAAAAGCCGGACAGCTTCTTCCGGGCAATAGCAGCAGAACACGGCTGGAATCTGGCGAAAAAATACGGTGTCGGCATGATATTTTTCAGCCAGGACCCGGTAAAAGCCGCACTGGCAAAAAAAATTATTGAGCAGGAAATAGCCCGCGAAACCTTAACCCTGGTGGCCTGGCGTACCGTGCCGGTTGACCGCAGCGTACTGGGCCCGCTGGCACTGAGTTCCATGCCCGGTATCGAACAGGTTATTGTCAATGCCCCGCACGGCTGGGGTGATCATGATCTGGAACGCCGCTTA
>CAZEGA010000240.1:0-5384 GCA_964511675.1 uncultured Rheinheimera sp.
CCCAGGCGATAGTGCTGAGCTTAACTGCCACCGATGTGCTGGAGCAAAGCCAGACGGCAACAGCCAGTATCAGTATCACTGCGCCGGCTAAAAAAGGCGGTGGTGCTATGGCCAGCTGGCTGCTGTTAATGCTGTTGCTGCTGCACTTTGGGCCACAGTTTAAACGCGCAGGCTAATTAATACCCAGTGTTAAATAACGGTCAGCTTGGCTGGCCGTTATTATTTTACCCACTCAGACTTGCCGCCGCATTCAAAGCCCTTACAACATGATAATCTTAGCGTGTTATCTGATCCCGGTTTTAGCAGATACAGCTATTAAGTAAGGATGTTTATTGTGCAATATTATCTCGGCGCTTATGCCGCCTCACCCAACCACAGTGGCTGGAACCCCGAGCTGGAAACGGCCTATTACAACGCATTAAAAACACTGCCCAACCTGAAAGGGCTGGAACATCCGTTTTTAGGTACTTTGCATCCGCATGATGACGCCTGGTTTTTAGCCAATATCGCACCGCAGTGGGATTATGTGTTTACCTGTATTCCCGGCATTATGCATGCGCTGGGGCAAAACCCGCAGTTTGGTATTGCATCATTGGATGAAACCGGGCGCCTGGCTGCAGTGGCTTTTATGCAGCAAGCCTGTGCCGCTATTGGCAAATTAAATACGCATCTTGGCCGGCAGGCGGTAACGGCGATTCAAATTCAAACTGCCCCGGCGCGTAATAAAGCCGCCTCTTCCAAAGCAGCACTGATGGCATCGCTTAACACCATGCTGAGCTGGAACTGGCATGGTGCGCGTATGGTGATTGAACATTGCGATGCCTGGGTGGGCAGCCATGCACCGTCGAAGGGCTTTCTCGCGCTTAGTGATGAACTGGAGGTATTAACTGAGCTTAATGCCGCCTTACCTGAGCAACAGCAACTGGGTATGGTGATTAACTGGGGCCGCTCGGTATTTGAAACCCGCCGGGTTGATGGCGCGCTGCAGCATATCAAAACAGCTCAGGCGGCAGGTTTACTTAGCGGCGTGATGTTCTCCGGGGTATCAGATAAAGACACCGAATATGGCGCCTGGCGTGACAGCCATCAGCCACCACGCAGTAGTAACAGGGTACAGTATGGTGAGCCCGGTTCCTGGATGACAGAGCAGGCGATGCATCAATGCCTGGCGGCCTGTGCTGATGTTCGGCAACTGCCGATCCTGGGGGCAAAAATCGGCATCCGGCCGCATACGGCCGGTATTGCAGAACGCATGGGGTATATCCGCGATACGCTGGCGATTATTGAGCGTTATTTCGCGCAGCAATAACCGTTACAGCTTCGTGAAACAATAAGGAGCCGGCCGGCTCCTTTGATGTTTAATTTGACGGCGTGCGGTATTGTTCAAACCAGGCCAGCATATATTCCACTTTTTCAATCATCCGGCTGGGGCGGTTGGAAATACCATGCGGCGAACCCGGCACCCTTACCAGCACTGTGTCGATACGGCGCAGTTTCAGTGCCTGATAAAACTGCTCGGACTCGGAAATCGGCGTGCGCCGGTCGGCTTCACCGGTGATCAGTATGGTGGGCGTTTTGACATTGCCGACCAGGCTCAGCGGCGAGCGCTGCCAGTAATGCTCGACATTCTCCCACGGCACGCCGGGAAACTGGTGGAACGTCTGATAGGTGTAGCTGTCGCCGGTCAGCACTTTACTCAGCCAGTTAATTATCGGTTTTACCACAGCAGCGGCTTTAAAGCGGTCTGTCAGGCCGATGGCATAAGCGGTTGCGATACCACCGGCCGAGCCGCCGCCGATAAACAGGTTATTTTCATCAATAAAACCCAGCTTCAGCATGGCATCGACGCCGCTGTTATGGTCGGCAAAGTCTTCCGGTGAGCTGTATTTGTTGTGCAGCAACATGGCAAAACGCTCACCGTAGGACGAGCTGCCGCGGTGGTTATTGTAAAACACCACATAACCTTCTTTGGCGTAGCGCTGCATTTCGGCGCTCCAGTGCGGGCCATAGGCTAAATGCGGGCCGCCGTGAATTTCCAGTAACAGCGGGTATTTTTTCGTTGGCTCAAAATCCGGCGGTGTTATATACCAGCCTTGTATTTCTTCGCCATCAAAAGAAGATTTGTAAATAATTTCATGTACCTGGGCCAGTTTTTTATGGCCGAGCAAGTCTTCGTTCAGTGCGGTAAGCAGCCGGCTTTTGCCTTTTTGCAGCACGGCAACATCGCTGGGGCGTGTACTGCTGCCGTGGGTATAGGCGATAACACCGTTGGCAGATACGCTATAGGAGCCGCTTAAATAGGGCTGGGGTTGCGATACACCGCCCAGACTGGCAGTAAGATCGGTAAGCTTACCCTTTACAGTCAGGCTGGCCAGTTTGCGCTGGCCGCGATCATCATATTGCACCACAAAGCCGGAGTTGTTCAGCCAGTTAGGTTGCTCAATGCTGCGATCAAAGTCGGCGGCAACATCACTGATATTGTTCGAGCCCAGGTGCAGAATTTTTAGTTTGCTGTTGCTGTATGGCACCAGCGCGTTGCTTTGCCATAAGAATGCCAGCTGTTTGCCGTCCGGCGAGAATACCGCTGCTGTTTCGCTACCGGCCATGGTGGTTAAGGCGGTCAGCTGTCCGCTGGCTAAATCCAGCCGGTACAGGTTGCTGTCGCGCGGCTGGTATTCCCAGTCCGGGTCCAGGTTGGCTGAAAACACCAGGGCTTTGCTGTCCGGCGTAAAGCTTAAATCACTGCCGTAATTAAAATCACCCTTGGTTAACTGGCGCGCGGTGCCACCCGTTACCGGCAGCATAAAGATCTGGCGGAACTGTGGCGCCAGAAAGCCCTGGCCATCGGCCTGATAACGGGTTCTGTCGTACACTGTGGCCGGCTCGGACCATTTGGCGGCGGCGGGCTTTTTCACCTTTTTCACTTTTTGCTGCACGGCAGCGGCGGCGGCTGGCATATTCATGGTAAAGGCCAGCTGCTTGCCATCGGCAGACCAGGTCAGGTTAGCCGGGCTGTGGCGTAAGTCGGACAGTTTTGCCGTACGGTTTTCCGCCAGCCAGTGCAGATGGATCTGGCGCGAGCCGGTCAGGTCGGAGATAAACGCCAGCTGTTTGCCATCGGGTGACCAGCGTGGCTGGTGGTAGTTAAACTGATCGGCAAATAGCGGGATCTTGGCTCCACTGCTGACATCCAGTAACCACAGGCTGTTACGGGTGCTGTCGGTCATAATGTCATTGCTGGCGCGTACGTAGACAATTTTGCTGCCATCGGGGGAGATTTGCACATCGCTGGCGTATTCCAGCGCAAAAATATCTTCCGCTTCAAAATAGCGGCTGCTTACCGGGCTGACAGGCTCAGCGGCACTGGCAACGCCGGCACTGATGCTAAACAACAGTGCCAGCAGCGATATACGGGTAGAAAACAGCATAGGTTCCTCTGGATAGTATTACCGGTTATGGCGTTAAACTACCCCGAAGCGGTGGCTGGCTCAAAGCCGTCAGCGGCAGAGTGACGGATTTGAGCGATTGAGCTGGTAGAGCATCAGGGGCAGAGCAGGCTGGCCCCTGATTTACTCAGGCGGATAAACTATCGAAAATATGTAAAAAGGTGGGTGCCTGCTGAATATGCAGCGGTATTTTCAGCCGGCGGGCAATATCCTGGGCGCTGATCACGCCCCTGATCTGGTGGTTTTCCCGGTCAATCACCACACAGTGCTGTTCGCCACTGGATTGCAGCGTATTGACCACATCGGAAATACTGCAGTGCTGCAATTGCTGGTAGGCCAGTGCTTTAATACGCTCGCGCGGGCGCATAACGTCGGTTACGCGGATATCGTCACGGCTGGCACCAAAGGCAATATGGCGCATCATCGCCTGCTCTGACAATTGCTCAACCGGCAGCAGGCCAACCAGTTCACCCTGCTGGTCTACCACCAGTTTCAGTTTGCTGTGTTCGCGCTGCATCATGTGCAGCGCATCGCGGGCCGCAGTGTGGCCGTCAATCATATTCGGCTCGTTATGTTTGAAGTCGGTCACTACGGCCAGTGCCGGTGACTGCAAGGTGGTGCCATCGAAATCGGCCGGCTGAACTAAATGATCAATATTTTCAACAGAGTATAATGCTAATGTTTTCATGATATTCCTCACATACCGGTACGCAGGGGCCATACCGGCTAAAAAAAATTTAACTGTGAACAGCGCTGCTGCTCTGATCTGAACTTAATGTGAGGTAAAAAACGGTGGTGCGCGGGCCTGCAGTGAAACGAAAAACGCTGCCTTGCCAGAGACAACCGGCACGGCATAAGCGGTGTTAAAAAACGCGGGTATAACAAAACCGGCTGTCGCGGGTAATACGGGTTGCGGTTCGTCAGCGCTGTCCTGCTCTGTGGCGGCAGTGTGGTGCGCCAGTGATGAGGTAATGGCATGAAACTGGGTATCTGCCAGTGGCGATAAGCGTTGATCGTGCACCGCAAAGGCTTGCGGCGTGCACAATAAGCTCAGATACAACAGTAAGGCAAAACTACTTAGCCAGCGCATACATCCTCATTCACTTCTGACACCGTTTTAAGGTAACACGATGTCATCCGATAATGAGCGTTGGACGGCTACTGTGCAAGCGGAGGCGGCAAAAATCGCCGCAAATTGCGATTAACAACTATTTTTGCACGATGTAGTGGCGTTTACAGCCCGGCTAATAAGCTTTTCAGTACCAGGGCCAGCAGCGTCAGGCTGCCAAGTCCGGCCAGGTACAGCAAGATAAACCAGGCTGCTCTGGCTAACGGCCGCTGCTGCGGCTGTGCGGTTTTGCCCATCAGTAACCCTCCTCGTAGTCTTCCACTTTGCCGCGAAATATATGGTAACCCCACAACGTATAGGCCAGGATCAGCGGCACAAAGATCAGCACGCCCGGTAACATAAACTGCAGGCTGCTGCCCGGTGCAGCGGCCTGGTAAAAGGTCAGCTGGTGTGGCAGTAGGTAGGGGAACAGCCCAACCACCAGACCGGCAAACGCCAGCAGGAATAACGTGGCGGCCAGCCAGAACGGGCGGCTTTCATGCCGGTTGCTGATCTGTGCCGCTGCGGCAAACTGGCGTTGTACCCGGCCCAGATCACGAAACAGCAAACGGGCGGCCAGGGCGGCACTCAGCGGCAACAACATTAACAGCAGGCTGTGCCAGCCGCCGAACCAGCGCTGGCGGATTTCAGGCTGGCTATACAGCGTCCACAGGCTGACCAGCAACAGCAGCAAGGCAGCCAGCGTGACCAGTCCGACCAGGAAATAGTTGACGTTCTCGCGTTTCAATGCCCTGCTTGCCCGATCAGGCCGGATGGCCGCAATCGCACATTCTGCCAAATCGACGCAGCCAGCGCCTGCTTTGCGCACG
>CAZEGA010000241.1:0-2829 GCA_964511675.1 uncultured Rheinheimera sp.
TGGCCAATATTGCCTGCGGTTTTCATGCCGGTGATGCCGATGTGATGGCACGCACGCTGCAACTGGCAAAGCAGTACAACGTCACTATTGGTGCCCACCCGTCTTACCCCGATTTACCCGGCTTTGGCCGGCGCAGTATGGCGCTGTCACACAGTGAAATTGTTAACTGTATGCGGTACCAGATAGCAGCGCTGGACGGTATGGCGCAAAGCTACGGCTTAACCCTGAGCTACGTTAAACCCCATGGCGCCTTATATAACGACATGATGAGTAAGCCGGCAGTATTTGACGCTGTGCTGGAGGCCGTAGCCGGTTACTACCGGCCGCTTAAGCTGATGCTCCTCGCTACTGCCGGGCAACAACACTACCGCGCGTTAGCCGCCGGCAAAAATGTCAGCCTGCTATTTGAAGCCTTTGCCGACCGGCGCTACACCGATGACGGTAAACTGAGCCCACGCAGCCAGGCCGGCGCGGTACTGCACGAAGCCGACATGCTGGCACAGGTGGCGCAACTGGTAAAACAGGGTACTGTCACCACAGTATCGGGCAACCAACTGGCCCTGAGTGCCGACACCTTATGCGTACATGGTGACAACCAGGCCGCCATTGCCCAGGTGCAGCAAATAAGGGCACTATTGGCATGAGCGGACAACCGATACAGTACCAACTGACCGTGGCGGGCGAAAATGCGCTGATGCTGTATTTTGACCAGCGTATCGACCCGGCGGTATCGGCTTTGGTGCAGCAGGCCTGCGGCCTGATCCGCGCCGGACTGGCCGGCGATATCATCGATATACTGCCATCCTATGCCTCAGTGCTTATTCTGTTTAACCCGCTGCGCACTGACCATTTCCGCGTCCAGGCGCAGCTTAAGCATGAGCTGCAGCAATTGCAAAGCGGCGACAGCCACAGCGGTAAACTGGTGGGGTTGCCGGTATATTACAGCGAGCAAAGCGGGCCGGATTTAGCCCTGATTGCCAGTACAAAAAACATCAGTATTAGCGATGTGATCAAGCGGCATCAGGCCGTCAGTTACCGCGTGTATGCCATCGGCTTTGCGCCGGGTTTTGCCTATCTGGGCGAAGTGGACCCGCTACTGCAAATGCCGCGTTTAGCCACACCGCGCGCCAAAGTACCGCGCGGCGCTGTTGCCATTGCCGACCGCCAGACAGCGGTGTACCCGGCGGTATCACCCGGCGGCTGGAACTTAATCGGCCTGTGCCCAACCCGGATGTTTAACCCGCAGACCGAGCCGGTTATGCCGGTGGCGGTGGGGGATGAAGTACGCTTTGTGGCAATAGACAAAGCAGAGTTTCTGCGTTTAGGCGGTGAGCTATGAGCAGTTTTCAGCTGATCGCCGCCGGCGTGCTGAGCTTATTGCAGGATAATGGCCGTTTTGGTCAGGGTGCGCTGGGCCTGACGACCGGCGGCGCTATGGATGCGCCCTCGGCTTACTGGGCCAACCGGTTACTGGGTAACAATAGCAATGCCAGCTTAATCGAATGCAGCGTCGGCGGATTACAACTGCTGGCGCAAACCGACAGTTATGTTGCCGTTACCGGTGCAGAGCTGCCGCTAACAATTAACGGCAAACCGGCTGAGCTTTGGACCGTGCATAAAATACAGCAGGGTGATCTGATAGAACTGGGCATGGTAAGCAAAGGCTTGCGCGCTTATCTGGCTGTGGCCGGTGGTTTTAACGTCACACCACAGTTTGGCAGTGCATCTACCGTGCTGCGCGAAGGTATCGGCGGCTTAAATGGCCATAAACTGCAAACTGGCGACCTGCTTAGCGTACCAACGGTACCCCTGCTGCCGCGGCTTAGCCTGCCGCAACAGTACCGGCCCCAATTTAACCGCACGCTGACATTACGGCTGGTCGAGGGCTATCAGGCGCACAGTTTTACCTCTACCGAACGCCAGCGCTTTTATCTGCACAGCTACAAAGTGACACCACAGGCCGATCGTATGGGCTATAAGCTCAGCGGCGCGGCCATCAGCTGCCAGCAAACCCAGTTGTTGTCGGAAGGGATCTGCTATGGCGCAGTGCAAATTCCGCCCGATGGCCAGCCGATAGTGCTGTTAAATGACCGGCAAACCTTGGGCGGCTACCCGAAAATCGGCGCTGTCCTGTCGCTGGACTGCGCCCTGCTGGCGCAGGCGACAGCCGGTACAGAAATTTACTTTACGCCAATCAGCCCGGAGCTGGCACATAATGCGCTCTGTTTAGCCAAAGTACGTGCTGATGCAATAACAAGCCAACTGGTGAGCCTGTAAATGAGCGCACAATTAACCGATTATCTGGCGTTAAGCCAGCACATAGAACAGTTGCTAGTCCGGCAGAACCTGCGCGGCATGGCCACACTTAAGCCGCACCTGCGTCCCGGTTATATACTGCGCGCGGCCCGCCTGCTGAACCAGTGTCGTGGCACAGTGCTGATTGGCACCGGCTTTCCGGTACTGGATACTTTTGAAACCGATGGCCCGGTAGGCGCTATCGCCTTGTACCAGTTGCTGCAGCGCCTGGGGGCCAGGCCGGTTATCGTCTGCGGCGATCCGCTGTACAGCAGCCTTAACACTGACTACCACTGCTATCAGATTAAGGTGAACCAGTACGACGCGCTGCCGGCCATTGCCAGGGCTGCACTGGCAGAATTACAGCCGCAGCTGGTTATCTCCATCGAACGGCCCGGCTTTAATGCCCGGCAGCGCTATTGTAATATGCGCGGTGAGGATATCAGCGCCCGCTGTGCCAGCTTCGATTATTTTTTAACGCTGGCCGCCTGCCCGACTATCGGCATAGGTGATGGCGGCAATGAAATCGGCATG
>CAZEGA010000241.1:2839-5344 GCA_964511675.1 uncultured Rheinheimera sp.
ATTGTCGCCGATGTTTCCAACTGGGCGGCCTGGGGCTTAGCCGCTATGGTCTCCATACTGCGCGGCGAAAATATGCTGGCAACAGCCGATCCGCTGGCGATTTTGCAGTATTTATCGGCCAGAGGCAGCGTCGATGGCGTAACCCGGCTCAATACGCTGACCGAGGATGGCCTGGCGCATACCGAAGGCCTGGCCCTAATTAATGATTTATGCGCCATGTTACATAGGTAAAGACTAATCGCAGAACCGATATGCCCACACCAACACGCCGTAAATACGTCCCTGTAGGCTCGATTCCGCTCAACATACATCTGAGTAGCTTTTACAAGAGAACAGCAATGACAACAGTATATTTAAATGGTGAATTTCTACCGGCCGACCAGGCAAAAATTTCACCGATGGATCGCGGTTTTTTATTCGGCGACGGTATCTATGAAGTGATCCCAAGCTATGGCGGCCGCTTTGTCGGCTTTGGCCCGCATATTGAGCGTATGCACAGCGGCCTGGCGCAGCTGTCTATCGACCCCGGGCTCAGCGCAACCGACTGGCAGCAGATCGCCGATACACTGCTGGCAGCAAACCGGGACGCGCTGGGTGATAATCTCGGCGTGTACTTTCAGGTCAGCCGTGGCACCGACAGCAAACGCGGCCACGCCTTCCCCGCCAATATTACACCGACGGTATTTGGCTTTGCCTTTGCCATTCCGGCCGCGCCGGTAGCCGATAAAACCAAAGCCACCAGTTATAAGGTCGTAACCGGGCAGGATTTACGCTGGCAACGTTGTCATATTAAATCCACCTCGCTGCTGGGTAATGTGCTGCATTACCAGCAAAGTTACAGCCAGGGCGCACAGGAAATTCTGCTATTTGATAAAGACGGCAATTTAACCGAAGGCGCCGCCGTTAATGTGTTTGTGGTGAAAAACGGCGTTATTGCCACACCGCCGCTAAGCCATAAGATTCTGCCCGGTATTACCCGGCAAATACTGCTGGCGATACTGGCCGAACATAGCGATATCGTGGTTGCAGAACGTGAGATCAGCGAAGCTGAAGTACTGACCGCCGATGAAATCTGGCTCACCAGCTCCAGCAAGGAAATCGCGCCGGTGCTGTTTGTTAACGATAAGCCAGTTGGCGACGGTCAGGTGGGTGATGTCTGGCTGGCAGTGCAACAGCTGTTCAGTAAATATAAATACGACTACTAAGCTGGTTTTATAGCAACTGCTGCATCACCTGCCGCACGGTTACCGGGCTATAACGTGCAATAGCGTACCGTTGTCAGCTGGCAGGCGGCGCATACAGTGCAAACAGCTCTTCACAGGTCAGGTTTTTGGTCTGGTTGGCAAACTGGTAATAGCCTGGTTGCGTATCGACACATACCTGGTGGTCGAACATCAGATCGTCAGTTTCTGCAAATAACCCGGCGGGCATGGCGTAACTTGTTTCCTGCTTCAGCCGGTAAAACAAATGCGTGCCGCAGTGGCGGCAGAAACCGCGCTCGGCCCAATCGGATGACGAATATACGCTGATATGTTGCTCACCACTGAAACTGACATCGCTGCCGCAATCCATCGCCAGCAAGGGCCCGCCGCCCCAGCGCCGGCACATGGTACAGTGGCAGGCACCAACACTATGCCCCTGCTGCGTGGCCGTTATTGTTACCGCTCCGCATAAACACTGGCCATGGCGTGTTATTGTTGCTGTCATACTCTGCCCCTTTCAATAACGGGTTAAATAATAAATATAGTCGCGTTAAATTGTACTGAACATCTACTGTCGCAAAGTCCGATCTGCCCTGCCAGACGAAAGTTTCCGTATTTATCGACGATACTAAACTCATCAGTACCTGTAAGTCATTGTAAGTTAGAACAAAGTGAGCTAATGTTGTTTTAATTAAATTTGCAAAGATGGAAAAACCTGTCTTTAAATACGGATTTTTCCGCCGAATAAGCGTTAACTTTACGGAAGATCGATGCACCCTCAAGCGCCGCTTAAATTTTGCTATCAGGCCCTTACAAAAAAGGGAGCAAGCTATTATCGCTGGTGGGTTATCGCTACTGTGTTACTTACTCTTGCGGCATTCATTGGTGTTGCTGTTTTTGAAACGGCTGAGTGGTTATTATTCTTAATCTTTGGTCTTGCCGGTATGGCAATGATTGTCGCAACGCTAAGGCTTCTCTTGGTGAAGCTCTTTGAAGAGAATGCGGATGCGATTAATCTATTCTCAAGTTATTTTCCGTCGCTGGTAGGTACCCGGAGTTTAGAGCTAGCTTGTAAGATAACAAATACCGTTTACTACGGAGTGTTTTATTTTTGTTGTTACTTCTTGTTGGCAGCTATTTTTTTGTTCCCGCTGTCTTTAGTTGTAGAGTATGCAAAAAGTTAACAAGGCAAGTCAGCATCGCACCTTTGGTGCTGGACTCGCTAACGCTCGCCGCTGCTTGCGGCGTTGGTATGACTCCCCACGTCAAGCAGGTTGAGTAAATTCCTGCTCATTTAAGAGCC
>CAZEGA010000242.1:0-3588 GCA_964511675.1 uncultured Rheinheimera sp.
ATAGCGGCGGCGCTGCAGCTTGGTATGCCAGCCCAAAGCCGGTATGCCACCGCACATAACCAGGCAATGGCTGCTGCCAATCAGGCCTATCAACAGGGCAGTAGCAAAATCGCTGGGCATCAACGGGGCTTGTCGTCGTGGTTGTCAGGTTTGGCCGGATCGGGCTTTGGGTCGTTATCAAACAAAATACTGAAGCCTTCTTTGTCCAGATCGTCAAATTGCCGGCTGCGTACCGCCCAGAAAAATACTGTCAGGCCAATAAGGACAAACAGGATAGCGATGGGGATCAGTACGTAAATAATACTCATTTTTTCAACAGCCTCAGTGAGTTAGATACCACCAGCAATGAGCTGAATGACATGCCCAGTACCGCAATATAGGGCGAGACAAAACCCGCCACTGCCAGAGGAATAATCAGCAGGTTATAGCCAACCGACCAGGCCAGGTTCTGTTTAATAATGCGCTGTGCCCGGGTGCTGCCTTCCAGTAATTGTGCCAGCAGGCGGATACTGGGTTGTAACAATACCACATCGGCCTGGTTTTTTGACAAATCGGTACCGGTTTGCAGTGTTACCGAAACATGCGCCGCGTGAAAGCCGGGGCTGTCGTTAATGCCATCCCCCAGCATCAGTACCTTGTGGCCCTGTTGCACCAGGGCCTGGATCTGTTCAACTTTTTGCTCCGGGCTGCAACCTTTTGCCATCAGATCAAACTGCAGTTGCTGCTGCAATACATCGGCCTGTGCCGAGCTGTCGCCGGTCAGCATCACCAACTGATAGCCGCGCTGGCGCAACAGGGCCAGCAGCTCGGGTACTTCGGCACGCAGGGCATCGCTCAGGCTGATCGCTGCGATTAAGGTGTTATCTATACTCAGGTACACCATAGCCGTATCCCGGGTGCCGGCCTGGCAAAAGGTGGCACTGCCCACTTTTACCAGCTGGCCCTGGTAGTGGGCCCTGATGCCGCTGCCGACTACGACTTCGGCTTGCTGCATTGCCAATGGCGAGGCCAGATAAGGCGCAAAGGCTTTTGCAATCGGGTGTTCAGAATAACGCTCCAGGCTGGCAATCAGGTGCAGGATCTCGGCTTCACTGTAGTGCGTTGCATAGCGCTGTACCGCAGTCACCGAAAAACGGCCTTCGGTTAAGGTACCGGTTTTATCAAACACCACATGGCTCAGCTCTGGCAGGACATCCAGCACCGCAGAGCTTTTAATCAACACGCCTTGGCGGTTCAGGTTTGCCAGGGCGCAGGTTACTGCCGTGGGGGCGGCCAGGCTCAGCGCACAGGGGCAGGTGGCAACCAGGACCGATAAGGTTACCCAGAACGCGCGGTCTGCATCGAGCCAGAAATACCACAGGACAAAGGTCGCCACTGCGATAACCAGCAGGCGCTCGACAAAATAGCGGGCCAGCCGGTCGGTTTTCTGCAGTACGGCGGGTTTCTGGCTTAAGGTATTTTGTTGCAGGCTGATGATCTGGCCCAGCCGGGATGCTGCCAGCGCCGCACTGACTTTAACCTGCAGCAGGCCATCATGGTTAACGCTGCCGGCCAGCACCTGATCACCGGTTGTTTTACTGATAGCGCGGTATTCGCCGGTCAGCATGGATTCATCGGCAGAGCTTTGCCCGCTGATCACCTCACCGTCGGCGGCTATGACTTCGCCCGGTTTTATCAGAATGATATTGCCGGGGGTAAGCCGGCGCGCCGAGACAACCTGCTGCGCATTGTTGTCCAGCAGGGTGGCACTGACCGGCATGATTTTCAGCAGGTTGCTGGTGGCTGCCCGGGCCCGGGCCCGGGCGCGGTATTCAAAAAACTTACCCAGCTGGAGTAAAAAGGTAAACATACACACTGACTCAAAATACACCTCGCCGGTATTAAACAGCGTTGCATAGGCAGATGCGCTAAAGGTGTAGTAAATGGCCAGGCTGATCGGGACGTCCATATTCAGCTGGCGTGCCTTGATACCGCGCCAGGCGCTGTGTACAAAAGGCATGGCGGCATACAGTACCACCGGCAAGGTCAGAAACAGGCTGATCCAGCGCAGGTAACCCTGGTGTGATGCCTCTATGCCGGTGTAGTCACCAAAATACAGGCCGACCGCCAGCATCATCACCTGCATTGACATAATGCCGGACACCGCCAACCGCTTTAAAAAGCGGTTTAACTCGGCTTTAAAGTGTTGTTCTTCCTGATCAGCCATAAAAGGGCTGGCCTGATAGCCAATAGTTGCCAGCGTTGCCAGCAGGGTGCTTAACGGTGTCAGATCGGCGCGCCATTGCAGCTGGCAACGCTGGGTTGCCGAATTGACACTGACCTGCGCTACTGCAGGCAGTTGTTTCAGCTGCTTTTCTATCAGCCAGGCACAGGCGGCGCAGCTGATACCACTGACCGACAGTTCTATCTCGGTCAGCTCGCCCTGCTGGCGGGAAATATCGGCCAGTACGTCCGGAGCGTCAAAGTTCTGCAGTTCAGCGGCCAGCGTTTCCGGCAGGGCTTCGGCGCGGCTGGCGGGGCGGGTACGAAAACGATAATAATCGGCCAGGCCGCTTTGTATAATGGTATCGGCTATGGCATGGCAACCGGCACAACAAAATGCCCGCACCTGGCCGTCAAACGCCAGCCTGAAGTCTGTGCCGGCCGGTACAGCTTCATCACAGTGAAAACAACGGGGTATACTCACTCAGTTATCCTGTCAGTAGCCCAGTTTAATCTCGGCCGTGGCCGGCAGATCCAGGCTGGCCCGCAGTTTCCAGTCTTTGGTGGCATCCGATACCACCAGTTGCCATTTGCCGGTTGGGGTTAAGGGCAGGGTTGCCACGTACAGTAATTCACCACTGCGCTGGGCATCGAGGGCAAAATCGTGTTCGGCTATGGTCGGGTGGTAAAAATCCAGATGCAGATCGTCTTCCAGTACCGTATTGGCGGTAAAACGGACCACGGCACGATTGCCGGCAATCAGTATATGGGCCTGTAAGTTGCGCAGTTCGGCTTCGCGGTATTTTGCCAGTTGCATATTGATGGCCCGGCCGGCTTTGTAGTAGTCATCTACCACCAGATCCGGCGAGTTTCGCTGCATCAGTACCACAGTATGCACCGCTTTAATCGCTGTGAGCAGGGGTATGGCAATCAGCACCCAGGGCCATAGCTGTTTATACCAGGGTTTAGTGTCTTGCTGCATAACAACCTCAAAGGGGTTAAACGGGCCATATAACATTAAGCCCCGTAACGGGGCCTAATGTAACACAGCTTACAATACGCTATTATTGCTGCGTTGCGGGTTGTTCCGGGTGCGATAGCCGGTAAACATAGGCCGTCAGGATATGCACTTTGTCCTCACCTAACGTCTGTTTAAAGGCCGGCATTTCACCATAGCGGCCTTTGCGCAGGGTTTCTTCCACCGCTGCCGCCGAACCACCACCGTACAACCAGATATTGTCCGTCAGGTTAGGGGCACCAAACGGCAGGTTATGTGCTACGCTGCCTTTTCCGTCAGCACCATGGCATGCCGCGCACAGCGCAAACCTGGCTTTGCCTGCATCGGCATCGCGCTCGTTTACACTGCGTCCGGACAGACTGAGGACA
>CAZEGA010000242.1:3598-4687 GCA_964511675.1 uncultured Rheinheimera sp.
AGGCTGTCATCTCTTTAATACCCTGTTCACCCAGTGCATCCAGCCAGCCCGGCATCGCGGCTTTACGGCCATAAAGCAGGGTTTCCCTGATTTTGTCCGGCGTACCGCCGTACAGCCAGTCATTGTCGGTCAGGTTGGGGAAACCGTGCTGGCCGCGCGCATCAGAGCCGTGGCACAAGGCACAGTTTTGCAGGAATAAACGCTGGCCAATTTTAAAGGCGTCGTCGTCGTAGGCCAGATCCAGCACATCGCGCTTGGCAAACTGCTGGAATACCGGGCCATAAACCTCGTCTGCCCTGGCCATTTCACGGTCCAGCTCTACGTTCAGGCCGTCGGCCCGGCCTTTTTCAACCGCTAAGCGCGACTCCTCAAGAGACTTAATGCCCTGGTTAGAGCTGGTCCAGCCTAAAAAGCCTTTCCACTGGCCCAGGCCAGGGTAAGCCGCCAGATAATACACCGACCATACCAGCGTCAGGATGAACATATAGGTCCACCATTGCGGCAGCGGGTTGTTAATTTCTTCTATACCGTCAACTTCATGGCCGGTATTTTGATCTTCAGGTACGCCGACATGGTTCGTCAGGTTCCATTTCAGCAATATGGCGCAGCCGATAAGCACCGGCAGGGTTAACACTATGATCCAAGCACTCCAAAAGCTACTCATGATCGGACTCCTGTTTATTTTTTTGTGGTGCCTTTTGTTCGTCGTCAAATACTAAATTTGCTGCCTGGTCGAAATCGGTTTTACGTTTCTTGCTGTACGCCCAGACGACAAACCCAATAAAAGCAACGAACAAAATCACGGTAAAAATACTATGTATGGTTGAGTATTCCATGAGCATTACTTCAGGTGTGTGCCCAGCGACTGCAGGTAGGCAATAAGTGCCTGTATCTCAGTCTTGCCTTTCACTGCCTCAGCCGCACCTGCAATATCGTCTTCACTGTAGGGTACGCCATAGCGCTTTAATACGGCCATTTTGCGCGCCGTATGCCGGCCGTCCAGTGTGTTTTTATCCAGCCACGGATACGCCGGCATATTCGACTGTGGCACCACAGAGCGTGGGTCCATCAGGTGCGCATAGTGCCAGT
>CAZEGA010000242.1:4697-5306 GCA_964511675.1 uncultured Rheinheimera sp.
GGCCCGGTACGCTTGGAGCCCCACAGGAAAGGGTAATCCCAGACACTTTCGCCCGCTACCGAGTAGTGGCCATAACGCTCTACTTCGGCCCGGAACGGCCGGATCATCTGGCTGTGGCAGCCGACACAACCCTCGCGGATATAGATATCGCGCCCTTCCAGCTGCAGTGCAGTATAGGGCACCATGCCATCTACCGGCTGGGTGGTTTCGTCCAGGAAAAACAGCGGGGTAATAAGCACCAGGGTACCGAAGCTGATGGCCACTATGGTTAAAATGGCTAACAGACCAACGCTGCGTTCAATTTTGTCGTGATGATTTTTAGTCGACATGATCTACCTCTTACGCCGCAGCCGGAACAGGTTGTAACGATTCATCTTTGGCGCGTACGGTTTTATACACGTTGTACGCCATCAGCAGCATACCGGCGACGACAAAGACACCCCCGATAAAACGCATCAGATAAAATGGCATCGACGCTTCCAGGCTCTGTACAAAGCTGTAGGTCAGGGTGCCGTCGGTATTCACCGCGCGCCACATCATGCCCTGGGTAATACCGGAGATCCACATTGCAACGATATACAGCACCACACCAATAGTATGCAGCCAGAA
>CAZEGA010000243.1:0-5204 GCA_964511675.1 uncultured Rheinheimera sp.
ATCGGCGATAATATTTTGCGACAATATATCGCCGATATCCGCGACTGCTTTAGCACTGAGGTGTTCAGCCTGGGTCACCTGCCGCTGGCCTGGAGTGGCCGCTGCTTTACCGCCCGCTCAGAAAACCGCAGCAAGGATCAGTGCGAGCTGTGCTGTATTAACTACCCGCAGGGGCGTGAAGTCAGCAGCCAGGATGGTACTACAGTATTTGTGTTAAATGGCATCCAGACCCAGTCCGGTTACCGCTATAACCTGATTAACCAGCTACCGGCTATGCAAGATCTGGTAGATATAGTACGGTTAAGCCCGCAGCCAGAAGGCACCTTTGACTGGCTGGCAAAGTTTAAAGCTAATATTGACGGCAAGGCACCGCAAAAGCTGGCACCAAGCGACAGTAACGGCTACTGGTTGCAACTGGCCGGTATGGCAACCGGGTGACACAACACCGGGTTTAACCGGGGCGCAATTGGGGGCCAAACAGGGCGCAAACAGGGCGCAATAATGCGCCCCTACCAGATGGTGGCACCCGGGATACCGTAGGGGCGCATTATTGCGCCCATCATTATTGCGCCCATATTATTGCGCCCATATTATTGCGCCCATATTATTGAGCCCATATGCTTGCGTCCCGACAGAGGAACAACGATGAACAACCAAACCGCCAGAATTGGCATAGTAACCGTAAGCGACCGCGCAAGTGCCGGTGTCTATGAAGACTTATCCGGTAAAGCCATTATCGACACCTTAAACGACTATTTAACCAGTGAGTGGCAGGCCGAATACCGGCTGATCCCGGACGAACAGCCGTTAATTGAGCAAACGCTGATTGAGCTGGCCGACAACGGCTGCTGTTTAATCGTGACCACCGGCGGCACCGGCCCGGCTAAACGCGATGTCACCCCCGAGGCAACTGAAGCGGTGTGCGACCGGATGATGCCCGGCTTTGGCGAACTGATGCGGGCCGAATCGTTAAAATATGTGCCCACCGCCATTTTATCGCGCCAGACCGCCGGCCTGCGCGGTAACTGCCTGATTATCAACCTGCCGGGCAAGCCCAAAGCCATCCGCCAGTGTCTGGATGCGGTATTTCCGGCCGTGCCTTATTGTATAGATTTAATGGACGGGCCTTATTTGCAATGCAATGAAGCGGTAGTTAAGGCATTCAGGCCGAAATGAAATAATGTACTTTCAGCTTTCCAGCAAAGTATGCAGCGCTGAGCGGGCCGCCTTACGATCAAAGGTATAGGTTGTACTGCAACCGGCATGGCAACTTCGCCTGGCGATCAGATAATCGGCAAAATCAGCGCTGCCACTTTCGTAAGCCCACAATGCCTGCCAGGCATCCTGAGCCTGCTCAACCTGTAATTCCGCGGCACTGAGTAATGTGGAAAACAATTTCAACAACAGCGGTTTATCATATTGGTAGGCTCTGTTCAGTACCCAGAACAATTCTGCCAACACCAGTTGTGACACAAAGCCGGGGCTGGCATCACTGCAATGGGTTTCTATCAGCCGGGTTGCCGCAGCGGTTTGTGCTGGCTCATCCCGCACAATATAGCGCACCAGTATATTGGTATCTAAACCTATCACTGTGCTGAAGCTCCTGCCGCAATCGCCTGATCCATCTCATCCAGAGATACAATCCGGCGGGCAGGTGGCAGCAGTTGTTTTAATTGCTGTACCGAGCTGGTCATCGCCACTAACCGTACCGCACCATCAGTATCAAATACAAATTCCAGCTTATCACCCGGTGCAAGGTTAAGCCTGTCCCGCACGGCTTTAGGAATAGTGACCTGGCCTTTACTGGTAAGCGTAGCTGTCATTTTCATTACCTTTTAGATATTTCATTACATGCATCAGTTTAGCAGTAAACCCTATGATGCTCCAATTACGCTAAACAGTAGGTGCAAACCAGTGATCAACGCCGGATTAAAAACAGCCAGATCACCAGCAACAGGGTAATAAACCAGAAGCCGGACAGCAGTTGCCAGAACAATAACGGATTAGTTTTGTGTTGCTGTTTGACTTCTTCGTGCAGGAAGGCCGGATTAGGCTGCTGTAAGTCGGTTAACAGCGCGCTGATACTGTGATAGCGCTGCGATAAGTCTAAACTGACGCCTTGTTGCAGCGCCCGGTCAAACCAGGGCGGGATCACCGGGTTAAAGCGGCTGGCACTGCGGTAGCGCAGTTTGTCGTAATCGGCCGCAGTGCGGCATTCCTCTACCGCCGGGCCATACGGCAGATGGCCGCCGCTAAACAGCTCGTAAGCTATGGTGGCCAGCGCGTAAATATCGCCCTGCACACCGCTGTTATGCCCCAGCAGGTAATGCGGATCAGAATACGCTGCAGTACCAAGCGCTGCCTCGTGCTGCAGCGGGCTGTATATTTCGGCCAGGCCGGCGACATACACCGAGCCAAAGTCGACAATTTTTATACTGCCATCTTCGAGGTAAATAATATTGCCCGGCTTTAAATCCTGATGAATGGCGCCCATGCGGTGAAACGCGGTTAAACCTTCAGCAATTTGTTTTACCAGCTTAATGGCCAGTGCCGGCTTTAACGGCTTAGGTTGGTGCTCAAACCATTGCTCTAAACTTTGGCCCGGCAGATATTCCATCAGGTAGTACAAAAAGCTGCGCGGCCGGTGTTGCCGGATCACCTGCACCACATAAGGGCTGTCAATGCGCAGGCCGATCCATTCTTCGCGGATAAAACGGTCGATATATAAGGCGTCATCATCGTAATTCAGCGACGGGCATTTCAGCACCAGCTGCCTGCCGTCCTGCTCATCTTCTACCAGATACAAATGGCTGCGGCTGCTGGCAAACAGCTCGCTTTGCACTTTGTAGCCATCCAGTTTCATGCCGGGGCCAAGCGCTGGCGGAAACGGCAGCCGGGTCAGGCTCTGGTTTAAATCATCCAGGCTTTGCTGCGCTAATGCCCTGACCTCCAGCACAATCAGGCTGAGGTTGTCATCACTGCCCTGCGCCAGCGCCAGTTGCTTTAGCTGCCCGGCACATAAGGCTAAATCGGTGGCTACCGACAGTGCCTGTTGCAGTTCGTCGGCGCTGATAAAATCAGAGATCCCGTCACTGCACAGCAGAAACCTGTCACCGCAGCGCACAGCCAGCGCGCCCTGCTGCAGCTCAACGCGCGTATCCATCCCCAGGGCACGGCCGAGAAACTGGCGCTGGCCGGACAATACCGTAGTGTGATCCTGGCTCAGCTGTGCCAGCACACCATCACGCCAGTGGTACAGCCGGCTGTCGCCAATATGAAAAAAATGCGCGGTTTGCGATTTGATCACCAGCGCAGTAAAGGTGGTGAGATAGCCTTTTTGCTCGTGCACAAACTGATGGCTCAGCTCATACAGCTCATTATTAATAGTGGCCAGCAGCTGCCCTGCACTGTACGCCACCGACCAGCTGTCGGGCGTCTGGCTGTATTCGCGGCAGAAGCGGCTTACCGCGCGTTCACTGGCCTGCTGCCCGGCTTCAGCTGTGCTTACGCCGTCAGCCAGGGCAAAACAGGCACCTTTATAGGTTAACAGGTGGGCATCTGCCGGCACATTAACGGCGACAGCATCTTCGTTGGCCGCTTTAACACCGGCCTCGCAGATACTGCTGTAAGCTACTTCAAGCTCTGATACCGTCACCTGTTTCTCCCTGGTTAACCGACATTGATCCGGTGTACAGTGCCATCTTCGGCCACTTCGGTAATATGGCCTTTAGGGTCGTCCAGAAACATTACCGCCAGCAGGCCAAACAGGGCAGAAGCGGCAATCACGTAAAAAAACATACTGTAGCTGACATAACTTAGCACGGTTAAATACACCACAGCACCGACATTGCCGTAAGCCCCGGCCATACCGGCAATTTGCCCGGTCATGCTGCGTTTAATCAGCGGCACTATAGCAAACACCGCACCTTCACCGGCCTGCACAAAGAAGCTGCAGGCCATAGTGGCCAGCACCGCCAGCGACAGCCACCAGTGGCTGTCCATCAGCCCCATCAGGAAATAACCGGCCGCCAGGCCGCCGATTAAAATCAGCATACTTTTACGCCGGCCGAATTTGTCGGAAAACCAGCCGCCCATCGGCCGCGATACCAGGTTCATAAAGGCAAAGCCCGATGCCAGCAAACCCGCTTCCACTGCGGTTAAGCCCTCGAACGTCTCCAGGAAATACAGCGGCAGCATAGACACCACCGCCAGCTCAGAGCCAAAGGTGGCAAAGTAGGCAATATTTAAAATACCCACCTGTTTAAAACTGTATTTGTCTGCTTGTGGCACCCCGGCACGCAGGTGTTCAACATTGATACGCCAGGTTTGCTGGGTTTGCAGCACAAACAACACCAGCAGCACAGCCCACAGCGCATACATCATATCGGTGGAAAACAAATCGACACCTGTCGGTGATAAACGCCAGGCCAGCATCGCCAGCGCCAGGTGCATCGGAATATTCATCAGAATAAGGCCCCACAGGGCGCCCCAGCTGGTGACCACCATAGCGCCGGTTTTTTTCGGTTTAAAGTACACCGAACCTTTAGGCGTATTGCGGGCATATTTGTAAAACACCAGCGCATATACCGCACTGATCACCCCGACAGTGCCGATAGCATAGCGCCAGCCATCCTCACCACCAAACACCAGGGCCAATGTCGGCAAGGTCATGGCGGCTGCGGCCGAGCCAAAGTTACCCCAGCCGCCATAAATGCCCTCGGCCGTACCGACCTGATGATGCGGAAACCACTCGCCCACCAGGCGGATACCGATGACGAAGCCGGCACCGACAAAACCGAGTAAAAAGCGCAGCAGCGCCAGCGCATCATAGGTCTGGGCAAAGGCAAAGCCGATACAGAGCAAAGCGGAAATAAACAACAACAGGGCGTAGATAATGCGCGGGCCGTAGCGGTCGACCAGCATACCAACCACGATACGCGCCGGTATGGTAATGGCGACGTTTAAAATCAGCAGCGCTTTAATTTGTGCATCGCTCAGCGCCAGCGCATCTTTAATATGAATAAGCAGCGGCGCATGGGCAAACCAGATCACAAAGGTTAAAAAGAACGCAAACCAGGTCAGGTGCAGCATTTTTATTTTTTGTTCAGCGAAATTCAGCAGGTTTAACCCGCTGCCGCCTGTTGTTGCCAAAGCAGGGCCAGTCATAACATCCTCCACAGGATTAACAGATAAACTGCGCCAAG
>CAZEGA010000244.1:0-5199 GCA_964511675.1 uncultured Rheinheimera sp.
CTTACGTTACCACTACAGGCTGATGAGACGGCGACAGGCTGCGACAATGGCGCGGATTGCGTAACAGAGCAGCAACTTTACCTGAGCTGGGCACTGGGCTATGGCCAGCGCAGCAACCCGCTATATGGTGGCGAGCAGCTGCCGCTGGTATTACTGCCGGATATTTATTATTACACTGCACACTGGTTTTTTGACAATGGCAAACTCGGTACCAGCTGGCAGCTGAACCCGCAATGGACACTCAGCCTGGTTGGCCAGCTTAACCAGGAAAAAGGCTATTTTCAGAAGTGGTTTGCCGGTAACGCCTTTCAGTTGCGCAGTACCAGTAGCAGCATTACCAGCCCGATATTACCGGATGACCGCTTCGGGCCACTGCAGGCTTCGGTACGGGAAATCAGCAAAAGACCTACCGCATTCGATTTAGGCCTGCAACTGGACTGGTTTAATGACAACTGGCAGCTGCAGGCCCTGCTATGGCAGGATGTCAGTAACACCTATCAGGGGCAGCATGCCGGTATCAGCGCGGCCCGTGGCTGGCAAACCGCAACCGGCAAATGGCAGCTGGCTGCCCGGTTATACTGGAAAAGTGCTAAGTTGATTGATACTTACTACGGTATTGATAATAATGAACCATTTTATTTACCCCGCTATAACGGTAAAGCCAGCTGGCAACCCGAGTTGCGCCTTGGCTGGCAGTATCCGTTATCAGAGCGCACCGCTCTGTTAGCTTTTGTACGGTATTTACATCTGGATAACGCAATGACAGACAGTCCGCTGGTGCAGGATGATAATGTGACAACCTGGTTTTTTGGCATAAGTTACCGGTTGTTTTAATGCTGGGCCCCTGGATACTACTGGCACTGCACGGAATCACAGCGCAACAGGCAGCAGAGTGCGGCCAGTTATGCTGGGATGTCAGCCCGCAAATTTGCATTACTGAACAACAGCAGCAAAGCTGTCATACCACCTTACAGCTGAGCTGGCGCAGCAGTAAGCCGCTAAGCCCCTGCCTCTATCTGGCACAGCAGCAACTGCAATGCTGGCAAGACAGCAACCAGGGCCAGTGGCAACAGCAACTGGAATGGCAAAATGCCATACTGACCCTGCGTGACGCGGATAATCAGGTGTTACTGCAAACTGAACTACAGGTTCTAAGCCGTAAACCGGCCCGGCGCCGCTTAAGCAGCCCATGGAGTATTTTCTGATGGCAAAAATTCTGTTAGTTGAAGACGACATCCGCCTGGCGTCGCTGGTACAAAGCTTTCTGACTCAGCATGGCTTCAGTGTACAACTGCAAACGCAGGGCGATGCGGTAGCAGAGCACTGCCGCCAGTTTCAGCCGGATCTGATAGTGCTGGATTTAATGTTACCCGGCCTGGATGGTTTTGGGGTCTGCCGTCAGTTGCGGCCCTGGTACAAGGGCCCAATCCTGATCCTGACCGCAAAACAAAGTGATATTGATCAGGTGCTGGGCCTGGAGCTGGGTGCCGACGACTACGTGATCAAACCGGTAGAACCCCGGGTACTGGTAGCCCGTATCAATGCCCTGCTGCGCCGGACACTCAGCCCGGGCAAGACAGAACAGCAGGAACTGCGCTTTGGCCGTTTACTGTTAAAACAACGCGCCCGCGAAGCCTGGTATGACGAAGAGCGGGTAGAACTGACCAGCTATGAGTTTGACCTGTTATGGATGCTGGCGCGCCACGCCGGCCAGACCGTAAAACGCGAAGCCATACATCAGCAGATCATCGGCCGCGAATACGACGGCCTGGATCGCACCGTTGATGTGCGGGTTTCGCATCTGCGCCGCAAACTGGGCGATAACGCAGAAACGCCGTTTCGCATTAAAACAGTTTGGGGCAAAGGCTACCTGTTTGTTGCCGATGCCTGGTAGCAGACGATACTGACCGCCCTATGCAGCGTTTATTCTGGCATTTTTATCTGTTTATTTTTCTGGTGCTGCTAGGGCTGGGCTGGGCAATGGAACAGTTATGGCAGCAGTGGCAACCGGCGGCAGAACCTGACTGGCTGCAAAGCTATACCGCCATGTTACAGTTGCAGGTGCAGCAAACCGATATCAGCAGGGCTGCCGCCGCACTGAATGCGGTTGCCTTGCCAGCAGATGCCGTCAGCTGGCTAGCTGACGAACAACAACTGCTGGCCGATGGTAAGGTCATTACCCTGTTTGAAGCCGATAAGGTGTATTTTTACTATCAGTCTGCCACAGAGTTATGGCGGTTTGGCCCGGTAGCCTTAGTGCAGGATGACAAAGCCACCTGGTTCAGCCTGCTGTTTTTTATCCTGCTGGCCATAGCAGTCGCCCTGTGGTTATGGCCGGTGGCACGCGATATCGCCCGGCTGCAGCAACAGTTGCAGCAATTCTCCACTAACCACGACACCAGCCTGACCCTGCCGGCACGCTCCTTTATTGCCCCGATCGCCAGCAGTTTCCAGCAAATGAGCCACCAGATCCGCGATTTGGTCACACTGCAACGCGAAATGACCCACGCGGTATCGCATGAGCTGCGCACCCCGATAGCCCGGCTCAGCTTTGCGCTGGAGATGGCCGGCCAGTTACCGGCAGCAGAGCGCAGCGCTATGTTGCAGGATGTGCGCGAACTACAGCAACTGGTTGATGAAATTCTGGATTACGCCAGGCTGGAGGCCGGCCAGCTGCCGTTACAACTGCAGCAGATTGATCTGACCGAATTACTGACTAACCTGCAGGAAAAGCTAACACCAGTGCCCGGCGCAGCCATTCAGTTACAGCTGCCCGCCAACGCCGTCTGCTACGGCGATGGCCATTATCTGGAGCGTGCCGTGCAAAATTTGCTGGTAAACGCCAAGAAATTTGCCCACAGCCAGATCAGGCTAAGCCTGCATAACAACCAGCAATACTGGCTGCTGACCGTTGACGATGATGGCCCGGGTATCCCGGCGGCCCAGCGTGAGCTGGTGCTGCAGCCGTTTTACCGCATCGAGGCCAGCCGTAACAAACAGGCCGGCGGTTTCGGGCTGGGCCTGGCCATAGTGCAGCGCGTTATGCACTGGCATAAAGGCACTGTGGCTATCAGCGAATCAGCGCTGGGCGGCGCCCGCTTTGAGCTGCGCCTGCCGCTGCGCCTGCAGGGCTGAGGTTACAACCCCAGGTTTTTCAGGAAGTCATCATCCACGTCAACATCGGCACTGACAGTATGCGCCGGCGTGTAATTCTGGGCATTGGCCAGGATATCATCCGGATGTTGCTGCTCAGTCTTCTCAAATTCGTGCAACTGGATAAACTCGGTCTTATCCATTGCCAGCTCCAGGTAGAAAATGTTGTGCTCGGGCGTACTGAACGTTACCCGGCGCGCCTGCGGCTGGTCCAGCTGGGTGTTAATCAGGATCTGCACCTGTTTGTTTATCGCCATCATTTTCGGCTGGCTCTGGTTAATAGAGGTATGCAGGTCATAACGCACCGTATTGGTGAAATCGCCGACGATCTGGTTCATCAGCTCGCCCATCACGTTACCCACTTCGTCCGACGTGTGAAACTGCGCCAGTTCCTCTTCCGGCATGCCCATGCTCATCAGGTACTTTTTATAAATCTCCATCGCGGCCTGCGCCGTAAAGTTAATAATCACCAGCCCGGAAAAGCCGCCATCAAACAATACAAAGCAGCCCAAATCGGGCCGCAGGCAGGTTTTCTGGATCTTCTGCACCATTGGCGAGTATTCAACATTATGGTTGCCGGCACCCGCCAGCACCTTGGTCACTGACTGGCACAAGGTCAGCAGGATTTCATCTGTGGTAATAATTTTCGTTTTTTTCATCGGTTCTTCCTGTACTGCGCTGTTAACCTGAGTATAAGCGCTATCGCGTAATTCACTAGTGCAGTGAAAAAGTGTAAAGCCTGAGGAGGTGTTCTAACTCACCATTTTGTGCCATCTGCTGCAACCCCTGATCAAACACTGCCGTCAGCTCCGGCTGCCAGCATGCTGCCGGATATGCCTGTTCAACAAACAGTTCATGCACCCTGAGTTTATACTGTGGCGCCAGCTGCGCGGCAAGATGCAGCAATACCCGCTGCTCACCCACCACTACATCTACCCGGTTACTGAACAACAGTTCAAGCTGGCGTTCACGTTCAGCCATTTCGACATAACTGGCAAGGTCAACCGCCTGGCGGAACTCAGCCCCCAGCACCTGCCGTGCCTGCTGGTACGCCACCACACGTTTACCGGCCAATTCCTGCAGCGAAGTTAACGCTATATTGTGGCCCGCCAGACTGACAGCAACATCTTTAAACGGCAGATAAGGCTGGCTGTAACTGGCGCCGGCCACGTTAACAGCAACCGGCGATGCACAATCCAGTTTCTGATCGGCAAACTGTTTCAGCAGCCTGCTGTAACTGTGCATTTCATACTCCACCTGATAACCGGCCCGGCTGAAAATGCGCGATACCAGCTGGTATTCAATACCGTCCGGTTTGCCCTGCTCGTTATAGAATGACCAGGGGGCTGACAAATGCAGGCCAATACGCAGTTGCGGTTGCGCCTGTAACAGCGGCATATTCAGCAATAATAGCAACAACAGCAAACAGCGGCTGAATCTCATAACACCATACCGTGTTCATCTTTGCAGCTATTACAAAGCTTTATTGCAGCAAAAGCAAACTTCTTAGCAGCAGGACACATCTGCTAACGTATTTTTACCGTGTGGTATTAGAGCGTGTTGACGTTTGCTGGTTAATTTTGCAGCAGTTTGTTTGGCTTTTCTACAAGGCAGAGTGTGCGCGGTGTAGTTATTCTACATAAGCACGCGATAACGCCGTAGAAAAGCCAAACAGACGCTGCCCTTCGGGTTCGTCTGGCGACATTTTGCTCTTTGTCACTCGTCGCTTATTTAGAATAACTAAACTGCGTTCCTCGTTTCGCGAGCAAAATGCCGCCAGAACGAACAAAATTTAACCAACAAACGTCAGCACGCTCTAGGTACTGCAGCGAAAAACGCTTATGATGACGCGCCGAAAACTGACGAGCCCAACCCCGATGACAGCAAAACCCGCCGGCTGGATTATTGTGTTACTGGCCGCAATTGTGGCTACTACGCCGCTGGCAATTGATATGTATCTGCCTGCTATGCCGCTGATGGCACAACAGCTGGACACGTCTATCGGCATGGTGCAGCAGTCGTTAAGTATTTTTCTGGCGTTTTTTG
>CAZEGA010000245.1:0-3163 GCA_964511675.1 uncultured Rheinheimera sp.
GCACCCAGCTGAATACTTTTCAGCACCAGTTCGTGCTCATCAAAGGTGGTCAGGATCAGTACCGGAATGCTGACAGCACTCTGCTGTAATGCCGCCAGCGTCTGAACCCCGTTCATTACCGGCATCGACAGATCCAGTAAAATCACATCGGGCGCATGTAAAGCACAGGCTGCCACGACTTCTGCACCATCGGCACATTCAGCCACCACCTGCACCTTACCCGACAAGGCCAGTAAACTTTTAATACCATCACGGATCAGTTTCTGATCATCGGCCAGCAACACCCTATACATCAGCACTCTCCTGATAGGGTAAGGTCAGCGTTAACTGCATTGCCTGCTGTATGCTGGCGATAGCCAGGCTGCCGCCACATTCAGCCAGCCGCTCCTGCATGCCTTTGATACCGTTACCGGCCCGCCAGTGCGGCGCTAATTTACCGTTATCCTGGATCGTCAGTACCAGCTGGCCATTGTGCAGCACAGCCCTAATCTCAATTTGTGTTGCCGCAGCATGTTTTAAACTGTTGCTGAGCGCTTCCTGCACGATACAAAGCAAATGCTGGGCCTGGGTTAAATCGGCCAGCATAATATCCGGCGCTATCGCCAGCTTGACCCTTAGCTGCTCCGGCAGCAAGGCTGTCAGCTGGCTTATCGCATCATGCAATGACACATCAGCGTACTGGCGCATGGTGCTGACCGCTTCGCGTACATCAGACAGCAGCAATTTAGCCAGCTGGTGGCATTTTTCCACCTGAGCCCTGGCCTCACCCGCGGTTAAATGGCTGGCAACCTGTAACTGGATGGTCAGCGCTGTCAGGTGATGCCCTACCACATCATGTAAATTACGGGCAATACGGCTGCGTTCACTCTGGCGTGATGCCGCCTGCAGCAGCTGTTGCGTCGCCAGCAATTGCTGATGCTTGCTGGCCAGCTCATCTTTGGCTTGCTGTGCGGCCTGGGTGGCGCTTTGCATCAGCACAGCAAATAAATGGAAGGTGCCATACAACAAAGCGTTAATCCAGACACTATGCGACTGTCTCAGGGCAAGCACAGTAAACCAGACAACAACTACCAGCGCGGCCAGCAGCAATGCCCGTGTAACCGGCATCACCGAAGGCAGCAGTGATACCCAGATAATGCTTAAGATAGCCAGATATTCAAAATGTTTTGCCGGTAGCCATAACAGCAAGGCAAAAGCACTGGCCAGTTGCAACAGCAGCAACAGCTTGCCGGCGGGTTGCTGCAACCCCAGCCAGCCCGGTTCCTGGGTTAATAGCATAAAACAGCCGCCGTACAGCACAAACAACAGGCAAACCGGCAATAGCGGTACGGCCCCGCTAACGCGCGGCAGCAAATACAGGGTAATAGCGAACACCAGTGCCCAGGTAAGAACACCGGCTAAAGTGGCTAAAGGGTATTTTAGTTTCATTGGCCTATTATGCGTAGCCGCCGGATAACTGCAATAGGCCACAAGTCACAACAGCAAATCCTGACTTCCAGCACCTGTGGGCCAAACACTGGCGTTTTACACTTGACGCACCAATCAAGGAGACGCCCTATGTCAGCCATTCATGCATCATTGTTGTATATCCATATTGCCCTTGGCAGCATCGTCTTGTTGCTGTACTGGCTGCCGGTTTTTGCCCGTAAAGGCAGCCGGCTGCATATTAATGCCGGTAAAGCATTTTACTACCTTATGTTGCTGGTGGCCGGCAGCGGTATGCTGCTAAGCAGCCTGACGCTGTACGATCCGGTTGCCATTTACGATACTGCCCAAACCATGACGGCTGCCCAGCAACAAAGGATGTTGGTCTGGCGGGTGCCGTTGTCGCAGTTTTTATTACTGTTAAGCCTGTTAACCTGGGTTACCGTACGCCATGCCATTGGCGTACTGCGGGCCCGGGACAACCGCGCCCTGCTGCGCAGAGTTACTTATACCGGGCCGGTGTTACTGTTAATACCGGCCGCAATATTCGTGGCCTTACAAGGTATTAAAACCGGTATGCCGCTGTTAATCATTTTTGCTGTGGTCAGCCTGGTAACCGCCATCAGTATTTGTGTTTATGTGTACAAGGCAGCGGTAAAACCGCGCGCCTGGATTATCGAACATTTCAGCGCCATGGTTGGCTCAGGTATTGCCGTTTACACCGCCTTTTTTGCTGCCGGTGGCCGGCAGTTACTGGCACCGCTACTGCCGGGGCAATGGCAACTGCTCAGCTGGCTGGCGGCGCCGGTTATCGGCGTAACAGTGCTGATGGCGTTAAAAGGTTACTATCAGCGGAAATATAACGTGCAGTGCAACAAGGCTTTACAACAGGGCTAAAGCTGGCCTAATGTCCTGTACCAAACTATCACACAGGACAGCGTATTAAGATGGCACTGACAAACACGGCAGTAAAAAACAAAGTTATCTGGATCACCGGTGCTTCCGGCGGTATTGGCGAAGCGCTGGCACGTGAACTGGCTGCAGACGGCGCCCGGCTGATTTTAAGCGCACGGCGGCAAACCGAGCTGGAACGGGTACGCGCCAGCCTGCCCAATGCTGCAGAGCACTTGCTGTTAGCACTGGATATTACCGATAACGCCGCCATTGCAGCGGCCCTGCAAACCATACAGCAACAGATTGGCGGGCTGGACTGGCTGATTAATAACGCCGGCATCAGCCAGCGGGCGTTAATTACCGAAACAACAGCAGATACTGAGCGCAAACTGTTTGACGTCGACTATTTTGCCCAGGTGAATTTAACCCGCCAGGCGCTGCCACTGCTGCTGGCAGACGGTGGCGGCAAGGTCGTGTTTATCTCTTCCGTTGCCGGTTTGGTCGGCACCCAGTATCGCGGCAGTTATTCCGCCGCCAAGGCCGCACTGCATTTATGGGCCAACAGCCTGCGGGCCGAGCTGTATCAGCAGGGGCTTAGCGTAGCCACTATTTTCCCCGGTTTTGTTAAAACCGATGTCTCGCGCAATGCTTTAACCGGCGATGGCAGCGCACTTGGCCAGATGGACGATGCCCAGGCCAATGCCATGAGCGCAGAGCAATTTGCCGGAACAGCAGTAAAAGCACTGCTAAAAGGTAAAAGCTATATTGTCATTGGCGGGGTAAAAGAGCGCCTGGCGGCGCTGGTATCACGGCTGGCGCCGGAGCTGCTGTATAAAATGATCCG
>CAZEGA010000245.1:3173-3748 GCA_964511675.1 uncultured Rheinheimera sp.
CGTTAGCCAAAACGGGGCTGGCCAATAACTGCTGGCCCCGCTTGTTAATGTGTTACTCCGGCATCAGTTGCTGATGGCTGTTTTTACAGCCTTAAAAACATTATCCTGCGCCTGCGGGCTGTCAATGTAGTGCTGGATCATAGTATCCAGCTGTGCTTGCGGAACCCCCGCCTGCAGCAACGAGGCTTTGAAAAAACTGAAATCTGTTGCTGGCGTGTCTGCTGCCAGCACGGTTTTCAGCCAGTGCCACATTTTCTCACTGCCTAACTGCTGTTCAATGGCGGTTAGCAGCAAAGGCGCATAGTTGTAACGATACGTGGTATTAATCTCGTTGGCAGATTGCACCCTGCTAAGCACAACAGGCGTAAAAGTACCGGTCTGCTCCATGTAATCTGCCAGAATACGTCGATACTCCCCGTCACCGAGCAGAGCCCTGGCGGCCTGTAGTGCTAAATAATCACTCAACCCTTCCAGCCAGAACCAGAACAACGTGCTATTGGGCTTAAAATACGTACCGGCATAGTAGTGGGCCAGTTCATGGGCAAAATACACCTGCATTGCATTGTCCTTAAACT
>CAZEGA010000245.1:3758-5086 GCA_964511675.1 uncultured Rheinheimera sp.
CATCAAATAACAATGCAAAAGCCTGGGGCTGAGGGCTGATAAAGGCAACCGTCGGGTAAGTCACAAACATCCAGCTGTCCTGGCGCGATACCGGCGTATCGGCCAGATAAACCACCGGTTTGCCGTAAGGTATACCCAGCTTATGTTGGTAAAAATCGATAATGCGTGACGTGGTATCCAGTAAAGTCGCCTGCATGCCCTGCGGTAAAGCCGCATTGATAATATAAACCCCGGCAGCATGCTGAAATTCATATTGCCCGGCCAGCAATAACAGCGCGACCGGCTCCCCGGAGCTGAACGTTGCCTGCTTGCTATACTCCGGCGCATCACCGTTCAGGTACAGCGCTGTGCAATCAGAGCAACGCACGGTTAATTCATACGTGTACTTATCCACAACAAGATCATTCACGGTATCGTACAACACCGGATACCAGGCGCTTTGCTCCGTAGCCCGCAGAGTTTTGCCATTAAAGGCAATATTTCCTTTCCAGTCTCCGCGCTCACTGGCTCTGGCGTTGTCATTTCGCACCGGAAATTTACCGGTATACTTTATCTGGAGCAGCGGCGGTAACGGCTGGCTTTCGCCAGACCTGGTCTTCAGAGTGTACAACCAGGTTTCGTAAGACTGTTCCGGCTGATACGCTTTGCTATAAGCAAAGTTAAAGGTATCGTTACTATCCCGGAAATATTCAACATTCAGCCCGGTATTAAGCCTGAGTGCATACTGGTTACCGGCGGGTATATTACTAAGCTTAATATCGGCATTTAGCGTGCCATCGCCAACAGACACTTCAACAGTGCCGGTTAAATGCGCTACCTGTGCGTAAACCTGGTTAGCAGCGGTTAAAAACAGCAATACCGCAATCAGCGAAACAACTTTCATTATATTTCCCTTTAAAATGATTACCTTGCATATCCTACAACAGTAAGCCCCCTTGCCGGCACTACACTTTACAGGCCTGGGCTAAATGCGATTTATATGCATCTACAACAAAGGCGCTGTACGCGCCTTTATCTATCCGACTTAACTCCTGCCTTCACGGCTTGGTTTTTTGCCGGTGGGCTGGCGTTGCGGCTTGCCTTTTGGTGTAGCCGGGCCTTTGCGCGCTGTGGGTTTGCTGGTATCGGGTTTAGCCGTATTTGGCCGGGTTTCTGCTGGCTTGCGCTCTTTCGGGCTGCGGGCCGGGGTTTTGGCGGCAATATCGTGCTTGCGCACGGCACGCTTCATGCTGGCCATGCGGCGGCGGCGCTCGTCGCGGTCTTCCGGTTTAACCAGGGTGGCGACTTCCGGCGCCAGGCTAACCAGCTTGCGCAGGTAATTCACCTCG
>CAZEGA010000246.1:0-5029 GCA_964511675.1 uncultured Rheinheimera sp.
TCTGGACCTGATTCCACGCCTGGGCGGCAGTGGCCAGCTCGTTCAGGATCTGGGCTTTGCGCGACAGCAAACGGGCATTAGGCGGATCTGGCATTAAACTGTTTAGCAGGGCTAAGGCTTCTTCCGGTTTTTTTTCATTCAGTAAAATCCGGCTTTGTGCCAGCAGTGCCTGCGCCGGGTTATCTTGTGCCAGTGTGTCAGCCATCTGCCTGGCCTGCTCTTTATTACCACCGGCAGCAGCGGGCGCTATGCTGTAAAAGTCTATCAGCGCCTGGCGGGCAGCATAGTGCTCCGGTTGTAAACTGATCGCTGTTTGCAGCAGGGCTACCCCCCGGGCGGCGCGATCTTTGGCTGCAAACACATTACCGTCACTGGCCAGGCGAATTTTACTTAACCCTGCCAGATAATTCAGCTCGGCATTCTGCGGGAACTGTTCTACGGCAAACTTAAGCAGCGTATTGGCATCTTCCAGCCGCTGCTGGGCAATTAAGGCACGGGCGTAAATCACCAGCAATTCGCCCTGTTGTTTGTAATCAGGGTTCTGGATCAGCTGGTGCTCCAGCTCGGTGAACTGCGCTTTAGCCAGCAGCTGTTCGTAGTGGCTGATATCGCTTGCACCCAATGCCGCGCCGAGCAGCAGTAACAAAGATTTCATCGTGGGCGATCTCCTTAAAGATCAGCAGTAAGCCGGCCTAGTGTGCTGGATTTGCGGCACAATTTCTATGCCGCTATGGAATTTCAATCTCAATATCTGTCAGCGGAATACTACAGCAGGGTAAAAATTCCCCCTGGCGCACGAACGCGAGTGGCTCATGCAGATAACGGATATCGCCGCAGAGCAGCTTACAGCGACAGGCGCCGCAATATCCCTCGCGGCATTGAAAGTTTACCGGCAGTTGGTGCTGTTCCAGCGCTTGCAGCAGGGTAGGCTCGCTGCCGTCAAAATCAACGGCAATACCGTTGCCAACCGTTACCCTGGGCATCGGCTGAACACTTACAGATCAAAGTCGCCAAAATCGGCACCATCAACTTCGTTGTCAATCTGGCCAACCAGATAAGAGCTGATTTCGGCTTCTTGTGGTGCGACCTGCACATTGTCTGATACCAGCCAGGTATTGATCCACGGGATCGGGTTTTGCGTAGTCGGAAAGATGGCTTTTAAGCCAATGGCCTGCATCCGGCTGTTGGTAATGTATTCCACATACTGACACAGAATATCTTTGTTCAGGCCGATCATGGAGCCGTCTTTAAATAAAAACTCCGCCCAGTCTTTTTCCTGCTCGGCGGCTTTGCGAAAGATAGCATAGGCTTCTGCTTCGCATTCCCTGGCAATCTGTGCCATTTGCGGGTCGTCATCACCGGCGGCCATAATATTCAGCATATGCTGGGTGCCGGTTAAATGCAGCGCTTCGTCGCGGGCAATCAGGCGGATGATCTTGGCGTTGCCCTCCATCAGTTCGCGCTCGGCAAAGGCGAAGCTGCAGGCAAAGCTGACATAAAAGCGGATGGCTTCAAGCACATTCACCGACATGACACATAAATACAACCGGCGCTTTAACTCGTATAAGCTGATGCTGTGTGTCTCGCCATTAATCGTGTGGCTGCCTTCACCACAGCGCTGGTACAGGTTAATACCGTCGATCAGGGCATCGTAGTAGCGGGTGACATCTTCGGCACGCTGCAGAATTTTCTCATTCAGCATTATATCGTCGAACACTTTATGCGGTTCGGCGCTGATGTTACGCACGATATGGGTATAGCTGCGGCTGTGGATAGTTTCACTGAAGGCCCAGGTTTCAATCCAGGTTTCCAGTTCCGGCAGTGACACTATGGGTAAAAATGCTACGTTAGGTGAGCGGCCCTGTACCGAGTCCAGCAGGGTCTGATACTTCAGGTTACTGATAAAAATGTGTTTTTCGTGTTCCGGCAAGTTCTGGTAGTCGATACGATCCTTACTGACATCGACCTCTTCCGGCCGCCAGAAAAAGCTCAGCTGTTTTTCAATCAGCTTTTCAAAAATACCGTACTTTTGTTGATCGTAACGGGAAACATTGACCGGGTTACCAAAGAACATCGGTTCTTTCAGTTGATCGTTAATATGTCGGTTAAAGGTTGTGTACGCCATGGCCACTTATCGTCCTAACAGGGTGTCATTACCAACGACGGGCTACCAGGGCAGCCCGTTTACTGTTTGCTTATATTTTACAGGCACCGCCGGCACAGCCGTCGTCTGCTTCGGGTTTAATGTCTTCCTGCATATCGGCAGCACCGTCGCGGGTGTTGTGATAGTACATTGTTTTCACACCCAGTTTATAGGCGCTCAGCAGGTCCTGCAGTAACAGCTTCATTGGTACTTTGCCGCCGTCAAATTTGTTCGGGTCGTAGTTGGTGTTAGCGGAGATTGTCTGGTCAACAAACTTCTGCATAATGGCTACCAGCGACAGGTAACCGGTATTATTCGGAATATCCCACAGCAGTTCGTATTTATCTTTTAAGCGCTCATATTCCGGCACCACCTGCTTTAAAATGCCGTCTTTACTGGCTTTTACGCTGATATGGCCACGTGGCGGCTCAATACCGTTGGTCGCGTTGGAAATTTGCGACGAGGTTTCTGACGGCATCAGCGCCGACAGCGTCGAGTTACGCAGGCCGTGGGCCAGAATATCGTTACGCAGTTGCTGCCAGTCCAGTTGCAGCGGTTCGGCACACACTTTGTCCAGATCCTGCTTATAGCTGTCAATTGGCAGTACGCCTTGCGCATAAGTGGTTTCATTGAATTTAGGACAGGCGCCAAATTCCTGTGCCAGTTTGTTTGAAGCTTTGAGCAGGTAATACTGAATGGCTTCAAAGGTGCGGTGGGTTAAGCCATTGGCCGAGCCGTCGGAGTATTTCACCCCGTTTTTCGCCAGGTAATAGGCGTAGTTAATCACGCCGACACCCAGGGTACGGCGGTTCATGGTAGCGTGGAACGCCGCCGGTATAGGGTAGTCCTGGTAATCCAGCAGGCTGTCCAGTGAGCGCACGGCCAGTTCAGCCAGTTCTTCCAGCTCATTCAGGTTTTCAATGGCCCCTAAGTTAAACGCCGACAGGGTACACAGGGCAATTTCACCGTCCGGATCATTGACATCGTTCAGTGGTTTGGTCGGCAGGGCAATTTCCAGACACAGGTTGCTCTGGCGTACCGGGGCAAACTTCGGATTAAACGGGCTGTGGGTGTTGCAATGGTCTACGTTCTGCAGGTAAATACGGCCGGTGCTGGCACGTTCCTGCATAAACAACGTAAACAGTTCCAGCGCCTTTAAGCGTTTTTTACGTATGCTGCTGTCAGCTTCATATTTGACATACAATTCTTCGAATTTTTCCTGATCTTCAAAGAAGGCATCATACAGGCCTGGCACGTCAGACGGGCTGAACAAGGTAATATAATCATCTTTGATTAAACGGGTATACATCAGGCGGTTAAACTGCACACCGTAATCCAGGTGGCGGACGCGGTTTTCTTCCACGCCGCGGTTGTTTTTCAACACCAGCAGGGATTCTACCTCTAAATGCCACAGCGGATAGAACAGTGTGGCGGCACCGCCTCGTACGCCGCCTTGCGAGCAGCTTTTTACTGCGGTCTGAAAATGCTTATAAAATGGAATACAGCCGGTGTGGAAGGCTTCCCCATTACGGATGGGGCTGCCCAATGCCCGGATACGGCCGGCGTTAATCCCGATACCGGCACGCTGGCTGACATATTTCACAATGGCGCTGGAGGTGGCATTGATAGAATCCAGGCTGTCACCGCACTCGATCAGTACACAAGAGCTGAACTGGCGGGTAGGGGTGCGCACACCGGACATAATCGGCGTTGGCAGTGACAACTTAAATAACGAACAGGCATCATAGAAGCGGCGTACATAATCCAGCCGGGTGGCTTTCGGGTAGTTGGCAAATAAACACGCCGCCACCAGCATATACAGGAACTGGGCACTTTCGTAAATTTCGCCGCTGACGCGGTTTTGCACCAGATACTTGCCTTCCAGTTGCTTAACCGCAGCATAGCTGAAGTTCAGATCGCGGTTATGGTCGATATAGCTGTTCAGCGTCTCCAGCTCTTCGCGGCTATAGTCGGCCAGAATATGCTGATCATAGCGCCTGGCTTCAACCATTTTTACCACCTGCTCATACAGGTGCGGCGGCTCAAACTGGCCATAAGCTTTTTTACGCAGATGGAAAACGGCCAGCCGGGCGGCCAGATACTGATAATCCGGGCTGTCCTTCGATATCAGATCGGCAGCAGCTTTAATAATGGTTTCGTGGATATCTTCGGTTTTAATGCCATCGTAAAACTGGATGTGGGATTTCAGCTCTACCTGTGACACCGACACATGTGACAGGCCTTCTGCGGCCCAGGTGATTACGCGGTGAATTTTATCCAGATCCAGGGGTTCACGCCGGCCATCCCGTTTAGTGACGAAAAGAGATTGTGTCATTGCTGCAGATTTCCATTTCAGTTGTTATGCATGGTGTTATTCAGCCATGTAGCGCACGGCCAAATTACCAGCAGCTATTGTCGCTTAATTACACAACATATAGATGCTTTTGAGAAAGTAATCACAAGATAGTGTGGATCTGATCTTTTTGCAAGGCTTGACAAGGAGGAAAAACCGACGGTTAAAATGCTCGTTAGTAGCTGCTAACCGCATCGCTAGTGTGCAAAGATATGCCCACGCGAAGCAAGCTTTTTTTCTGGTTAAACTTATTTATTCTATCAATATATTTTTTATATCCGCCGGCTATTTACATGCTGATAAATTAGCCGGCTTAGCACGGCTTACGCGCTACCACGATATAATTGACATCCAGCCCAGGGCCGGTTTTAAAACTTTCGTTCAGCGGGTTAAAGTGCAGCCCGGTGGCATCGGCCAGTTCCAGTCCGGCCTGCTCCAGATAACGCATCAGTGTAGAAGGGCGGATAAACTTATCAAACTCATGCGTACCTTTGGGCACCAGTTTCAGCACCTGCTCGGCGCCCACTATTGCC
>CAZEGA010000247.1:0-5020 GCA_964511675.1 uncultured Rheinheimera sp.
ATCAATTAGATCACGAATGAAGCACCTCTTCAAATCCTAAAGATCATACGTATGATGACTGCATTACTCACTCCGATCATGGAAGAATTAATATTTCGCGGCTACATTCAAGGTAAAATTTATGAAATTGTCATAAGCCCTTGGGTAAGCATTGTCGTTACTTCATTATTGTTTTCTGCTGTACACTATAAATATCCATCCTTTACTCTTTGGCAGGTGTTTATACTTTCACTCTTGCTTGGGTGGGCGAGGATGAAAAGTGGTTCTGTTCTTCCAGCTATTTTTATACATATCATTTTCAATGTTATAGGTGTGTTGGTCTCTTATTATTTATGATAAAAAATTCTATTCTGCTCTACCAATCCGAAGCCGCTGAATGCGGTCTGGCCTGTATGGCGATGGTGGCCAATCATCATGGCCACCAGCTTGATTTAACCACACTGCGCAACCGCTATAGCGTATCGCTAAAAGGCGCCAATTTACAGCAGCTGATGCTGCTGGGTAATCAGCTGGGTTTAGCGGGCCGGGCCTTAAAGCTGGAGCTGGATGATTAAGCCAAATTACGCACGCCTTGTATATTGCACTGGGACATGAACCACTTTGTGGTACTGCAAAAAGTGCACCGTAATGGTATTACCATTCTTGACCCGGCACTGGGCGAGCGGCGGTTAGCGCTGGCGGAAGTGGATAAAGCTTTTACCGGTGTCGCTTTGGAATTAACCCCAACCCATGAGTTTAAAAAAGTCGATGAACGGGTAAAGCTGGGGCTGACCGCCTTCTGGACCAGAGTACAGGGCCTGGTGCCTTCGCTGGCGAAGCTGTTTATTTTGTCATTATTGCTGCAGCTGTTTGCCCTGGCTGCGCCTTACTACACCCAGCTGGTGGTCGATGACGTGCTGGTCAGCCATGATAAGCCTTTGCTTATTGTGCTGGCACTGGGCTTTGGTCTGATAATGCTGCTACAGGTATTAACCCAGACCTTACGTGGCTGGGTGGTATTGCACTTAGGCTCACTAATGAGTGTACAAATGGCCACTAACCTAATGCGGCATTTGTTGCAGTTACCGCTGGGCTTTTTTGAAAAGCGCCATATCGGTGATGTGGTTTCACGTTTTGGCTCATTGAATGCGGTAAGGGAATTACTGACCAACAGCCTGGTAGAAGGCGTGATTGACGGCATTATGGCCATTACGGTACTGGTGATGATGTATTTATACAGCCCACAGCTTAGTTTGGTGGTGGGTATTGCAGTACTGCTGTATGCGTTAATCCGCTGGGCGCTGTACCGGCCTTTGCACCAACTGACCGAAGCCAGCATCGTCGCGTCTGCCAAAGAGCAAAGCAACTTTATGGAAACCGTGCGCGGTATCCAGAGCATTAAACTGTTCGGCCAGCAAAGCCAGCGCTTAAACCTGTGGCAAAACCGCTTTGCTGATGCAGTTAACCAGAACTATCGCTTAGGTAAATGGCAAATCTCTTACAGCACCATTAACCAGTTACTGTTTGGTGCAGAGAATATCCTGATTATTTATCTGGCAGCCCTGGCGGTTATCGCCGGGGATATCAGTGTCGGGATGTTATTTGCCTTTATTGCCTATAAGAACCAGTTTACCAACAGAAGTGCGGCGCTGATTGATAAAGTGGTTGAGATTAAAATGACCAAACTGCACTTAGCGCGTTTGGCCGATATTGCCCTGACCGACAAAGAAGATGAAGGCATAACAGCACAAAGCCGGGAGCTCAGCGGCCAGCTTAGCCTGAGCAATATCCGTTTTCGTTATGCTAATAACGAGCCTTTGCTGTTTAACGGCTTAAACCTTGAAATCAATGCAGGCGATAATATTGCCATTATCGGCCCGTCCGGCAGCGGTAAAACAAGCTTAATGAAAATTATGCTCGGCTTAATGCCGGCAGAGAGCGGCAAAGTCGAAGCCGATGGCGTGGATATCCGTCACTTAGGCTTACGCCATTACCGCCAGCAAATTGCTGCGGTAATGCAGGACGACCAGTTAATGTCCGGCACCCTGGCCGAGAATATCAGCTTCTTTGATACGCAGCTGGATATGCAATGGGTTACCGAATGTGCCCAGCTGGCCGGTATACATCAGGATATCGCTGCTATGCCGATGGGCTATAACAGCCTGGTTGGCGATATGGGCAGCTCGTTATCCGGTGGGCAGAAACAGCGTATTCTGCTGGCACGGGCGTTATACCGCAAACCGAAAATCCTGTTTATGGACGAAGCCACCAGCCATCTGGATATTCAGCTGGAGCATTATGTCAATCAGGCGGTTAAGCAACTGAATATGACCCGGATTATTATTGCCCACCGGCCTGAAACTATTATTAATGCACAGCGGATTATGCAACTGCATAATGGGCAGTTGCAGGATATTACAGAGATCTATAAGGCGCAGTTTAAACTACCGGCAGCATTGTAGCCGCCGGAATAAGCAGTACCAGCGGCTTTTCTTTTTATATCAGACTAATAGCGCATACCAGTTGCTATGCTTTTTTGCTAATATAACCCAACTGTTCTGCACCTGCGGAGTTGTTGTGTCTGACCGTTCCCACCTGTTTTCCCTGCGTCTTGGCCATGCCCTGCGTGAAGTGCTGGCCGAAGGTTATAACCTGCATAAACTCAGCAAAGACTTACTGGCCGGTATTACCGTTGGCATTATTGCCATACCGCTGGCGATGGCGCTGGCCATTGCCTCGGGCGTAGCACCACAATACGGCCTGTATACCGCTATTATTGCCGGTTTGGTTATAGCGCTGACCGGCGGCGCGCGTTATAGCATATCCGGCCCGACGGCGGCCTTTGTCGTGATTTTGTATCCGGTGGCGCTGAAATACGGCTTAAGCGGTTTGCTGATAGCGACAGTGTTATCCGGCGTGTTGTTAATTGCGATGGCAACAATGCGCCTTGGCCGGTTAATCGAATATATTCCCGAGTCGGTAACTTTAGGTTTTACTGCCGGTATTGCGGTGGTAATAGCTACCTTGCAGCTAAAAGACTTTTTTGGCCTGCCCATAGCGGTCATGCCTGAGCACTACGTGGATAAAATCAGTGCGCTGCTGCAGCACCTGCCACAATTATCCTGGCCCAGCCTGCTGGTCGCGGCCACCACCCTGGCAGTAATGCTGTTATGGCCCAGGCTGAAAACCATAGTGCCGGCACATTTACCGGCGCTGTTTATCGGTACTTTGCTGGCGTTATTGCTATTGCAGTTTGGCTGTGAGCTGGACACCATAGGCTCGCGCTTCAGTTACACCACAGCGGAAGGCGAAAGCGGCAGCGGTATTCCGCCTTACCTGCCCTACTTTGACTGGCCCTGGCTGCGGCCGGGGCCGGATGGCGCAACGCTGGGCTTTAGCTGGCAACTGGTAAAAGACTTACTTGCTGCGGCCTTTGCGATGGCCATGCTGGGTGCTATTGAGTCTCTGCTCTGTGCCGTGGTGCTGGACGGTATGTCGGGGCGGCGCCATAGCGCCAACAGCGAACTGATGGGCCAGGGGATCGGCAATATTATTACGCCGTTTTTCGGCGGTATTACTGCTACTGCCGCGCTGGCCCGTTCGTCGGCCAATTTTAAAGCCGGTGCCCAGTCGCCAATAGCCGCTATGGTGCATGCCCTGGTATTGCTGCTGGGGCTGGTAGGGCTGGCACCGGTATTATCTTATGTGCCGATGGCGGCGCTGGCATCGCTGCTGCTGATGGTGGCCTGGAATATGAGCGAAGCGCCCAAGGCGCTGCATTTACTGAAAACCGCGCCACGCAGCGATATCTGGGTCTTTGTGACCTGCTTCTCGCTGACGGTACTGTTTGATATGGTGATCGCCATCACCACCGGCATACTGCTGGCCGCACTGTTGTTTGTAAAAGAAATTGCCGAAATGAGCAAGGTGGCAGACATCAGCAGCAACCGTAAGCAGGTAGAACAAGCGCTGCCGGAGGGCTGGCGGGTGCTTAAAATCAGCGGCCCGCTGTTTTTTGCCGCCGCCGATCGTATTTTTGCCGAAATTGCCCGTTTAAGCCAGGATACCAGAGGCCTGATCCTGTATATGGATGGTGTGCCCCTGCTGGACGCCGGCGGCCTGGCGTCACTGAACAAGCTACTGAGTAAATGCGCCAGGGACCATACCGAACTACTGATCGCCGACCTGCAGTTTCAGCCACTGAAAACGCTGGCTAAAGCCGGCGTTAAACCGGTGCCGGGCTTACTCAGCTTTTACCCGACACTGCGCGAAGCGCTGGACCAGCTTTATTCACGCGCACCGCAGGACTGACGGATAATCAGTTTCGGCTCAATCTGGTGCACAGTAATGGGCTGGTTGTTGATCAGCTGCAGCAGGTTATTCACCAGCAGCTCACCGGCCTGGGTAGTGTCCTGCTGAATGGTACTGAGCGCCGGCGTGGCAAAAGACGCCACCGGGATATCGTCAAAGCCCATCACGGCAATATCTTCCGGCACGCGCAGGTTATGCCGTTTCAGGCAGCGCATAACACCAATGGCAATTAAATCACTGGCACAGAAGATGGCATCCACCTTATGGCTGCCGGCCAGCAGCTGCCCGGTGGCCTCATCACCGGCACTTTCTGTGGATATGGCATCAAAGTGCGGCACCGCCGCCGCCTGAATGCCGGCCTTGTTCAGGGCGTCGATAAACCCCAGATAGCGGGCACTGAACTCCGGGCTGCCTTCAGAGGCATTACCAATAAAAGCAAATTTTTTATGGCCGGTGGCCAGCAAATGTTCACCCGCCAGCCGGCCGCCTTCGCGGTTATTGCTGCGGATAGTAAACTCAGGATGGCCCAGCACCTCTGCGCCCCAGCAGACAAAATGGGTTTCCTGCGCCAGCAGCTTGGCCAGCTTTTCTTCATAGTCTTTATAGTCACCGTAACCCAGCAGAATAATGCCATCGGCTTTATTGCTGTCTTCGTAATCGGCATGCCAGTCGTCACTCAGTTGCTGGAAGGATACCAGCAGATCCTGGCTGCGCCTGTGCCAGGCGCAGC
>CAZEGA010000248.1:0-4960 GCA_964511675.1 uncultured Rheinheimera sp.
ACCTGCGCTTTGATGATACCAACCCGGAAAAAGAAAACGTCGAGTTTGTTAACTCAATTCAGCAGGACGTAAACTGGCTCGGTTTTCAGTGGGATGGCGCCGTGCGCTACTCGTCCGACTATTTTGATGCTTTGTATGGTTATGCGGTAGAGCTGATTAATAAAGGCCTGGCTTATGTGTGTTTTTTAAACGCCGAGCAAATGCGCGACTACCGTGGTAATTTAACCCAACCGGGCAAGGCCAGCCCGTACCGCGATACCAGCCCGGCAGAAAACCTGGTGCTGTTTGAAAAAATGCGCGCCGGGGGTTTCCAGGAAGGCGAGTGTTCGCTACGGGCCAAAATTGATATGGCCTCCAGCTTTATCTGTATGCGTGATCCGGTAATTTACCGGGTAAAGTTTGCCCACCACCATCAAACCGCTGACAAGTGGTGCATCTACCCGATGTACGACTTTACCCACTGTATTTCGGATGCGCTTGAAGGCATTACCCATTCGCTTTGTACACTGGAGTTTCAGGATAACCGCCGTTTGTATGACTGGCTGCTGGACAACATTACCATTAACTGCCACCCGCAGCAGATTGAGTTTTCGCGCTTAAATCTGGAATATGCGGTAATGAGCAAGCGTAAGCTGCAAACGCTGGTGGAAAAAAACGTGGTATCCGGCTGGGACGACCCGCGGATGCCGACGATTGCCGGTTTACGCCGCCGGGGTTATACACCGGCAGCCATCCGCGAGTTTGCCAAACGCATTGGTGTAACAAAACAAGACAATGTCATCGAGATGAGCGCGCTGGAAGCCTGTATTCGCGAAGATTTAGATGCCGCTGCACCACGGGCTATGGCCGTGCTGGAGCCGCTGAAAGTGACTATTACCAATTACCCGGCAGATGCTATTGAATGGGTTGTGGCACCTAATCATCCGAAAGATGAAACTATGGGCGAGCGTAAACTGCCATTTGGCCCTGTGCTGTATATTGACCGCGCCGATTTTCGTGAAGAGGCCAACAAAAAGTACAAACGGCTGGTACTGAACGGCGATGTGCGCTTGCGCAATGCCTACGTGATCCATGCCGATGAAGCCATAAAAGACGCTGACGGGAATATTGTTGAGCTTAAATGCAGCTATTTACCGGAAACCTTAGGTGAAAACCCGGCAGATGGCCGTAAAGTGCGCGGTGTTATTCACTGGGTCGAAGCGACGCACGCTGTACCGGCGGAATTTCGCGTGTATGACCGGCTGTTCAGTGTGGCGAACCCGGCCGCAGAGGATGATTTCCTTACCGTAATTAACCCGCAGTCTCTGGTGGTAAAACAGGGGCTGGTTGAACCCTCGCTGCAGCAGGCTAAAGCCGAGCAGGCCTATCAGTTTGAGCGTGAAGGCTATTACTGCGCCGACAATAAAGACAGCAGCGCAGATAAACTGGTATTTAACCGTACCGTTGGTCTGCGGGACAGCTGGGGTAAAGAAGAAGAGTAAAAATCGGAACATAGTAAAGGCCGCATTGCGGCCTTTACTATCTGTAACGCGGCTTGTGCTGGGGTGGCTATTTTTTCAGCACTAAGCCTAAACCTACAATCACCGCAATGGCGCCACCGACTAAAAACCAGATGGCATTGTCTGTCGGGTTACCGGTAACCAGCTCGGTTATTTTTGATGCGTGTGAATTATATTCGGTATAACCAAAGTACAACAGTATTGCGCCTGCCACTAACGCTGCCAAGCCCAGGATCTTATTCATAGTTGCTCTCTCTTGTTTTGTGTTGTTTTTTCGCTGTAGTCAGATGTTTATAAGGTAATTATCAGTTTCCAGACGAATATTTTTATCATTTTATACGATACTACGCTAACAACATGGCACAGTTAACGAAAGATGAACAGTTATGCGTAATATTTTACTGCTTTATGCTGGTCTGATCCGGCTGGAAAATCCGCTGCTGCCCGCACAAACACCTATTCAGGACGCACGACTCTGGTATTATCCCCGTTAACCTTTATCAGGATAACATCTGCCCAGGATACGACATGGATCTGGATCTTTTGCTTGCCGTGCTGTTTTTCGCTTTTGCCACCACTATTACACCGGGTCCGAATAACGTGATGATAATGTCATCCGGCGTTAATTATGGTGTTCGTGCCAGTGTGCCGCATTTACTGGGGATATGTCTGGGCTTCCCGCTGATGGTCTTGCTGGTGGGGCTGGGTTTTGCTGTGGTGTTTGAACGTTACCCGCACCTGCATCAACTGATAAAAGTGCTGGGCGTGGCTTACCTTATCTGGCTGGCCTGGTGCATTGCCAGCGCGGAACCCAAAGCCATAGCACAAGGCAAGAGTAAGCCGTTCAGCTTTATACAGGCGGCGTTGTTTCAGTGGGTTAATGGCAAGGCCTGGGTCATGGCCAGTGGGGCTGTGGCCGCTTTTACCAGCGTAGGCGGAGTATACTGGCAGGAAGTCAGTATTATTACCCTGGCATTTTTACTGGTCGCCTTTCCCTGTGTTGGCGTCTGGTTGCTGTTTGGGGCAGGGCTGCGATCAATTCTTACCAAACCGCTGTTTCAGCGTATGTTTAATATTTGTATGGCGTTAATACTGGTATTATCGGTTGTACCTGTACTTGTTGAAATCTGGCATTACTATTTTACCCCTGTGGTGTAATGCCGGCATTTGTTTCCGGGATTGGTTCAGATGAACGGCAGTGAAGAAAAAATAACGCTGGAGCATGAAGCCGCCCGTTTGTTTATGCGGCTGTATGAACAGCGCTTTGGTATCAGGATGCGGCATATCTGGCATAACGAGCCTGCCAGGCCGGATGTGTCCTGCTACTACGACGAGCAGAAACTGGATCTGGAAATAGCCCACCTGTATGGCAGTGAAGTCGAAGCCATGCACATACTGGGGCGCCAGCTCAGTGATAATACCCACAAAGAATTGCTGGCGTTGCTGCGCACACCGCCAGAGCACCGGTTATTAACGGCATTGAATCGTTTAATCAGCAATAAAGCAGAGAAAAACTACCAGACTGAGCGGGTCTGGCTGGTGATCCGTAACGCCAACCCGTTATGGACCCGGCGTGATATTTTAAGCCGCTATACACAGTTACATATGCCAAGACAGCACCCGTTTGAACAGATCTGGCTGATTGGCGATATGCAGGGCCAGAGCGGCATTCTGGCATTATACCCCGCGGCTTTAACTGCACTGGAGCATGGCTGATGCTGGCTTTTTATCAGCGCTGGGCATATCGTCTGCGGCCATTTCGTCGCATCTTTTTGCTGTGTGCCCTGGCGGCGCTGATGGCTTTTGGCGGCTTGCTGTTTGTTGCCAGCGCCGAGCAGAGTGAACGCTGGCAGCTTAGCAGCGTTGTGCTGGCAATCAGTTTTGCCGTGCTCTGGCTGTGGAGCCGGTTGTTTGCCCGTAACATTGCCAGACCTGATGCCGCCGCAGCGTTATGGCAACGGCTGAAGCAACGCCTGCTGCTGTGCGGCTATTACCTGCTGGCGTTAGGGTTCAGTATGATATTACTGACCACCCTGTACCTTGGCCTGCGCACAGTTAAAGGTATAATAGCCGCCTTGTTTTTCTGAAACAGCCCGGTACCACAGTGATAACGTCTGACACGGCACACCGCCTGCGCTGGGATATCTTCTGCGCAGTGATTGATAACTTTGGCGATATCGGTATTTGCTGGCGCTTAAGCCGGCAACTGGCGCAGGAGCATGGCATAGCGGTGCGGCTGTGGGTCGATGATCTGGCCAGTTTTCACCAGATCTGCCCTGAAATCGACACTGCGCAAACCGGGCAGCAGCTGTCGGGTGTCACTATCCGGCTGTGGTCAGCTGAGACCAACTGGGCTGAGGAAACGGTGTCTCAGGTTGTGATAGAAGCACTGGCCTGTACTATTCCTGATGCGTATCAGCAAAACATGGCGCAACAAGCGGTTAAACCGTTGTGGCTGAACCTGGAATATCTGTCGGCAGAGAGCTGGGTGGAAAGCTGTCACGCCCTGCCATCGCCACAGCCTTATTTACCGCTGGATAAGTATTTCTTTTTCCCGGGCTTTACCGCTGCCACCGGCGGCCTGTTACAGGAAAACACCCTGCAGCAACAGGCCGCAGCGTTTATTGCCAATAGCGCTGCACAGGCCGGTTTCTGGCGACAGCTGGGTATAGCAGAGCCGGCGGCCTACCAGCAGAAAATCTCGCTGTTTGCTTATGATCACCCGCAGTTGCAAAGCCTGCTGCTGCAGTGGCAGCAGGGGCAGACCACCCTGGTGCTGGTGCCGGAAGGTGTGCTCTCTGGCCAGCTGATAAGCCTGTACCCGCAACTGGCAACGACCGGTCAGTTGCAACTGGGGGCCCTGACACTGCAAATACTGCCTTTTTTGCCGCAGGCAGATTACGACAAACTATTGTGGGCCTGTGATATCAATTTTGTCCGCGGTGAAGACTCTGTGATCCGGGCCCATTGGGCGGCCAAGCCCTTTATCTGGCAGATCTACCGGCAACAGGAAGCGGCACATCTGGTGAAATTACGGGCTTTTATGCAGCGTTATTGTGCTGCCATGCCCAAAGAGATGGCGGATACATTGCAGCAATTCTGGCTAAGCTGGAATGCTGATGCTGAACTTGGCAGCAGTTGGCGTAGTTTTACACATTTTTTGCCACAAATAGGCGAATTTAACCAGGAGTGGCGCGCAAAATTAACGGCAAACGGAGATCTTGCCAGCAACCTCGTGCACTTTGCTGAAAAAAAATTTATAATGCGACGCAATTTTTCCTAACGAGAAGATATTTTAGTCATGATGAAGACAGCTCAAGAAGTGCGCGCTGGCCAGGTGATTATGGTTGGTAACGACGCTATGGTGGTTTTAAAAGCCGAATTTAACAAATCAGGCCGTAACGCTGCCGTTGTAAAAATGAAAATGAAAAACCTGCTGAATGGTCAGGGCATGGAAACGG
>CAZEGA010000249.1:0-4893 GCA_964511675.1 uncultured Rheinheimera sp.
GCACCCTGCAATATCAGCCGTATTCACTACGGCCTGAACCCCGGCTACAGCCAGAACTTTACCTACGACAACCTGAACCGGCTGACCAAATCTGTGCACATATCTGGAGGAAGTATTAAGGGCTGGCTTTAGTGAAATGTTTAAATATTGAGCGGTAATGCATCAGTAATGTATGCAAAATGAAATTTAATTATTTATTTTATGGTGCAAAACAGATTGGCAGGTTCTGTGGGGAGCCGTTAAGTTATATTTATCCGTCAGGATTAGATGCCAAAGTAACAATTTGGCAACCTGCACCACACACCACAACCGGGATTAAAGCATGAGAGTAGGGAACACAGGGAACACAGGGAACACAGGGAAAACAGGACGTACTGGTGCACTGGCCGTACTGCTTAGCGGCGCACTGGCCTTTATGTCAATTTATGCTTCGGCAAATGAAGGGAATGATACGGATGGTGATTTTCGGGTACAGGAATTAGCCGATACCGGTGTCGCAGACATTGAACGTATCATTATTTTTGGCCACCGCCGCCTTGTTCGTAACCCATGGGATGTCTCCTGGACACCGCCCAGTGCAAATTTAGCTCAGTACAGTGCCGCGCTGAGTAAAAGCGTAAGAAATATTCACCGGGATTACGGTACTAATGACGACGGCGATGGCTGCACAGCCGGAAACCCGATTCACATCGCCAGCGGAACCAAAACAGAAACAGACGTGGACTTTGTCGGTAAAGAGCAGCATCCGCTGCAGTTTGTGCGGCATTATTCCAGCCGCAACGGGGTTAGCGGTATGCTGGGGCCGGGCTGGAGTTCGGGTTTTGAACAGCGGCTGGTCACCACCGGTGTCTATCCCATCCGCTTTGGCAGTGGCAACAAACTGGAACTGAATCATACCGGCAGCCTCACTATTGCACATACCGGAACGCGGCAGGTTGCGCTCAGTGACAACCGTAAAAACTATGTGTATTACGAGCCGGGCCCGGCATTATGGGTGCTGCGAACCGAAGAGAACACCAATGAAATCTATAACAACGCCGGCCAGTTACTCCGGCGTTCTTTTTCTGCGCGCCCGGATACGATTAACGCCAATGGCAGTATTATCTCGTATGGCGTGTGGCATCAGTACCATTACAGCAATGGCCGGTTAAGCAGTGTCACCCACAGCAACGGCCGCAGCATCAGCCTGGTCTGGAGCGGCGACCGTGTCAGCAGCATAAAAGACTACGCCGGCAACCCGTATACCTTTCACTATAATAGCGACAATGTGTTACGCCGGGTCGATTTCCCGGATGGTAACTGGCACGAGTACCATTATGAAGGGATGTTTAATCATTACCTTACCGGGAAATCGGTGAATGGCAGCCGCTATTCCTGGTTCAGTTATTCCAGCAGCGGCCATTACACCGAAACACACCTGTCGAACAATCAAAACCGCTATCAGTTCACGTACAGCGGCTCGCAGAACACCGTCACCAACCCGCTGGGGCATATAACACAGTATAACTATCAGAATATTGGCGGTGTGCGTAAATTAACCGGCACCAGCCGTCTGGCCGGCACGTACTGCCCGTCAGCACAGGCGGCCCGGACTTATGAAAGCATGCGGCTTAGCACAGAAACGGACTGGAACAACACGGTGACCCGTTATCAGTATAATGCTCAGCATCAGATGGACAGTGTCACCTGGGCCAGCGGTAAGCCCGAAGCGATAACCCACCACTATGTCTGGCACCCGACATTAAATGTGCTGCAGGAAAAGATAACGCCGGCGTTCAGCCAGCGCTACGACTTCGATGAAAAGCTGAATATGCTGTACTCAGAAACCGAGGCTGATAATCAGGTGTATCGCACGGGGTACAGCTACCTTTACCATCCGAATTATCTGACACGGCAGGTTACGGTGACCTCACCGGATAACGGGCAGACCGTTATGCTTTATGATGCGCTGGGCCAGCTGCAAAGCCGCAGCAACGCGCTGAACCAGGTGACATTATTCAGCAATTATGACGCCCTGGGTAACGTGAGGCGCATTGATTACCCGGACGGCACCGCCGCCACCTTTACGTACGACACCCGCAGCCGGCTCATGACCCAGACCGCCTGGTCTGCCACGGGCCAGAGTGCCACGGTCAGTTACAGCTATGACCGCTTTGGTAACGTCAGTACCCTAAACCGCAGTGATGGCGCGAACGTCACCTATGTTTATGACGCGGCTAACCGGCTGATCTGGGAAAGGCAGACTAAAAACGGCATGCTGTATCGCACGGAATACCAGTACGACGCCATGGGCAATGTGCTGCTGACTCACCGGTACGATCCGGAGTTGTTATCGCAGGTCTGCATTGATGATCCGGATGGCCCCACCCGCTGCTATATGGCCGAGCAGCCGGTGTACACCGCGCTATACCGGTACACCGAACTCGGCCAGCTGCGCCAGGTGGTGCAGGGGGGCCACAACCTCACTATTACCCGGGACAAAAACGGCAACCCCGACAGCGTGACGGATGGCCGGGGCTATGTCACCCGGTTCGGCTATGACGCGCGGAACCGGCGTATCAGCCAGACCGATGCCAATGGTAAACTGACCCGCTTCAGCCACAGTGCCACGGGGCTGAGCCAGGTGACGGACGCACGCGGCAGGAGCACCACCTATCAGCGCAACGGCCTGTCACAGGCAGAGACCTTAATCAGCCCTGACAGCGGCACCACAGACTTTGCCTACGATGAGGCCGGGCGGCTGGACGGGAAGCAGGACGCGCGCGCTATCAGCGCCGGTTATCAGTACGATGCTCTGGGGCGGCTCAGTGTTAAGTCCAATGCGACCAGCCACCGTTGGTATTACGACAGCGGCAGCTATGCCCAGGGCCGGCTCAGCAGCGTCACCGATGACAGCGGCAGCACAGCGTACGAGTACAACGCCTGGGGCGCGTTGCAGACACAGCACAGCAACATTGCCGGGAGCAGTTACAGCGTGAACCGGGCCTATGACAGTACAGGCCGGCTCAGCAGCCTGACGTACCCCGGCGGTAACAAAGTGAGCTACGGCTACGACGGCTCTGGTGCAATCAGTACGCTGACGGCCACCGTAAACGGCGTCACGTTACCGCTGCTGAGCGGGATAAAACAGGCGCCGAACGGCCCGCTGCGCGAGTTTACTTACGGTAATGGCTTAAAGCGCTCCCTGTTTTATGATGACAGCTACCGGCTGCTGTCCATCAGCACGCTGGACTATCAGTCGCTGAGCTACGACTACGACGCGAACAGCAATATCAGCCGAATTCACTACGGCCTGAACCCCGGTTACAGCCAGAACGTTACCTACGACAAGCTGAACCGGCTGACCGGCATCAGCAGCAGCGGTCTGGGCAATCATAACTTCAGCTATGACGAGCTGGGCAACCGCACGGCACGCAGCGGAGCGATAGCGGAAAGTTACAGCATCAACACGGCTTCAAACCGGCTTAATCAGGTCAGCCGTGGCAGTCAGACGCGCGTGTTTACCTATGATGCCAATGGCAATGTGGTAAGTGAAAAGCGCTTTGATGGCAGTACGCTGAACTACACCTATAACAACGATAACCGCATGGTCAAAGCCGGTACCACCGACTACAAATACAATGCGTTGGGCCAGCGGGTGTATAAAAAGGTGGGCAGCACCGAAACGCGGTTTATCTATAGCCCCGAGGGCCAGTTATTAGCGGAAGGTACGGCAAAGCAGTATATTTACTTCCAGGGCCAGGTAGTGGGGTATATCAACAACAACCAGCTGCACTATGTGCATAACGACCATCTGGGCAGGCCGGAGTTGATAACCAACCAAAGCAAAGCCGTGGTATGGAGGGCGAAGCTGGAAGCATTTGACCGCTCTGTACTCACCAGCAGCATTGGTGACTTTAACATTGGCTTCCCCGGCCAATACTGGGATGCAGAGAAGCAAAGCTGGTATAACTATTTCAGGGATTATGATGCGACTACAGGCAGGTATTTGCAATCAGACCCTATTGGCTTGGCTGGGGGATTGAATACTTATGGGTATGTTGATGCTAACCCGATATCTTTTATAGATATATTTGGATTATGTAAATGTAGTAGCCAAGCTAAGGCTAACACACCTGATGGTAATAAATGGAATGCTAGCAGAACTATCGACGGCCAGCGGCAGGTGTATCGATTTGGCAGATGGAATTCTGCTTATGAAATCCCGCAAAATTTTGCTTCCGAATACCTGAGAAATACAGCTGTAGCAACTGGTGCAGGAGGGATATTTACTCGTATTGTTAGTGGTTCGAATCCAATTTCTCTTAGTGCTACAGCAGTTGGTTCCAGTGTAGGTTTAGGTGAGGCTGGCATGACTGATTTTTCGAAGTTCCAGAACTCAAGTTATTCTATTCAGGAACAAAATTTAATCCGGCAGTTCAATAATGAACTCGCGGACTGTTTGCGGCAATCTGCTGGAGGTGTTGAGTGAAACTAATAGCACATTATTTCCTTATGAATGCAGAAAAGTGGCGGAGACAACGAGCTAAAGGCTTTTGGTATTATGTATTTATTAAAGGCGTTATTTGTTTAGGCATTGGTGGTGGAGTACTTATATTTACGCTTCAGTATTGGCAAGATACGAGCTTTTCCTTATCGGAAATGTCATTATTTACATGGTTTTCTGATTATTTAGTATGGCTTCCAATTACGATTGCCGCTGGACTTATTGTATCGACACTAGTTTGGTTGGAGTTTGAAGGTAAATACGGAAATAAGAAATAGAATCTTATTTACAACCTCGGCCAGCAAATGGCCGAAGGTACCAACAGTTGTACTATGTGCATAACGACCATTTAGGCAGGCCGGAGTTGATAACCAACCAAAGCAAAGCCGTGGTATGGCGGGCCAAGC
>CAZEGA010000250.1:0-3452 GCA_964511675.1 uncultured Rheinheimera sp.
GTTACGCAGGCCGATATCAAAGTCGATAATCACGGTTTTATGGCCTTTTAAGGCCAGGCCGGTGCCAATGGCCGCGCTGGAGGTGGTTTTGCCCACGCCGCCTTTACCTGAGGTGACAACAATAATTTTTGCCATCAATAATTCCTTATACTAATTCTGCTAATACCAGTTGGTCGTCCTGCAGCCTGACACAGGCTGCCTTGCCCCATAAATTGCCCTGCAGGCTTTCGCTCAGCCAGTAATTGCCGGCGACAGATACCAGTTCGGCCTGCAGGTTTGAACAAAAAATGCGTTTGCTGTTATCACCCGCCGCACCGGCAATCGCCTTGCCGCGCAGGGTGCCGTAAATATGGATATTGCCATCGGCAATGACTTCGGCACCGGCACCTACAGTACCCCTGACGATTAAATCGGTGCCTTTGGCGTAAATCTGCTGACCAGAGCGCACGGTTTGCTCAACAATACGGGCGTCCATCGGTACATTAACCGGCTCGGCCGGGCGCTCAGTTGCCGGGCTGGCCGGTTTTGCTGCAGCCGGTTTAGCCGCTTTGCCCAGTTGCAGCGCGGCCAAACCGGCCTGCTGCGCCTGCTGTTTTAATGCACTGCTGGCACCGCATACGCCAACCAGTACCAGCTGCAGTTCGGTGAATAATTGCTTAATTGCAGCAAAGTCGGGTGCTTGCTGGCAATCCGTCAGGTTCAGGATGATAGGCGCCTGATAAAAAAACGCCGGTGCTTGTGCAAGTTTCTGGCTTAATTGTGCTGCCAGGGCGTCGACGCTGAGGTCAGCGCAGGACAGTACCGATAAAGGAAATAAACTGCCCTTTAGTTCCAAAGACTGATCTGACATAAAGGTTGTGTGCGCACTTGTTAGAGTTTGTCGCTAATCTGGCTTTGCTAAGCTGCAACGCCCGTTTTTATTTGCGTTGGTGCAGCTGCGCGCCTACGCATAAAGTTGGCTTCATGTTATAGTCTGAGCCATCGTTAAGCAAGGCAGATACGCGGTTTTATTCGATGCTAAGTGCAGTATATAAAAGTCTGAAAAAAGACGGTGCTTACCTTTATGTGCAAAAACGGGATGATTTCAGCGCAGTGCCAGCGGCGCTGCTGCACAGTTTTGGTACGCCGGTACTGGTAACACTGCTGAACCTGGCCAGCCGGGAACAGTTAGCCCACGCCGATATCAATAAGGTAAGGCAGCAGCTGGCAGAGCAGGGCTTTTATCTGCAGTTACCACCGCCGCCGGAAAACCTGCTGGCCCGGCATAAAAGCCGGCAGTAACCTAATGCCGATTATTTAAGCCGGTTCGTGCCGAAACCTTAACTGAGCGGCATTAAGCAGTAACCACATTATTTCAAACAGTAACAGGCGATTTTTATGTTAAAGAAGTTTATTGCGCTTGCTGTCTCAGCCGTATTCAGTGTGTCTCTTTATGCTGCTGACAGTAAGCCCGGTTTTGCCGATTATACCGCAGCCCTGAAACAGGAAGCGCTGGACAAAGGCTATAAGCCCGAACTGGTAGAGCCGGTGTTTGCCTCGCTGCAATTTCACGAGCGCATTGTTTCGGCTGACAAATCGCAGCCGGAGTTTGTTGAAACCCTCAGTACCTACCTGCCGAAACGGGTCAGCGAAACCCGCATTAACATGGCGCGCGAGCGCTACCGGCAGTACCTGCCTGAACTGAACAAAATTGGCGAAAAGTACGGCGTACAGCCGCGTTTTATTGTCGCGCTGTGGGGGCTGGAGAGCAGCTTTGGCCGCTTTATGGGCACTTACTCGGTGCCCTCGGCACTGGTGACCCTGGCGTATGAAGGCCGGCGCGAAAGCTTCTTTAAACAGGAGTTTTTCCAGGCGCTGGATATCCTGGCGCAGGGCCATATCAGCCTGGATGAAATGAAAGGCTCCTGGGCCGGGGCTATGGGGCAAAGCCAGTTTATGCCCAGCTCTTTTATGGCCTATGCGCAGGATGGTGACGGCGATGGCAAAAAAGATATCTGGACCAATCAGCTGGATGTATTTGCCTCTATTGCCAATTATTTAAAACAACAGGGCTGGGATAACAGCAAAACCTGGGGCCGCGAAGTGCTGCTGCCGCCACATTTTGATGCTGGCCACGCCATAGCCCGCGGCAGCCTGCAACGCGGCGAATGGCTGGGACGCTGGGCCCAGTCGGAGCGCAGCCTGCAGGACTGGAACAAACTTGGTGTACAGCGGCTGAATAAAACCGCATTACCGGCCCGGGATATTAGCGCCGCGCTGGTGCTGCCCGACGGCGAGGGCGGCCGCGCCTTTCTGGCCTATGATAACTACAAGGCGCTGATGCACTGGAACCGCTCGTACTATTTTGTCACCAGCGTAGGCTATCTGGCTGATCTGATCGTGGCGGCGGAGTAACAGTTATGGTTTATCAACATGTCAGCAGCAGTGGCCAGCCGATAGATCTGCCGGTGGGCAAAGTGGTCTGTATCGGCCAGAACTATCAGGACCATATTGCTGAGATGCAAAGCAAAACGGCAGCCGAGGCGCTGTTTTTTATCAAGCCCTCCACGGCCTTGTGCCCACTGGCTCCGGCGTTCAGTATTCCGTCCGGGCGCGGTGCCGTGCATAACGAAACCGAGCTGGCGGTATTAATTGCCAGGCCGCTGCAAAATGCCGGTTATGCCCAGGTGCAGGAGGCGGTGTGGGGCTATAGCCTGGCACTGGATTTAACCCTGCGCGATGTGCAGGCACAACTGAAACAGCTGGGGCGGCCATGGGAAGTCGCCAAAGGCTTTGACGGCGCCTGCCCGGTGGCGGGGTTTACCGAAAAAGCGCAGCTTATGCACCCGCAGCAGCTGGAGTTTCGCCTGCTGGTAAACGGCCAGTTACGCCAGAGTGGCAACACCGCCAATATGATCCGTGGTATTAACCAGCTGATCAGCGAAATGAGCCGGCACTTTACCTTGCTGCCGGGCGATATTGTGCTGACCGGCACGCCAGCCGGGGTAGGGCCGCTGGCCGTGGGCGATACGCTTGAACTGCAACTGGCTGATATACTGCAGGTAACAACAAAGGTGAAAGCATAATGGCGCTGGCAGAACGCTTCTGGGAAAGCAAAACACTTAACGAGATGAACAGCGAAGAATGGGAAGCGCTGTGTGATGGCTGCGCCAAATGCTGCCTGAACAAGTTTATTGACGATGAAGAAGACGCCGGCCCGACAGCGGTGCTGCACCCGGACGAACAGGTGCATTACACCAATATTGCCTGCCGTTATTTAAACAGCCATAAGTGCGAGTGCAGCGAATACAGCCAGCGCACTGTGCTGGTGCCGGACTGCATCGCCCTGACCAAAGACAACCTGAAAGATATTTTCTTTATGCCCACCAGTTGCGCTTACCGCCGGCTGCATGAGGGCCGTGGCCTGCCGCACTGGCACCCGCTGCTAAATGGCGGCAAAAAAAGCCTGATGC
>CAZEGA010000250.1:3462-4418 GCA_964511675.1 uncultured Rheinheimera sp.
AAAACAGATGTCGGCGCGTAATAAAACCATTTCAGAACTGGATGTTAATCTGGATGATTTTGAAGACTTTATTGTGCGCTGGCCGCTCAATGACCTGGATTAAACCGCTGTTACCGGAGTACGTATCTTGTCATTTTATGAATATAGCCAGCAGTTGATCCGGCATTTCAGCCCGGTGACAGTACAGCTGATCATCAGTGTGTCGGTGTTGATCCTGTATTTTATTATCAGCCGCCGTGCCATGCCGCTGCTGTACCAGGTTATTGCCCACAGCAAGCTGAAAGCCGAAATGAATAAGCGCGCCGCTGTGGTGTTTCATATTTTGCTGGTGCTGCTGCTGATTGTGGTGCTGAGCGTGGTCTGGGGCGTTGATATCCGCGGCCTGCTGGTGCTGGCATCATCGGTGATCGCCGTGGTCGGTGTGGCCTTGTTTGCCGCCTGGAGCCTGCTCAGTAATATCACTGCCTTTTTTATCCTGCTGGGGCAAAAAGCCTTTGCCGAGGGCATGGAAGTCCGGGTGATAGACGGCGGCAACCACCTGGAAGGCCGTATTGTGGAAATAAACCTGTTCAGCACCGTGCTGCGCACCAAAGACAACGAGCAGGTGGTATATCCGAATAACCTGTTGATCTCGCGCCCGGTGATTGTCTTTCCGCAGAAAAAGCGCAAAGCGCTAAACCATACCGTGGCAGAAAAAGCCCAGCGCTGGCGGCGTAAGACCCTAAGTGGCAGCCGCAGCGAGTGATTTTTCCGTGACAGCGGTTTTGCCGGCTGCTACATTCGGCAAAAATACCATGATAATAATGCACTTGGCCTAAATGCGCTTAAAACAGATCAAACTGTCCGGCTTTAAATCTTTTGTCGACAGCACCATAGTGCCTTTTCCACAGCAGATGACGGCAGTGGTGGGGCCAAACGGCTGCGGTAAGTCGAATGTGATTGATGCGGTGCGCTGG
>CAZEGA010000250.1:4428-4883 GCA_964511675.1 uncultured Rheinheimera sp.
CAAAAAACCTGCGCGGCGATGCCATGACCGACGTGATTTTTAACGGCTCGGCGCAGCGTAAACCGGTGTCACAGGCTTCCGTTGAGCTGGTATTTGAAAATACCGCCGGCCGTCTGGCCGGTGGCCTGGCCGATCGCAGCGAAATTGCCATTAAGCGCATTGTTACCCGTGATGCCCAGTCAAATTACTTCTTAAACGGCAGCAAATGCCGCCGCCGCGATATTACCGATATTTTTCTCGGCACCGGCCTTGGGCCACGCAGCTATGCCATTATCGAGCAGGGCATGATCTCGCGGCTGATTGAATCCAAACCGCAGGAGCTGCGCATCTTTATTGAAGAGGCGGCCGGTATTTCCAAATACAAAGAGCGGCGGCGTGAAACCGAAAACCGGATTAAACATACCCGCGAAAACCTTGACCGTTTATCCGACGTGCGCGAAGAGCTGGGGAAAAAC
>CAZEGA010000251.1:0-1448 GCA_964511675.1 uncultured Rheinheimera sp.
GGGCGATTTGCTGTTTCAGGTGGTGTTTTATGCCCAGATCGCCAAAGAACAAGGCCGCTTTGCGTTTGATGACTGTGTTGCCGCCATCTGTAACAAGCTGGAGCGGCGCCACCCGCATATTTTTGGCAATGCCACAGCAGAAGATGCCGACACTGTGCTGAAAAACTGGGAAGCGTTAAAAAGTGCCGAGCGCAAAGACAGCGGCCAGCACAGCGTGCTGGATAATATCCCGCAGGCCATGCCGGCACTAAGCCGGGCTTACAAGCTGCAAAAACGCTGTGCTAACGTGGGCTTTGACTGGCCTGATGTCGCAGGCTGCTGGGATAAGGTAAAAGAAGAAATCCTTGAGGTTGAACAGACTGAAACCGGCAGCCCTGAACTGGCGGAAGAGTTAGGTGATTTAATGTTTGCACTGGTGAATGTGCTGCGTAAACACAAACTGGACCCAGAAGCCGTACTGCGCGCCGCCAACAGCAAGTTTGAAACGCGCTTTCGCGGTGTGGAACAGGCCCTGTTCGCACAAGGCAAAGGCCCGGAGCAATCCAGCCTGGATGAAATGGAAGCGCTGTGGCAACAGGTAAAGCAGTTGTATTAATTATGTTTACCTGATATAAAAATGGTAACAGACAAAACCCGCTTCTAAGCGGGTTTTGTAGTATCTGCAAGAAAGATCAATCACAACAAGGTCATATTTATGCTAAAGAAACTGCTGTTGTTAACAGGTTGTATGTTGCTGGTGTCATGCGCCAGTACAACGATTAAACCGACCCGTATAGATAATAATGCCGGCCTTAGCGATGGCCATGGGGTAGTTGCAGTGCAACTGGTCAATAATACGGAAAAGCTGTCCAGGTATCATCGCGATTGGACAGAAGTTATCGTGGTACGGCTGGACAACCGTAAACAATTACAGGAACAGGCGCTAGCTGTCGCGAAAGCTAAAGCCGAGACTGAAAAGAAAAAATTTGATCCGGCAAAAGTTGACTGGAACCCTGACATTTATACGCTGTCGCCTTCAACTGAAGGTGTTATTAGTAGTCAGCTGTTTGTCGGCAGCATGCCTGCCGGGGAGTACATGATATCGTCACTTTATGCTTATTATTCAGATGGTAATATGTCTTCCTGGGTGCAGATGCCGGTGCGCGGGGCTGCCGGAGTGTTTACGGTAAACGCCGGCCAGTTGAGCAGCCTGGGAACCCTGGTGTTTCAGCCGCTTTTAGATGTGAAGTCAGAGAGTTTCTGGAGAAACAGCAGTTCACAAAAAGCTTTTGTGACCCGGATGCAGGAGCAGAATCTGACCGACTATGTACTGGCTAAGTACCCGAAGCTGAAAACATCGTTGGATGTCAGTGAAGTACAGGGGTGGCAGGATGATTCATTCCAGCGTTTACGGCAGCAGATGGCTGATCAAGCTCAGAACAATGCGTGGGGCAACACCAGTTTTCCGT
>CAZEGA010000251.1:1458-4778 GCA_964511675.1 uncultured Rheinheimera sp.
GTTCCATCAGGGGCAGGGGGTGTTGATGGCAAGATTTGGCTTGTTACACTTGCAGGATAACCAGGGCCAGTGGCGAAAAATAAAATTGCCAACCAATACGCAGTTGACTTCAGTGCTGGATACGCCAGATGTTATTGCTGTGGGCGCTGAACGTGGGCAGCTTTTTGTCGCCAAAACACCTGCGGAACCCTGGCAACATTATCAACCGGTCTCCCCGGCCGAAGCGATTGTCTGGATGCGTAGAAGTTCAGATCAATATTACGCAATGACGCAATCATCCAGTGCTTTTACGCTTTATCAGACTGCAGAACTGTTGTCTGGCTGGCAGCAGATAGGAACATTCAAGCGAAAAGAGTTTAGTTTCCTCGTACAGTACGGCGGTGTATTTGCCTATCTGGATCAGCAGGGGAAACTTAACGTGCTGAATGACAGTGAGCTGCACCATTATGATAGCGATACGAAGCAGTGGCGTAAGCAGAAAGCCCAGCCAATGGTAAAACTGTCTCAGCAACGTGACGGGACTTTACTCGGGCTGGCTGTTAGCCAGTGGGACGGCATTGGGGATCAGCAAATCAGTAATGATTACGGCGCCAGCTGGCAGCCGCTACGGCGTAATCTGGGACTGTTGGGAGACAGGACTGCTGAGTCAGGGCTGGCCGCAAAGCTTGATAATGATGTACTGGTTACTCTGAGCCGTGAGAAGCGGGACCAGCAAAAAAGCAGCCAGTTCTATCTGATGACAGCTGAAGGCCAAAAGCCGAATATGAAGAGCAGTTGGCAGTTGCAGGGAGCGGTACGGGATGAATGCATTACGCTGCTGCCTGAGCTGACTTACCAGCAAACCCTGTATCTGTTGTGTACTGAAGGCGATGTCATCAGCACTAATGATCTTGGGCGAACCTGGCAAACCGTTATAGATGTGGATATTGCTGCATTACAGCATAGTTTTGAACAATTGCTTAATGCCATGCAGCAGGAAAAAACGGCATCTGAATAGCCTGATCGGCCGGGCATATCTTGACTAGACTGTTTACAGCAGCCGGACGAAACAGGAAAACTGTACAGTGAGTAAATTAATCATCTGCGTTCTCATGTTTTTACTCTCTTCGCCAGCATTTGCTCAGCTTGAACTGAATATTGCCGGGCAAGAAGGTAGTGAACGATTCTTTCCACTGTTGCAGGCAATTTATGCCCAGCTTGGGGTCCAGGTAAAATTTGATATTTTACCCTCGGCCCGTGCGCTTGCTTTAACAAATCAAGGGATATATGACGCTGAAATCGGAAGAATTGAAGAAATCGGAGAGGTCTACCCAAACTTAAAATATTCAAGCGAGCCACTTTTGACAGTCCGGTTAGTTGCTCTGGTTGATAGAGGCTCCAAAATCCGGCTGACCAGTGCGGATGAACTTAAACATTACCGGGTTGGCTATTTGATAGGAATGAGCGTCGCAGAAGTCTATGTGAAACAAGCTGAACTAAAAGCAATGTCTGTTGTTTCGCACGAGCAACTGGCTAAAATGCTTGGGGCGAATCGTCTGGATGTTGTGTTAATGGGAACGGCATTTGCAGATTCCCCGCTCTATCAGATCGGAGCTGAAAGCCTGACCATTGCCACCTTCAATGTGTACCACATACTCAATAAAAAATACGCGTATCTTCTTCCGGAATTTGACCAGATTTTACGGCAAAAGAAAGAGAACGGGCTGTACGAACAGCTGCTATTCAGTGTTCCTTAGCTCCTGGATTGTGTTTCATTAGGCTGATGGAATAGCTTACAGGAATAGAGACATGCTCTGACAGATTATAGGTGTTTAACCTACGGTAGGTTAGTGCCATCTGGATGATTGCTTAGTGGCCAGTTGCACTGTTTTACCAGCGAAAACCAGGAGCGATCGAATGCTTTCCGGGGCACTGGCTCAGGCAATTTGACCTGGACGCCCAAGTGGGTGGCGAGGTAGCGGTGTACCAGGATACTGACTTTATCGTCTTCCAGCTCGTGGTAAGTTTCATACAGTTTTTGCCGGGTTTGTTCGGTGATTTGTTGCCCTGTCATTTGCTGATAGCGGGTTTCCAGCCAGAATAATAGTGCTTGTTTGGCCTGATTCGGAAAATGGCTGGTAAGGTTGGCGGTTGGGCTGTAAAGGCGCTGGAAATTGTGCAATTCCTCCTGGATCAGAAAGTAAAATAACAGATTAATGCCTGCCGATATCTGTCCGGCGCGTTGACTGATTGACTGATAACCCGCCAGCGAGGCCCGAAGATAAGGTTCGGCATCTTTTACGTTATCTTCATCAAGTGCCAGTAGCCCAAGGTTGTTCTCAACCATAGCCTGCACATTGATCTGGCCGGATTGCTCAGCTGATAACCGGGCTTTATGCAATAAGTTGCGGGCTTTTTCGTTGTCATTTAATTGTCTGGCTACCAGAGCGAGACTGTTGGTCAGATTGATTCGCTGCGTGTCTGTCGAGGTATATTTATAGGTACACTCCAGGCTTAGCTGGGCGTCGTGCAAATAACTGTTACGTCTCAGCCAGATCCCCAGTGCGCTGGTGATGGCTGTTAAGTGTTGCTGAAAGTAAGGATGCTGATGGTGTGGAAACAGGGCATCCAGCGACTGAATTAATGTATCCATCTGGTTAGTTGGCACTGCCGCTCTGAGCAGCAGAATATGCCCGCGAATAAAGTCATCAGGTGCTAATTGTGGTGGCGAGGGCATGTTTTCTAACAGAGTGAGTGTGCGGGCCGGGTTAACGGTCAGGTAGCTTTCCGCTTCATCTAATTTGCTTTCAAAGCCGGATGCGTAAGCCCATGAACACAGTATTACTGTCAGTAAACTGATCAACAAGCAAAGCCTTGGCACCTCTTTCTCCGGTTTTGCTGACATCGAATTTACTATAGATGCTGCCAGGTGCTTTTTCAAACCGGCAACCGGCTCTGATAAACCTGAACTAAGGTTTACATTGAGAGCTTACGCAGGCTTTGCTATACTTTCCTCCCGTCCTGATACCAATTCTTGCGCCACTGTTGTCTCCCTGTGTTTTTGCACCGGGCACCTGGTGTTTTGCAGTTTTGGTATTCATCTATTGATCAACATTGTCTCAGGGGTCTCATGACTACAAGATATATCTTTGTGACGGGTGGCGTGGTTTCATCGCTCGGTAAAGGCATAGCTGCAGCATCTTTAGCCGCTATTTTAGAAGCGCGTGGCCTGAAGGTAACCATCCTCAAGCTTGACCCCTATATTAACGTTGATCCGGGCACGATGAGCCCGATCCAGCACGGTGAAGTGTTTGTCACTGAAGACGGTGCCGAGACCGATC
>CAZEGA010000252.1:0-4762 GCA_964511675.1 uncultured Rheinheimera sp.
GGGAGTAAAAATCATTAACCTGAATAACGGCTATTTGGGCATGGTAAAGCAATGGCAGGATATGAACTACGAGTCACGCTACGCCAGCTCCTATATGGATTCGCTGCCCGACTTTGTCAAACTGGCCGAAGCCTACGGCCATGTTGGTATTCGCGTGACCAAACCGGAAGAATTACAACCGGCGCTGCAGCGGGCCTTTGCGCTGAAAGATCAGCTGGTGTTTCTGGATATTCATATCGATCCGAAAGAACATGTGTATCCGATGCAGGTTCCCGGCGGCGCGATGAACGACATGTTTTTAAGCAAAACAGAGAGGACTTAACATGCGGCATATTATTTCTGTTCTGCTGGAAAACGAATCCGGCGCACTGGCGCGTTTAGTCGGCCTGTTTGCCCAGCGCGGTTACAATATAGACTCGCTGAACGTGGCCGCGACTGAAGATCCTACGCTGTCACGGCTGACCCTGGTTACGCACGGCAATGATCAGGTAATTGAGCAAATCAGCAAGCAGCTGCACAAGCTGATTGAAGTGGTAAAGGTGTCGGATATCAGTGAAGCGCCACATATAGAGCGCGAACTGCTGCTGGTAAAGGTAAAAGCCACCGGCAACCAGCGTGAGGAAGTTAAACGCTGTGCCGATATTTTCCGCGGCCAGATCATCGACGTCACACCGGCCACTTACACCATCCAGTTGGTGGGCACCAGCGATAAACTGGACGCCTTTATCCAGGCGCTGGGCACCACACCGGTAATGGAAGTAGTACGTAGCGGCGCCTCGGGCATAGCCCGTGGTGAGAAAACACTGGCGCTGTAACCGCCGGTTCAGGCTGCCAGCATCACTTGCTGGCACAGCTGCTGCACCCAGTCGATAAATACCCGCACCCGGCGCGATAAATAGCGCCGGTCGGGGTACACAGCGGCAATGCTCATTGGCGGTGGCGCATAAGCGGTCAGTACTTCTATTAATTGACCCTGGCGTACTAACTCCAGCGCATCATATTTCGGCATCTGGATCAGCCCGAGGCCGGCACAGCAACAGGCAATATAACTTTCGACACAGTTGACCGCCACCCGGGAACGGAGCCTGGCGCTCTGGCAGCGGCCATCATGCTGGAATTCCAATGCCAGCAAACGGCCGGACACCGGCGACAGATAATTTACCGCCAGATGCTGTTCAAGATCAGCAATAGTTTCAGGTGTACCATACTGTGCCAGATAGGCCGGGCTGGCATAACTGCCCTGCACCAACGCCCCCAGCGGACGGGCGATCAGGGTATCGTCATGCATATCGCCGACCCGGATAGCGCAGTCTATGCCTTCATGAATCAAATCTACCGGCCGATCGGTACTGCTGATCTCCAGCTCAATATCCGGGTATTGCTGAAAAAACTCCGGCAAACGCGGCGCAATAATCTGCCGGGCAATCCGCCCCGGTACACTGATCCGCAGCTTGCCGCCGGGTTTGACACTGCCATGGCGTAAACGCTGCTCGGTATCGTCAATATCGGCCAGCAAGCGCTGCCCCCAGTCAACATAGAACTCACCATCGGCGGTTAACTGTATTTTGCGGGTGGTGCGGTGCAACAGCCGGGTTTGCAAGTGACTTTCCAGCGCCTGCACCGCCGCCGACACCGTTGAGCGCGGCAGTTGTAACTGCTCAGCGGCCCGGCTGAAACTCAGCGTTTGTGCCACCCGGATAAAAATCTCTATGGTTTGCAGTCTGTCCATTTTATCCCTGATTGTTCGTAATTTCTGGATAGTCTAGCAGTGAATTGTTGATTTATCCGGCAGAGGCCAGCCGCCATAGTTACACCACAGCGGCAGCACCGTCGCCTAACATCCGTTATATCACCACTGTTCAGGAGCAACTTATGGCAACACATGCATTAACAGGTAAAACAGTATTAATCGCCGGTGGCGCAAAAAACTTAGGCGGCCTGCTGGCCCGCGATTTTGCCAAACAGGGCGCAGCCACAATTGTCGTGCATTATCACAGCGATAGCGCCAAAGCAGAAGCCCAGGCAACGGTGGCGGCAGTAGAAAGCCATGGCGCCAAAGCCATTGCCCTGCAGGCCGATTTAACGACAGCTGCTGCTGTCAGCCAACTATTCAGTGACGCCGTTGCGCAGGTGGGTAAAATTGACATTGCCATTAACACTGTGGGGCAGGTGCTGAAAAAACCGATTGCCGAAGTGTCAGAAGCCGAATACGACAGCATGTTTGCGGTGAATACCAAATCTGCCTTCTTCTTCCTGCAACAAGCAGGGTTGCACCTGGCAGATAACGGTAAAATTTGTACCCTGGCAACTTCGTTGCTTGGTGCCTATACCCCGTTCTATGCCACCTATGCCGGTGCCAAAGCCGCCGTAGAACACTTTACCCGGGCTGCATCGAAAGAATTTGGCGCGCGGGGTATTTCGGTCACTGCCGTAGCACCCGGGCCAATGGATACCGCTTTCTTTTATGGCCAGGAAGCACCAGAAGCGGTGGCGTACCATAAAACAGCCGCCGCACTATCGCCATTTAGTAAAACCGGTCTGACCGATATTGCAGATATAGTGCCGTTAATCCGTTTTCTGGTTACCGACGGCTGGTGGATGACGGGGCAGACCATCCTGGCCAACGGCGGCTATACTACCAAATAGCATCGGCACGGCTGCCTGCAGGCAGCCGGTTTTATTTATGCCAGCTGACCGCTGTACCAGAGTAAAAACAGCAACGCAAAACCGCTTAAATACGCCAGCCCGGCCCAGCTTAGCAGTTTCAGCGGCCAGCTCAGCACTATGGCGCCCTCACCGCGCATCAGGCTGTAATTCAGCCAGGCGAAAACCGGCGTGGTTAAAAACGCCAGCGTCATGGCAAAGGTTAACATCGGTGCCAGCGCGGCTTTAAAAAACAGGATCACAGCCATACCGCAGACGGCCTGGGCAACTAACCAACAGTTCAGTGCCGCTTTGTGCTTAATCCAGCCCAGTTGCTCAAAGGAAGCATGCAGGGTACGGGCATAGCCGTCCAGCACGGTAATGGTAGTGCCAAACATACATAAGAACGCAATTAACGCCACCAGCGGCCGCGCCCAGTCACCAATGGTACTGGCATACATATCCATCAGTTGCTGGGCAAAGGCCGTACCGGCCAGCGCGATAGGCTGTTCGCTGCCATATTGCACCAAAGCCCCCAGCGCCAGAAACACCAGCGCCAGCGCAGCGGTAAGCCAGTAGCCCAGATTAAAATCGAACAACCCCTGCGCCCGGGTGATATGGCTTTCACGCTGCTTGGCTTTCATCCACAGTGAGCTAATGGCAGAGATCTCTATCGGCGCCGGCATCCAGCCCATCAGCGCCACCAGAAAACCTAAGCTGGCCAGCGTCCAGGGCGACGGCCCTACATAGCCAGCCGGTGCCTGGGCGCCATTGTGCCAGGCAATGGCGGCAGCAATCACAGTGGTAATGGTCAGCAGCAGCATAATCAGCTTGGACACATTATCCAGCGCTTTATAATGGCCCAACAGTAAAATCAGCAGGCAGACGGCCAGAATAACCCAGCACAACAAGGTTACCGACAAATTACCCGGCAGCGCATACTGCAACAGGCTGGCGGTCAGCAACAATACACCGGCGGTATTGACCACAGCGGCGATAATATTCAGCACAATAAAACTGTAGAAATAGCCCCGCCCCTTGCGCTGATACCCTACCAGCAGACTTTCCTTGCGCGTTAGTGTGTACTCTACACCAAAGCGGAAGAACGGATACTTCAGTACATTGACCAGTAAAATCAGCCAGGCCAGCTGCCAGCCGAATAACGCGCCAGATTGGGTAGACGCCACCAGATGCGAGCCGCCGACAGCGGCCGTAGCCATTAAAATACCGGGGCCCAGCGCCTGAATGCGGCCGCGCCAACCATAAGTTTCCTGTTGCATGCGTACTTCTTTCTACTGATTTCAAAGCGTACCAGCTTAGCCAAAGCTGCCGCTAAATACTATCTGCTGCAGGCTTTTTTCCGCCGGTGATTGGCAAGTGCAGCCAGATCTTCCATACTGGCGCTACCGCATAACAACACCGAGGCAGCTATGAGCGATGAACTGCTCGATCAGGCCATGTTATTTGAAGTAGTAGAAAACCAACTGGCCGATAATTACCCGAAACAGGTTACCGAAACCTTAATGCGGCTGCGTATGACCGGCCATGACCGCGATGAAGCGATTGCGCTTATCGCCTGCGCCCTGGCACCAGAGATGATTGATGTTATTGAACACCAGCAAAGTTTTAATTTAGACCGCTACGCTGCCCACCTGGCGCAGCTGCCCGCCACGCCCTGGCTGGGGGAAGAAGCATGACAGAAGCGGTTATTATCCACCAGAGCGAACAGCAGCGTTTTGTGCTGGCGCTGGACGGCGCCGAAGCGGTGCTGGATTATGCCGTAACCGGTAGCCGCATTGATTTTCATCATACTTTTGTGCCCGTTGCATTTCGCGGCCAGGGGCTGGCAGAACAACTGGTGCGCCACGGCCTGAGCTGGGCCAGGGCACAGCAATATCAGATCCTTGCCAGTTGCACTTATGTGCAGAAATTCTTGCGCTAGTTTTATGTTAGTTTGTTAAGTCACTATGAGTTGCCGCAGTGCAGGCAGTCGCGGCGTTGTGTTTCACCCTGATATAAGGAAATACCATGCTATCGCGTCTTACCCTGGCCGTGCTGTTAAGCTCGGCACTATTAACCGGCTGTAATAAAGCACCGGATACTGCTGTTACCCCCGGCA
>CAZEGA010000253.1:0-4754 GCA_964511675.1 uncultured Rheinheimera sp.
TAATTATCTGGTTTACCCGGAAATGCGTGATAATGAAAAGCAAATGACATTAAGTTTGTTATCATTCAACTCGGGGTCGATAGAAAAACTGACCGCCCCCCCGGTGAGCAGTTTTGGTGATTATAGCGCCCGGTTTTCCCGCAAAGGGGATAAAATAGCTTTTTTACGTGAATCTGCAGGTGTGGCGCAAATCTGGACAGTTGATCTTGCAACCAGAGCAAGCCGGCTTATTACTAACGTGGTGGATGCTTACCCCGGTAATGTTGATTGGGATTTACACGACAGGTACATCTTGTTTCCGTCTTCTGCTACGACAATTAGTAAGGTTACTTTAAACGGTGACGTTAGCCTTTTTGCTTATACTGATATGAATGCCAGCGAAATACAGGTAACACACTCTGGCAGTCTTGTTGCCTCAATTGGTAATTTTTCCCGTATTAATCCAAAAAGAATTGCCAACAGCATCTTCAATACTGAGAAGGTTAATGAATCTGTTTTCAGCTCGAATCGTAACGAAACATTAATTGAAGCTAATCCGCACCCTGGCAGCCCCCTCGCTGTAGTATCAAGGCGCTCTGGTTTGCCCCAGGTCTGGCTGATGTATCCGGATAACTCCCAGAAGCAACTCACCAATTTTTCTGAACGTGAACGTATACGCAGTCTGGTGTTTGCGCCCGATGGTGAAAAAATTCTGGTGCATTTAAATCAGCAAATCTTTTTATATGATCTTGATGGCCACTATGAAAAAATTACCGGCTCAGAAGGTGTTGTGCTTGGCATGCCGTCCTGGAGCCGGGATAGTAAAACGATTTATATTCCTGAAGTGCTACAGGGCAAATGGCGAATAAAAGAGATTAATGCCGCAGATCTGCAAAGTAGAAGCACTATGGCGGGCGAAAAAGAATTCTATTTTCAGAGTTATGATGCCGATTATGTGTTTTGGCGGGACAGTAATAGCAAGAAACTTTATCTGCAGTATTCAGACTCAAATCCGATAGAGCTGGACTTTCAGCTACCTGATACGCAGATCCTGACTAAATTTCAGTTAAAGCGTAATGGTATTTATTTTGCCAAGCTGGTAACTGAACTTAGCTATGGCCTGTTTTATTATGACCTGAAAACGAACACTATCTCCTCCATTGTCAGTGAAATGACGTTGGGGCGTTTTAGTGTCAGTGCTGATGAACAGCATATCTATATTCTGGAATATGAACTTGCAGATATGGATATAGGCGCTCTTGAGCGGGTAATCGATTATTTATAAGTTATTTATATTAAAATCATAGAGTTTATTTAGCAGGTTCCTCTAGTTTTAGTCAGGCAAACATAACTAGAGGACTTGCATATGAAACTTTTATCTATTACTGCAATGGCGTTTTTAATTGGCACATCTACAGCATCACAACCCGTAGATGAAACTTCAGTCAGCCCAACACTTGACGGTTTATATGCTTGTCTGATTTTTCCACTATGCGATCCGGACAACTACAGCCCTGTGCTGCAGCCTAAAGACAAAAAAGTGGATACGCAGGATAAAGCCAAAGATAACAAAATGGCCTGACATCTTGCTTTACAATTAGAAATGCTAAACATTTCTGACGCTTAAGGTATAATCCGCCCCAACATTGATATGTTGGGCGGACCTTAATGTCAAATTTGGACCCGGTGGTACAGATTGGCGACTGGTACTATCAGGTCGTGCACGGCCGGTTATGGTCTGCAAACACCAGTGCTCAGGGCGGGCAAATACACCGCCTGGAACCCCGCTTACACAGCCTGCTGAATTTTTTCTTACGCCATCCCAATACATTACTGGCCAAAGATACGCTGATTGAAAAAGTCTGGCCGGCAAACGAAGGTACCGATGCGGCGGTAATGCGTGCCGTTGGCGCCTTGCGCAAAATTCTGGGCGATGATGCCAGGCAGCAGGGTTATATTGCTACAGTATCGAAAAAGGGCTATTGCTGGTTGGCCGATATTAAACCGGCAGTGATGATTACGCCTGAAAACCAGGCCACGGTTATTGCAGAGCCTGCCCGGCCGGATACGGATGTTAGCCATTACCCGGAAAAGCCATCTGGCGTACCCTGGCGCTTTATCAGCGCCACTGCAGTTATCGTGTTGGTGTGCTGTGCCAGCCTGGCATTTGTGCTGGCGAAATACACGGCGGCGCCACTGGTGCGTTTACCCGATACCATTACACCGATAAGTGCACTCAGTGGTCAGGAATACTGGCCGCTGCTGAACAGCACTTACAACTATGTGGTGTACCAGCACCAGGCGCCGGAACAGCAGTTGCTGAACTGGAGTATTCAAAGCCTGCCTGATCTAAAAGTAGAGCATCTGCCGCAGCAGTATCTGGCACTGTCGCAACCGGTGTGGCTGGACGAACAGCAGCTGTTATTCCGTGCCGGTACGACGGAACAGGGCTGTGCGTTCTACCGCCAGCAACTATTACCGGTGGCTGGGCAGGAAAAACCGCAACTGCTGTGGCCCTGTTATCAGATGCAGACCCACGGGCTGGTGCGCTGGCAACAGCAATGGCTATGGGCTGACACTGCGGCCGGTTCGGCAGATATTGTATTATTTAGCGCAGAAACCGGTGCTGCCGCTGCAGTTGAAATTAACCACATTGCCCATACCTGGCGTCAGCTTGATGCGATGCTGGTTTCTGACGATACGCTGTATCTGCTGGTGCAGCAAAGTTTTAGCAGCAGTGCTTTGTATCGTCTGGCCTTGCCGGGTGGCCGGCCTGAATTGATTACCGCTTTCCCTTACCTGGTGCCGCAGTTTTCCTGGTGGAGCCCGGCACAGCTGTTGTTGTCGCCGGCGGGCCGGGAACTGGAAATCCTGGATCTGAACAGTATGGAAATACAGCGGCTGGGTACCCTGACCACGACTCTGGCGCAGGCAGTCAGAGCACCGGGGCAGGTGCTGGCGACGCAGTATCTGGACTACACCACCGACATTTATAGCGTCAGCAGCACAGGGCAGACTGTACCTTTACAGTTTGCGCCCTGGCATATCAGTAACCGCAGTGAACGTTTGCCGGCGCTATCTGAACAGGGTGTTGCTTTTGTGTCAGAACGCACCGGCCATGCCCAGGTGTGGCTGGCACAGGGCAAAGACAGCACACAGCTAACCAGGCTGAATGAACAACAACAGATACAACAGCTGCTGTGGCATAACGGCCAGCTGTTGCTACTGATTAACAACCAGCTATACCGCCTGAACAGCCTGACGGGGGAGATAAACGCTTATCCGTTAAATATCGCTTTGCCTGGCCGCTTTGCCAGCTGCGATAACACCTTGTACTGGACCGCGCTGACAGATACTGGCTGGCAGTTGTTCGCGGAACATAACGGCACCATGCAAAAGCTGAATCGCAATGTGGTTGATGTGCGCTGTGCGCCAGAGTTCGGGATAGTACTGCAGTTTGCCGGGCAGGATGAACTTGCCCTGCTACAGGCGGGTAAGGTTGCAGCCCTGCCGGTGCGGCTTAACTGGCGCCAGTTGGGTGCCGAACAGTGGTTTACTGACAGCAGCGGCTTATACTGGCTGGATAAACACCAACATGCACTGCAGCACTATGCCTGGCAGAGCGCTGCGGTAACAAAAATGGCCTGGCCACAGCCAGTCCTACCGCTGGCGATATACAGTAATGGCGAGGGCCTGGGGTATGTCGTACGGCAGCGGCCGTACGACACCGATATTGTCTGGTTGCAAAACCGCCGTTAGAGCTGCTTAAAGCTATGCTCAGCCGCAGCAATGCTGCGCTGCAGATCTGCATCACTGTGTGCCAGCGACAGGAAACCGGCTTCATAGGCTGATGGCGCAAGGTAGATACCCTGCTCCAGCATCAGATGGAAGAAGCGTTTAAACGCCTCGGTATTACACTGGGTGGCCTGCCGAAAGTTACTCACTGTCGCTTCGCCGGTAAAGAAAAAGCCAAACATACCCCCTACCTGATTAATGGCCAAGGGGACACCCTGCCTGTCAGCTGCCGCTTTAAAGCCGTTGATCAGTTGGGTGGTTTTGGCGGTCAGTACATCGTAAACACCTGGCTTACTGATTTCACTCAGTGCAGCCAGCCCGGCAGCCATGGCGACAGGGTTACCGGACAGTGTACCGGCCTGGTATACCGGGCCAACAGGGGCAATATGCTGCATAATATCGCGCTTGCCGCCAAAAGCCCCTACCGGCATACCGCCACCGATAATTTTGCCCAGTGTGGTCAGGTCCGGTTTGACGTTATATAGGGTCTGGGCACCGCCAAGTGCCACCCGGAAACCGGTCATCACTTCGTCAAAAATCAGCACCGCGCCGTACTGATCACATAAGCGGCGCAGGCCTTGCAAAAAGCCGGGCAACGGTGGAATACAGTTCATATTGCCCGCGACAGGTTCGACGATAATGCAGGCAATATCGCTGCCATGTTCTGTAAATAACTGCTCTAATTGCGGCAAATTGTTAAATTCACTGGTCAGGGTGTATTTGGCAAAGTCGGCCGGTACGCCGGGGGAGTTGGGTACGCCCAGCGTCAGGGCGCCGGAACCGGCTTTAACCAGCAGCGAATCGGCATGGCCGTGGTAGCAGCCTTCAAATTTAACTATAGTATTGCGCCCGGTATAGCCGCGGGCCAGCCGGATGGCACTCATCGTGGCTTCAGTACCGGAACTGACCATGCGCACCATTTCCATGCTGGGTACAAGCTGGCTGACCAGTTCTGCCATGGTCACTTCGGCCGGGCAGGG
>CAZEGA010000254.1:0-4716 GCA_964511675.1 uncultured Rheinheimera sp.
CCTGCGTGATGCCGGCAAGCTGGACTTGTTACAGTTAGTACACTTCCATATCGGTTCCCAAATTGCCAATATCCGCGATATTCACAATGCCATCCGCGAATGTGCGCGCCACTATGCCGAACTGCGAACCCTGGGCGTGCCTATCAGCACTGTCGATGTCGGCGGCGGCCTGGGCGTCGATTACGAGGGCTCTAAATCGCGCTCGGCCTGCTCGATGAACTACACCATGTACGAATATGCCCGTAATGTGGTGAACGGCTTAAAAGAAGTCTGCGACGAGTACGACCTGCCGCACCCGAACATTATTACCGAATCCGGCCGCGCGATGACAGCACACCACGCTGTGCTGGTTACCGATGCCATCGACATTGAGCGCGCGCCTGGGCTGGTTAACCTGCCGGAACCGAGTGAAGACTCACCGACAGTGATCCTTGGCCTGTGGGAGGCCTACCAGAATGTCACCCCCCGTACTGCAGTGGAAGCCTACCACGATGCCGTGCACTATTTTACCGATGCCCATGCCCAGTATGTGCATGGCTTGCTGACGCTGAAAGACTGGTCACTGCTGGAGCAAATTTACTTTGCCACCATTAACAAAGTGAAAGCCAATCTGGATATGGCAGCACGCTCACACCGCTCTATTCACGATGAGCTGAATGAAAAACTGGCCGATAAGTTATTTGTTAACTTCTCGCTGTTCCAGTCAATGCCGGATGCCTGGGGTATTGATCAGCTGTTCCCGGTCATGCCGCTGGAACGGATGAACGAGCCGCTGGATCACCGCGCCATTATTCAGGATATTACCTGTGACTCTGACGGCCAGCTGAAAAGCTACGCCGATGGTAACGGCATAGAGCCCAGCCTGCCACTGCCGCTGTACAAAGAAGATCAGCAGTATTTACTGGGTATGTTTATGGTCGGTGCTTACCAGGAAATTCTCGGTGACCTGCACAACCTGTTTGGCGATACCGATTCGGTGCATGTGGAACTGACTGACGATGGCAGCTATAAGCTGACCAATATCATCAAAGGCGATACCGTGGCCGACGTATTACGCTATGTACAGTTTGATGCGAAAAAACTGATTGCATCCTACACCAAGCAGCTGGCAAAACTGGATATGGCCGATGGCCGTAAAGATGAACTGCTGGATGAACTGAAAGCCGGCGTTTATGGTTACACCTATTTTGAAGATTAGGGTAAACTAGTTACTCATCGGATGTGTTAACAGCAGGCTTGCCTGCTGTTATTATTTCGGCCGGACAAAAACCGGCACAGGTTAACAGGTAAAGTTATGTTGCATTTTCTTCCCCGCCCTGTCAGCGGCGTGCTGTCGTTATTACTGTATGTGCTGAATACACTATTCTGGTTTGTACCGGTTATGCTGCTGGCGCTGCTGAAGCTGCCGCCGGTGGCCCGCTGGCAAAGCTGGATCACCTGGCTGCTGGATGCCTGCGCCGTGGCCTGGATCAGCGTGAATAACATTACCACCCGCCTGTTTACCCGTATCCGCTGGCACGTTAGCGGGCTGGAAAAATTGTCACGCCAGGACTGGTATCTGGTGCTGGCCAACCACCAGTCCTGGGCCGATATCCTGGTGCTACAGAAAGTGTTTAACCGCAAAATTCCGTTTATTAAGTTCTTTCTGAAAAAAGAGCTGATTTATGTGCCTTTTTTAGGCCTGTGCTGGTGGGCGCTGGATTTCCCGTTTATGCAGCGCTACAGCAAAAGCTTTCTCAGGCAAAATCCGCATTTACAAGGTAAGGATATTGCAACCACACGTAAAGCCTGCCGTAAGTTTCGTTTTAAACCTGTCACCATCATGAACTTTGTCGAAGGCACCCGCTTTACCGCAGACAAGCATGACAAACAGCAATCACCGTACCGGTATCTGCTAAAACCCAAAGCCGGTGGTGTGGCTTTTGTGCTGGGCGCTATGGGTGAGCAACTGCATAAAATTCTTGATATCACTATTCACTACCCGAAAGGCATTCCCAGTTTCTGGGATTATATTTCCGGCAAGGTTCGTGATATAACGGTGCAGGTTAAGGTATTACCCGTTACCCCAGACCTGCTGGGTGACTATAACGATGCCCAGTACCGCGAGCGGTTCCAGTTGTGGGTTAACCGGTTATGGCAGCAAAAAGACCAGCAGCTGGCGGCATTAGCACAGGGAGTTAAGCAGTAATGTTAAGTTTTTTACCGGGCTGGTTGTTATTCCCTTTCAGTTTCAGCCTGTTTATCCTGAATCTGGCGTGCTGGGGTATCCTGGTTACACCGCTTGGCATTATCAAACTGTTGCTGCCATTTAACACCGTGCACCGTCTGACCGCGGTTGCCGGCAAAGGCTGTTACCGCGGCTGGACCACGGTCAATACCGCGCTGATTAACCTGTTTAACCAGGCCGACTGGCAAATTACCGGCGTACAGACGCTGGACCAGGCCAGCTGGTATTTATTGATATCCAACCATAAAAGCTGGCTGGATATTCCGGTTGTCAGCACCGTCGCCCATAGCCGTATTCCTGAACCCAAGTTTTTCTTAAAAGACGAACTGAAATGGCTGCCCTTTTTAGGCACCGGCTGCTGGGCGCTGGATATGCCGTTTATGAAGCGCTACAGCGCCGCAACACTGGCGAAAAACCCGGAGCTGAAAGGCAAGGATATTGAAACCACCCGCCAGTCCTGCCAGAAATTTAAAACCGTACCCACCACTATTATCAACTTTGTTGAAGGCACCCGTTTTACGGCAGGCAAAAAGCAGCAAAAACGCAGCCCGTTTCACTATCTACTGCCACCGAAGGCCGGTGGCATAGCCTTTACGCTGGCCAGTATGGGCGAGCAGTTTAACGCCATTCTCGACTTTACCCTGCTGTACCCGGACAACCCGAATCATGTAGCGCTGGATATGCTGATGGGCAAATTAAAGCGGGTTGTAGTGCAGGTTGAAGTACTGCCGGTCGACCAGCAGGTTATCGGTGATTACTTTAATGATGCCGCCTTTCGCGAGCGCTTCCAGTGTTGGCTGAACCAGCGCTGGCAGGTGAAAGATCAACGTATAGCGCAGTATTATCAGACCGAAGCAATGACAACGGATACAGACCACTTACCGTGTTAAAACCACATCCCTCTTATACTTTCGGATACAGAATGAATAATATTGAAACTTATCGATGTTATTTTCATGTTCTTATTAGGGGAAAATTAAGCTCTGACATGCCGACACAAGCTCCAGAAAATTGATTTTCATCTGTATCTTTTTATTTACACCAGAGACAAATAGCAATGAATTATACATCAAAAATTTGCAGCTCAATTCTACCATTAATATTGTGCTCTTGCTCTACTGTTCAAAATAATGCTCAGCAAAAACTGGCCATAGCGGATGAAGTATATTTTCAAGAGGGGAAGGTTTTTTACATTGGCTCAATAACAAGTCAAAAGACCGAGACTGCTTTAGAATTATTTGATACGCATAAGGTTAATAGTTTTTTTATAACCTCGCCTGGTGGCAATGTTGACAGTGCTATCCAGCTGGCCTATCGCTTACATTCAGATAAAGTTGATGTCCATATCGGGAAAATTTGCGCCTCTTCATGTGCTAACTATATTGTCCCTGCGGCTGCCAAAGTTTTTTTATCAAAAAACTCGCTGCTATTATGGCACGGTAGCTCTTATCAGGATGATGTCAGCAGGCAGGTTCTGGAAAACAATGAAAACTATGTCCATTGGCGTAAGTTGGAAAGTGACTTTTTCTCAGCAGTTGGTATCACTCCATTAGTAACTGTTTGTGGTATCGATCAGGTTACACTTATGGATAAAACACTAAATATGTTACAAATTAAAAAGCTGGCTGGTTTTACATACTCGTTAGACGATCTCAGAAAGTTTGGAATGAATAATCTTATTACCAAAGACGGAGAATGGACACCTGACTACAATTATAACAATATGAAAATAGTCACAGCTCAATATTGTGCAAACGTGAGCTGGAAGTATTAATATTACTTATTTCTGCTATACCCCGATAACCCAAACCACATGGCATTGGATATGCTGATGGGCAAACTGCAACGGGTAGTAGTGCAGGTGGATATTTTGCTGGTCGATCAGCAGGTAATAAAACTGTAGGGTCAAGCCTTGCTTTTTGCATGTTTTCCTTTCTCATTTTCTCTCAACTGCAAAAAGCAAGGCTTGACCCCATTGGTGTGCGGATCATAAACAACAGAGAGATGTTTATCGTTGGCGATTTTATTGAGTTCTGTGGTCATAAAATCCGCAATATGTTCAGCCGATTTTTGTTTGCTACAGCGGGTAAGGAAAGGTTGAGAATTTAATAACTGAGATAACTTTGTTGCTGTTGCTTCAATCACATAGGCGTCCTGAAGCTTTTTTGCAATAACTTTTGAGACATCACTGCAATCAGCCGCATTGGCTGAACCACAAAAGGCCATTGAGGTTATTATTAGTGATTTAAAAAGTGTGTTGCTCATATTCTTCCTTATAATTTAATTATTGTTTTTCTATAACGTTCAATTTTAAAAAAAGGGGGGAGTAATTTTCTACAAGACCAAACTAATTGCTAACGACAAATCCTTTTAATATCAAATCCCGGTGCAAAGTCTGCCCTGCTTCTGGCAAGGGAACTTTGCCTGCTAAATACTTAGTAAACTTTTTTGTAAATACGGCGTAAGCGGCTTACTTCAAATCCCGACAG
>CAZEGA010000255.1:0-4713 GCA_964511675.1 uncultured Rheinheimera sp.
GTAATTTGCCATTGCTGCTGATGCTGCTGCAGCAACCCGGTCTGGCGGTGAAAGGCTTCGCTGCGCGCGGTATTGGCAACATACTGCTGGTACTGCTTTGAGATCGGATCAGCCGGCATCAGTGCACTGACACTATGCTGCTGCACTTCACGAAAATCATCACTGTGTGTTACCACCAGCTGATAATACAGCGGCGCCGGCTGCGGTTGTGGCAGCTGCAGTAAATAGCCCAGCACCAGCAGCAAGGCGCAACTTAGCGCCAGTTGCATACTGCGCCAGCTAAACTGCCAGCGCGGCCGCCGGTACAGCGCCGCCCGCTGCAGAATAACCCGGCGGACTTTTTCCGGCAGCGGGTGCAGTGCCTTGTCATGCTGATATTGCTGCTTCAGCTCGTGTTCAAATTGCTCAGGTGTTTGCATAATTTACTCCACGGCCGCAGCAGAAAAACCCTGCTGTAAATACTGCCTGGCATAGCGCAGGCGGCTTTTTACCGTTTCAACCGGCTGGGCGGTGATCTGGCTGATGTCGGTCAGTGAAAAGCCTTCCAGTTGTAACATCAGTGCTTCGCGCTGCAAAAACGGTAACATCGTTACCCGCTCGCTGAACTGCAGCCGCTGCTGCTGTTGTGCCAGTTGCTCTGCCAGGCATAACGGTGCCGTTGCAGTGTCATCGTCCAGTGCCTGCCACTGCCAGCGCTGCAGCCGGCGCAGCTCATCTATCAGGCTGTGCCGCGCTATGCTGAACAACCAGGTTTTAAAACTGCTCTGGCCGGCAAAGCCGGCGTTGTTAGCCACCAGCTTCAGCCAGCATTGCTGGCTGATATCTTCGGCCAGTGCCCGATCAGACTGGCGCAGCAAAAAGTGATACAGCTCGTTACCATGCAGGGTAATCAATTGTTCCAGCGCGCTGACATCAGCGTGCTCACAGTAACGTTCATACAGCTGTTCAGAAGTTAACTCTGCCCGCAAAGCACCTTGCCAGAAAAAGGATAATGCCATACAACGCTCCTTGTGCTGCCGCTGTTACTGTTCAGATTAGCCGTTGTCCAGATTGAAATCGAGCTGAACCTGCATACCGGTTTGCTTTACTGCTATGCCATCTACCCGTTTTGGCTGGTATTTCCAGCGTTTTAATGCCGCTATCGCCTCTCTGTCGAAGATTCTGGCAGGTTCGGCTGTCAGTACTACAACATCGGTTACAGCACCGGTTTCATCTATGCTAAACCCCAGCTGAACCCAGCCACTGATACCATCCCGCGCGGCATGCACCGGGTAGCGCGGCTCTATGCGCACCAGCGGCGTGGCAGCCCTGTCGGCCTGATTTAACCCGTCACGGCCAGACATTTTGGCCAGCTTTGGCGCGGTAATATTAAACCCGTCCGGGCTGATACTGACAGTATCAACCGGCGCCGGTGTGGCCGGGGGCAAATCCCGCAGTTTGGGCTCAGGCATTTTCGGCATGGCCTGTTTAACCGCAAGCTCTGTTCCTTTAACCGGCTCATACAAGGTAACAACCGGCATATCAGTAACCTGCCGGGGCGGCGCGCCTTTTACCGCGATAAGTTGCTGCATCGTTGCAAACAATACAAAGGTAATACCCAGTGCCCCTGCGATGGCCGATACCAGTTTGGCACTGCGGACAGGGTAAGCAGATGATGGCTGTAGTAATAACATGTTGCGTCTCCTTTAACCTGATGGTTATTAGTTCAGACGCCCGGCTGCGGCAAAAAGGGTTAAACTTTTTTATATTTTTCTGCCTTTACATAACCTTTACCCGCCGCTGGCTTTGCCATTAGCGGCTGGCTGGTATAGTTGCCGCAGTATAAGTTTAAGGAGTAAAAACCGTGCGTTACTGGATTTTTGCCGTTGTCATCGCTGTAGCCGCGCTGGCGCTATGGCAACTGGGCACTACAGCTGACACTAAAGTTGCTTACCAGACCCAGGCCCTGGGCCAGGGCGATATTGAAAGTGTGGTCAATACTGCCGGTACCACCAAAGCCGTGGTGACGGTGCAGGTAGGTACAGAAGTATCGGGCCTGATCACCGAGTTATATGTTGATTTTAATGCCGATGTGAGTGCAGGCCAGGCGATTGCCAAACTGGACGACAGAAGCTATGTTGCCCGCATGCGCCAGGCCGAAGCTGACGTGGTAATGGCACAGGCCAGCCTGGCGCAACAACAGGCCAATCTGCTGAAAGCACAAACCGAGCTCAACCGTGCAGACCGCGCCTGGCAGCGGCAGCAGGAACTGATGCGGCAAAAACTGACTAACCAGACCGAACTGGACAACGCCCTGGCCAGTTATGAAACCGCTAAAGCCCAGCTCAGCCTGGCTAAAGCGCAAATTCAGAGCGCCGATGCGCAGCTGCTGCAGCGCAACGCCCAGCTGGAGCAGGCCCAGCTGGATTTAGACCGCACCGTGATCCGCTCACCGGTTAACGGCACTGTGATAGACCGCCAGGTAGACATTGGCCAGACCGTCGCAGCCAGCCTGTCGGCACCGACCCTGTTTACCATAGCGCAGGATTTATCCCAGATGCAGATAGAAGCCGACGTTGATGAAGCTGACATTGGCAAAGTACAGCAGGGCCAGAGTGTGCGCTTTCAGGTAGACGCCTACCCGAACCGGCCTTTTAACGGCACCGTATCCCAGGTGCGTAAAGCGGCAACCAACAGCAATAATGTTGTCACCTACAAAGTTATTATTGATGCACCCAACCAGCAGCAACTGTTATTACCGGGCATGACGGCCAATATCAATATCGTACTGGGCCGTAAAAGCGGGGTGTTGCGCCTGCCCAATGTTGCCCTGCGGTTTAAACCTGCCGGCAGCACCGCCAGTAGTGCAGCACAGCGGCCGGATATGGCGCAAACCCTGATTGACGAGCTTAAGCTTGGCGCCGATAAAGCAGCCAAAGTACGCAGCCTGTTTGCCGAATCTGCCGCCGCCATGCGTCAGGCCAGGGATAACCCGGCAGCCGGCCCGGCGGGTGATGCCCGCGAACGCTTTGCCCGCGAGCGGCAAAAACAGCAAAACGCACTGCAAAGCATCCTCTCGGAGCAGGAATACCAGCACTATCAGCAATTGCTGCAGAAAAGACGCGACAGCCGCGACAACGACAGCGGTACTGTGGCTGAAGTATGGCGTAAAAATGCGGCCGGCGAGCCGGAGCGGGTCAGTGTGCGCGTTGGCCTGAGTAATGATGAATACAGTGAACTGCTGCCGGGTGAGTTAAGCCCGGGCGACAGCGTTATTGTCCGGGCTGTCAGGGTGGAATAAATATGCCAGCAGTGATTGCATGTCAGGCGCTGAAAAAAAGCTACCGGCTCGGTGGCCAGACCGTGGCCGCGCTGGCCGGTGTCAGTGTACAGATCAACAACGGCGAGTTTATTGCGGTAATGGGCCCGTCCGGCTCCGGCAAGTCTACTTTTATGAATATGCTGGGCTGCCTGGACCAGCCAGACAGCGGTAGCCTGACACTACAGGGCGAAGCCGTTACCGGCCTGTCGGCACAGCAAACCGCACAAATGCGCAATAAATACATTGGCTTTGTGTTTCAGCAGTTTAATTTACTACCCCGTACCAGCGCACTGGATAATGTGATGCTGCCGCTGTTGTACAACAATACGCCACGGCAGCAGGCCAGGCAGCGCGCGCTGCAGGCATTAACGCTGGTGGGGCTGGCACAGCGCATTGATCATCAGCCATCACAACTGTCTGGCGGCCAGCAGCAACGGGTGGCTATTGCCCGGGCACTGGTAAACCAGCCGGCGCTGTTACTGGCCGATGAGCCTACCGGCGCACTGGACACCGAAACCGGGCTGGAAATTATGCAGTTATTCCAGCAGTTGCACCAGCAGGGCAAAACCATAGTGCTGGTTACGCATGAGCCGGATATCGCCGCCTTTGCCAGCCGCCAGCTGCTGTTTCGTGACGGCATGCTGATCAGCGATAAAGCGTCAGTACCGCTGAATGCGGCTGAGGCACTGGCCCAGTTTCGCCGGGCACGTCTGCAGGAGGTAGCCAGTTGAACAGTCTGACATTATTACAGGTAGCCTGGGTGGCATTGCGGGTGAATTTACTGCGCAGTATGCTGACCATGCTGGGCATTATTATCGGTGTCGCGGCCGTAATCATTATGCTGGCGCTGGGTGCGGGCGCCCGCTACGACGTGGATCAGCAAATTAAAAACCTGGGCGGCAATGTGTTTGTGGTATTTGCCCGTGGCCGCTTTGCCGGCGGGGCCCGCGCAGCCAGTGGCAGCAACCAGGGCCTGACCGAAATGGATGCGCTGGCCATAGAGCAACAGATCCCGCAGGTGACCGTAGCCGCCCCTACCCTGCGCGCCAGTGCGCAGCTGATATACGGCAACCTGAACTGGGCACCGGAAGTCCAGGGCGTCAATAACAGCATTTATGCCGCCCAAAGCTGGCAACTGGCTGAAGGCCGCACCTTCAGCGACAGTGAATTAAGCAGCGCCGGCCGCGTTGCTGTGCTGGGGCAAACGGTAAAACGCGAGCTGTTTGGCGAGGCCGATGCCCTGGGCCAGACGATCAGGGTGAATAAATTGCCGGTCACCGTGATCGGGGTGCTTAAGGGTAAAGGCCAGAACACCCAGGGCAATGATCAGGACGATCTGATCTTTATGCCGCTGGATACCGTGCGTAAGCGCATTGCCGACCTGGTGCGCGCCATCGCCGATGCGCTTGAAG
>CAZEGA010000256.1:0-4441 GCA_964511675.1 uncultured Rheinheimera sp.
ATAGTAACATCCGGCCGCCGGCTTGACTACACAACACGAGTTAAATCCACGCCGTGAAATTTTTGCTTTATCAGCCATACTGATAGCACAGCGCAATACGGAGATAACGCATGTGGCAGGCCATTGCTGAACATATTAACAGCGAACTGGATAGTGATTTTGAAATTACCGATAAAATACAGCTGAATGGTGGCAGCATTAATCTGGCCTGGCATGTCAGCGGCAAGGGGCAGCAGTATTTTGTCAAATTAAACCAACGCGAACAGCTGGAACAATTTGCAACGGAAGCCCTGAGCCTGCATACCCTGCAACAGGCACACTGTATCAGGGTACCGGCGGTAATTTGCACAGGGCAAACCGTCGATAAAGCCTTTCTGGTGCTGGAATACCTGGCATTGCACGGTGAAAGTGTCAATGGCTGGCACAACCTGGCACAACAACTGGCCTTGCTGCACAAACAGCATGATCAGGCCATGTATGGTTTTGACTGGGACAATATGCTGGGCAGCACGGTACAGCCGAATAAATGGCAAAGTAACTGGGGCAGTTTTTTCTCCGAACAACGCCTGGGCTGGCTGTTGCAGTTATTACTGGAGCAGGGGTTTGGCTTTGGCAAAATAGATTATCTGGTAGAGCAGTGCCGGCAGCGGCTGCATCATTATCAGCCGGCACCCAGTTTACTGCATGGTGATCTGTGGCGCGGCAATGTCGGTTTTAGTGGCGACAGCCCTGCCGTATTCGACCCGGCCTGTTATTTCGGTGACCGGGAAGCAGATATTGCCTATACTTCGCTGTTTGGTCGTTTTCCCGATGTTTTTTATCAGACATACAACGAGCTCTATCCGCTGGATAACGCTTTTACTGAGCGCAAAGATCTTTATAATCTGTACCATGTTCTTAACCACGCTTATTTGTTCCGTGGTGCTTATCTGGTGCAGGCACAGGAGATGATTAAGCAGTTATTTTATTGATCCCTTTGTGCCGGGCAACGCTATAACGCCAGCACAGTATCTGCAGAGACGCAAACATGCTGAAAACATCTGAGCACCCGGCTGCCCTGGTAACCGGTAGTGCCAGGCGCCTTGGCCGCCATATTATTACCACATTGCATAATGCCGGCTATAACGTGATTATTCACTGTAACCGCTCACGCGATGAAGCTGATGCCCTGGCGCAAACACTGAACCGGCAGCGCCCTGACAGTGCAGCAGTACTGCAGGCAGATTTGCTTGACGAACACTACTGGCCCAGCCTGGCAGCAGATGCGGTTGCCTGTTTTGGCCGGTTAGACGTCCTGGTGAATAATGCCTCGAGCTTTTATCCGACACCGGTTGCTACGGCATCCACCGCACAGTGGCAGGACTTATTTGGCTCTAATGTTAAAGCCCCCTATTTTTTAAGCCTGGCGTTAGCACCGGAGTTGGCAAAACAGCGTGGTGCTATCGTAAATATGGTCGATATCCACGCGGAAAAACCGCTGCCACAACACAGCCTGTATTGTATGGCCAAAGCCGCACTATTAATGATGACGAAATCACTGGCCTGCGAATTAGCGGCTACAATAAGAGTGAATGGCATAGCACCGGGCGCTATTCTGTGGCCGACGGAGCAATCAGTACAGTTAAGTGAACCGGATAAAGCGGCCATTTTGCGGCAAATCCCGCTGCAACAGCTGGGTTCGCCACAGGATATCGCCAATACCGTACTGTTTTTGTTGCAGTCACCTTATATTACCGGCCAGATTATTACGGTAGATGGCGGGCGTAGCCTAAGCAACGGCAGTAAAGCCTGAACCTAACTGACGTAAGGAGGAAACATGAACCTTCTGCAGCAGACCATAAGCTGTCCGTTTTGCGGCCACACTGTGCACCTTAGTGTAGAAGTGACCGACGACGATCAGGACTATATTGAAGATTGCAGTAACTGCTGCAATCCTATCCATGTACGGGTGCATAAAGACGAGCAGCACCACAGCGTACAGCTGTTTATCGACGCCGACGATGAACAATACTACTGAGCCGCTGCTGTAGCAAAGCACCCAGCCATAATACGTTCAACCGTTGGCACTGTGGTGTTGAGCTGATCCGGTAAACATAGGCCCCCATTTATGCTACATTGCGCGCCATTAACGCTGCAGGTACAACAGACGCCCTATGCTACCTTTTTCCCGTTTTGAAGCCAGAACCTTATTAAAACTCTGTGGCCCCATAGTACTGGCCCAGCTGACCCAGACCATGATGTATTTTGTCGATACCGTGATGGCCGGGCGCTATAGCGCGGTGGATATGGCCGCTATTGCCGTAGCCTGTGGCTTATGGTTGCCGGTAGTGCTGACCATGCAGGGCCTGCTGCTGGCACTTACGCCAATTATTGCCCAATATTTCGGCAGCAAGCAAACCCGCCCGGTTACCCATTTTACTTTGCAGGGTATGTATTTGGCGCTGTTGCTGTCCGCCTTGTTGTTTGTATTGATGCGGTTTATAGAAACGCCGATCAATATGCTGGATATGGAACCCGAACTACGGCAAAAAGCGCTGGATTATCTGTACTACGTCAGTTTCGGTTTATTTCCGGCCGCCGGCTATATGGTTATGCGCAATCTGTTTGAAGGCATTGGCTACACCAAAGCCAGTATGTGGATCAGCTTTGTCGGTATCCTGGTGAATATTCCGGCTAACTATATCTTCATTTACGGCAAGCTGGGCATGCCGGCATTGGGTGGGGCCGGTTGCGGTATCGCCACCAGTTTAGTGTTTGTGGCCATGTTTATTGCCATGCTGGTGTATGGCTGGTGTAGCCGCGCTACCCGGCCTTATCGCCAGCACCCGCAAAGCTATGCGGTTAATATTAAAGATATCTGGCAGATCATCTGTATCGGTACGCCCATTGCTTTCTCTATCTTCTTTGAGGTTACCCTGTTTGCCTGTATTCCGCTGGTAATAGTACACCTTGGGCCAGTTATGGTAGCCGGCCATCAGGTAGCGCAAAACTACAGTGCTATCGTATTTATGCTGCCGCTGTCGCTGGGGCTAGCCGCCACCATTCGCGTCGGGCATCTTGTCGGCCAGCAAAATGTGCTGGAGCTGAAAAAAGCCATTTCTACTGCCATAGTGCTGGCCATGGTAATGTCCTGTTTTATCGCCCTGGCAACCTTTTTACTGCGTGGTTATATTGCTGCACTGTACTCGCCCAACCCTGAGGTGATAGCGCTAGCAAGCTCACTGCTGATCCTGGCCTGTTTTTATCAGCTTTCTGATGCAGTACAGGTGGTATCAGCCTGTGCCCTGCGCGGTATGAAAGTGACCAAACCGGTATTTTTTATTACGCTTATTGCATACTGGCCAATCGGCTTTGGCCTTGGCGCCGTATTAGGTTTAACCAACTGGCTGGTTGCACCTATGGGGCCACACGGTTTCTGGATTGGTATTATTGCCGGTTTAACCGTAGCCGCCGTGCTGCTGTCCATCATTTTAAAGCGCACAATACACAGGTTGGAACATGAAAGTATGGCTGCTACCACTGCTGCTTAGCATCAGCGCCTGCACGCAATACAATGGCGAACAGGCGCTGGATAATTACCAGCAGAAAATGGCGCGGCTGCTGGACACGCCCATACCAGACAGCACTATGCCGCCAGCGGTGCCACTTAGCCAGGCGCGGGACATTAAACAGCCACTGCCAGATTTACGCCTTAGCCTGATCTCGGCCCATTTTACCCGCCAATGTGGCCTTGATAGCCTGATTGGCGAGCGCAACAGCAGTTTAGGTAAGGTCTATACCGGCAGCAAACAACTGAACTATGAACTGCGCTTTTTGCACCGGCTGGAGCGCTGTTTACAGCAAAGCTGGGGCGACACCAGCCTGCTGGCCCAGTTACAGCAGATTTATCAGCAAAAACAGCAAAGCATACACACCGCGTTTGCCAATATGCTGCTAACCGACAACACCCTGCGTAAAGAATTACTGGGTATCGGCAATCCCCTGCCACTGGAGCAGGCGGCCGGTTTAAATGCAACCGTTGCCGCCTTATCCGAACTCGCTTTGCTAAAGCAGTTTATTGCCGGGCAAAACTGGCAGGCTGCCAGCGCAGTTGATATCGAACAACAGTTGCAACTGCTGTATCAATATAATTTTATTGCCCGCTTACAAATCAGCCTGCGTGTCAGCCAGCATAAACTGGCACAGCTTAATGTGATGACCAAACAGCACAATGCAAGAAGCTTATGCCCTGCCGGACAGGAAACAGAGCAACTGACCATCCTGGCCAGGGTGTTCAACCTGTTCTTTGTCCGCGAGATACAACGCTACAGTGCAGAGCTAAGTGACTATCAGCAACAGATCTGGCCATTGTTATCCGGCCTTTATGCTGATACACCACTTAGCAGCCAGTTGGAACAGCGGTTTAATCAGACTTACCGGTCAATGCGCGAAGAGCTCAGCA
>CAZEGA010000256.1:4451-4699 GCA_964511675.1 uncultured Rheinheimera sp.
CAGCCATATCAAGTGGTGGCAAACGCTGGATAGCCAGTGCCCGCTTAAACTGACAACACAACAGTAAGCACAAATGCGGCTAAAAATACACCAAACACACAACAGCAACAGAAAAACACTTGCCAAGGCTGCAGCGGCACAATAACATAGCCGCCGTTGTCAGCCGCGCATCCCTCTGCGGCAGTTAACAAAAAGTGTGCGTCCTTAGCTCAGCTGGTTAGAGCACCACCTTGACATGGTGGGGGTCG
>CAZEGA010000257.1:0-4685 GCA_964511675.1 uncultured Rheinheimera sp.
GCGTATCGAAGATGCCACTACTGTACTGAAAGTAGGCGAAGAAGTTGAAGCTCGTTTAATGGGTGTTGACCGCAAAAACCGCGTGATCAGCCTGTCAATCAAAGCGAAGTTCGAAGCTGAAGAGAAAGAAGCTATGGATACTATCAACAGCAAGCAACAAGAAGCTGATTTTGGTGGTAATGCTATGGCTGAAGCATTTAAAGCTGCCCAGAAGCAGGATTAATTGCTGACAAGGCAGGAGGCATTTGCCTCCTGCTTTATTCATTAGCAGGTTTGCCGGAGGGTCTATGACCAAGTCTGAATTAATTGAAAAATTAGCTACTGATTTCCCCCATATTCAGGTCAAGGATGTTGAAGCTTCAGTTAAAGAAATCCTCGAGCAGATGGCACAATCTCTGTCCTCTAATGAACGTATAGAGATCCGCGGTTTCGGCAGTTTTTCGCTGCATTACCGTGCCCCACGTGTTGGCCGTAACCCAAAAACCGGCGACAAAGTGGAGTTGGATGGAAAGTACGTCCCACATTTCAAACCGGGCAAAGAGTTACGTGACCGGGTAAAAGCTAACACCTGATCCTCAAACTTTAGTGTTTGCAGGCGTAAACGGAGTTTCCCTTGCGCAGACTACTTTTTATCGCAGTAATAGTAGCCCTGGTTGTAGTGGGGGTGCTTTTTGGTTCAATTAATCAGCAAATGGCTGATTTACATCTTCTTATTGTCAGCATACAGTTACGCGTCGTCGATATCGCGCTACTATTCCTGTTACTGGGCCTGTTGCTCGGTTTGCTGATCGCCCTGTTGTATTCGTTGCAACGCAAAGCTAAAGGTTGGCTGCGCAAACCAGCGGACCCACGCTAGTTTATGTTAGAGCTGCTGTTTTTATTATTACCGGTAGCCGCAGCCTATGGCTGGTTTATGGGGCGTAACAGCCTTAAACACAAAGAGCTCAAAGGCCGCGCCAGCATTACCCGTAATTTATCTTCCGGTCTGAATTTCCTGCTTACCGATCAGGAAGATAAAGCTATTGAGCAACTGCTGGAGCTGCTGGATATTGAAGCGGCAACGATTGAGACTTATCTGGCACTGGCAAACCTGTTTCGGCGTAAAGGCGACTGGGACAAGGCTATCCGCATTCATGAAAAACTACACCAGTTAAAACTGCCAAAACCCCAGGCGCAGCAAATTCAGTTTGAGCTGGCCAAAGACTATTTTGCAGCCGGTTTGTATGACAGAGCCGAAAAGCTGCTGATCGGCTTGGTTAAAGCACCACAACTGGCCGGGATGGTATTAAAACAGCTGTTCAGCATCTTTATTGCCACCCATGAATGGCATAAAGCGCAGCAATATCAGGATGCGGTATTACACACTGATTCCCGTTCGTTGCGTATTGCCCTGGCTAATATGCAAACCGAGGCCATCACCAAGCAGGGTGCAGATACAACCGGCAGCTTAACCACGCTGACAGATACCTACCCACAGGCTATCAGGCCTAAATTTGAATTGGCCAGGCAGGCATTACAACAACAAAATACCCAGCTGGCCAAAGCGGCTTTCATCTATATCGTTGAGCATAAACCACAGTGGAGTGCTGATATCCTGCCGCTGTTGCGTCAATGCAACCTGGCAGCTGATGAGTGGTATCAGCTATTAAGCCAGCTGGCCAATAAACATAATAATATCAGTGCTGTAGTGCTGCTGGCAGACTGGCTGGCCGAACATGGTTCCGCCACAGCTGCAGAGCAGTTTTTACTGAATAAGCTTAAACAACAACCCAGCATACGCTTATTTCAGAAATTGCTGCAAATCCGCCAGCAACAATCAGCTCCTGCGGCAGAAGCCCTGTCTTCAGTAGAGGATCTGGTTAATGCGTATCTGGATAAAAAATCGCTGTACAGTTGCCGTAATTGTGGCTTTAAAACCCGTAAACATTATTGGTTATGTCCGTCATGTCAGCAGTGGGAAACGGTAGAACCCATCAGTGGCATTGATGGTCGTTAAGGTAAAGGAAAAAACATGTCTTGTCAGACCCCCGTGGTGGTTGCCCTTGATTTTGAACAAAAATCTGATGCGTTAAATCTGGTCAGTCAGTTAGACCCATCCTTATGCCGGTTAAAAGTGGGTAAGGAAATGTTTACCCACTTTGGCCCGGATTTTGTGCTGCAGCTGCAACAACGCAAATTTGATGTATTCCTTGATTTGAAATTTCATGATATTCCCAATACCGTGGCTAAAGCGGTGAAAGCAGCAGCTGATCTCGGGGTATGGATGGTTAACGTGCATGCCAGCGGCGGTAGCCGAATGATGAATGCCGCGCGTGAAGAGCTGGTATCTTATGGTAATGATAAACCACACCTTATTGCGGTTACTGTACTAACCAGCATGGAGCAGAGCGACCTGACAGAACTGGGTATAACACTGACGCCACAACAACAGGTAGTAAAATTAGCCGCTCTGACCCAACAGGCAGGTCTGGACGGAGTGGTGTGCTCTGCCCAGGAAGCCACACTGTTAAAGCAGCAGTTTGGCCAGTCATTTCTACTGGTTACGCCAGGAATAAGACCGGCCAGTAGTGCGCAGGATGATCAGCGTCGTGTTATGACGCCAGCACAAGCCGTCAGTGCCGGTGTGGATTATATGGTGATCGGACGTCCAATCACTAAGGCCGCTCAACCGCTTGCAGCCTTAACTGCCATAGTAAGGGAAATTACATACTCTTAATCGTAGTGCGTAGTGCTTAGCTCTGCGCAAATACCAAGTGTGACTGGATCAGTTACTCAGCCAAAATAATGGCAGCTATTTATTAATGGATAGCCAGATATTTTTGCTTAGGTATAATATGTCTCATAATGCGTTTTTTATGTTAAATATATCCTTATAATTCAGCTACTTATTTCACCATCAAGGCCGGTTCTACGAACTGGCCTTTTTTATACGTTTTCGCCAGCAACAGCAAAAGCGCTAAAAACGGTAAAAATGGGTCAAAATGAGACAAGAGTGGACTATTACTGTAGTCTACCCTGCTGCGCAGGGCACTTTTTGCGAAACCGGGTAGATAAGTTGTTTTTTTGGGGCTTAGCTCATTCAAAAAGTTCAGCGTGTGTTCCGGTACGGATGAAAACTATCAGGTTGAACTTGCTGTTTTCTTCCAGCTTATAAATCAAAAGAAAATCACCTCCAATATGGCATTCACGATAACCATCCCAATCTCCTGTTAACGGATGATCCAGCCATTCAGGCCCAAGTGGGGCATCATTGGCAATCAACAGTACCATTACTTCTTTCAGACGATTCATATCGTACCGGCCTGAGCGGGAAAGGCGCTGCCAGTCTTTCAGAAAAGACTTGGTGTAGTCAGCTGCCCTGGGTAAATCTGCGCGCTTACTGGCGGCTGTTTTTTTCGAGGTCATCTAACAACTCATCTGCATTCTGAAAACGGGCATGGTAAGAGCGGGTGAGAGAATCAGCTTCAGCCATAGCCTGTAACGTTTCTGCATTCGGTGCGCGCAGGGAAAAGGGCAACTGCTTTTCAGCAGCAACTTTTGTCAGAAATACCCTGATAGCGTCAGACATCGATAATCCCATAGATGAAAAGGCCTCAGAGGCTTGTAGCTTAATGTTTTCATCTACACGAACATGAACCATGGTGGTAGTGGCCATAAGAAAAACTCCTTTGTATCGGTGAGATACATTGTATCTCACATTGCCCGGTGGCGCAATTCGGATACGGATGAGCCGGACACATCGCTGGCGGCGGAGACGCCGCCAAAAGAAAGACGCCTGCGGCGAGCGGCGCGCAGACGCGCCGAGAAAAGGGGAAAACGCTTCGCGGTGGCCGGGGACGGCCACGGAAAAGGAAGAAAGCGGGGGAGACTGACGGGGAAACGCTTTCTCTTTCGTAGCCCCTTAAGGGGCTAAGTGCAATGCGTGCCTGCGGCACAGCTTTTTATGCCAGCTGCGCTGGCCAAAACGGTCGGCAGGGCGCGACCGGGCGGCGGCTTGAAATTCTGGTTAGTTTGACGCGAAAAACACATCTGCTGCCAAGCGGTGGTTTGGTTCCCGCTGTGCGTCTCCCTCCGGTCGATGCTCGCTGCATGGCCTGCGGCCATTAAGGCCACAGCTGAGCGGCATAATCAACGATAGCCAACAGGTCTGCACGGGCAGCCGGTTTCCATTCAAGTCTGAGCACGGCGTTTCCTGTCAATTAATGCCTGGACATCACCCATCACCTGGCTATAAGGCACAGCAGGGCGGGTATCGTTAAGTGCTTCATGCACTTTGGCTTTAAACCAGACATCATAAGCCGTTGCATCGGCTGTCAGGCCAGCAGGTAAGCCACCTTCCTTTGAAATGCGGGTGAGCAAGATACGTACTGCGTCAGACACCGTTAAGCCAATATCTGCCAGTTTTGCAGCAGCATCAGCCTTTAAATCTTCATCAATCCGGACATGCAGCATTGAAGTAGCCATAAATACCTCCTGTGGTAACAGGGTAAGTATGTATCTCAAATGAGATACGCGCAAGCTAATTTGGCATTCCTAAAGGCGCTATTTTCTACGCCAGATAAAGGCAAAGCCACCGACAACAACAAAAATAAATGCAATGCCGAACCAGAGCATCCTGTTTAAAAAAAGTTAATTGTTGGAATATATCAAAAAGCTAAAAAAACTCAATAACAGATACTCAGGGG
>CAZEGA010000258.1:0-1729 GCA_964511675.1 uncultured Rheinheimera sp.
GAGAAAGATATTTACGGATGTTAACAGCAAAGCGCAGCCTGGGCCAGGGCATGACGGAGTACGCCCATTATTGTGGCGTTAATCGCGATAATTCTTGTTGCTGCGGGTGAGTGCCTTGTTGGAAAGGTTTAGTTCTATTATTGCTGCTCTTCGATTAATTTTTAATTAAGCATTGATTTATATAGCTCATTTTTGTAACCTTGCGTCAAGTTTGTAACAGTTAAAGGAATAACAGTGCTGATGTTAAGACCCTGATGGATGCCCTGAGTCAGCAAGAGCGTAGATTGCGGCAATGGCAAGACAGAGAACTGACAGCGGCAGAAAAAAGCGTTCCAGCAGGACTTGGCAGAATCGTCTGCTTACAAGTCGCCAACTGATACAGTGATTCACGCCGGTTGGCATCCCCCCATCAATGTAGACTCTGACGGTTTTTCATTGGCGGATTATTAGCACCGCTTTGTCAGCTATTAGCGCGGGCTTAGTGTTTTAAAGTATGGTACTTCATTAAAATACTATGATGATATAACCGCCTGGAATAAATATGATGGCAGACTGTCGTCGGAGGCGTTAGTACATAACTATGTTAAATGTATACAGGGGTATTGTTTATGAATATAAAATTTTTGATTGTTGTGGAGTAGTATAGGGTGGTTACTGTAGATCAAAGTAAAAAAAGCTGGTTGCTACTTGTTATTGCGCTGGGGGTGGCTGCGTTGGCATTTTGGCTTGCCAGCCAGTATCTGGCCAATAAAGAGTCTATTATCCGCCAGGAAGCCAGGCGTGAGCAGGGCGAAACCATAACCATAGTGGTGGCCTCCAGAAATGTGGCAGCAGGTGAGGCTATAGCGCCTGACAATATGGCGGTGGCTGATGTTGATGCGGAGTTTGTCTCCGGTGCGGTGATCACTCCGGCACAATTTGCTGCTGTGAATGGCCGTATTACTAATTTTGCTTTGTCGCAGGGCGAACCTTTAGTTGCGCATTATCTTGGCGGCCAGAGCATAGCCCGTTTTTCTGATTTGCTGGGGCCGGCTGAGCGTGCCGTTACTATTGACATTGATAATTTAAATGCGGTTTCTGGCATGCTGTTACCCGGCGACTTTGTCGATATTATGCTGCTGCAAGACCCGCCGGAACATGATGCGGCACAAGGTAAACAAATGCTGCCGTTGTTACAACAGGTGCGGATACTGTCGGTAGATGCGATATCGTTGCTTACACGGGAAGACGACTTTTTTCAGTTCAGGAACGGTAGTGCGGTTTTGGATTACGGCACTGTTACGGTAGGGGTGAATTATCGTGATGCAGCTTTGCTTACGCTGGCCCGTGACAGCGGTGAACTGGCCTTTATGCTCAGAAGCAAAGAAGATAATTCACGCATGAAAGTTAATGCGGTAACCGTGGCTGATTTTATCAGCAAAGCTGGTAGGGACCTGGGTGGCTATCAGTTGATTGGTGGCAGTAGTGGTGACAGTGGCGGGCTTCGTGTACGCCAGATGAAAGTAGAATCATTATCGTCGCGATCAGAAACCTTAAAAAACAATGTCTCGGTTCCTCTGGCTGTGCGCCCGGGCCAAACATCCTCTCAGGTAGTAAATTAATATGAAGTTTGTCAGTAAATTCTTTGCACTATGCAGTGTAGCCATGGTGGTATTTGTTGCAGATGCTAAGGCTGCAGCCCAAAAAATAGAAACCTATGTTGGTGCAGTAAAAACGCTTGAACCAGGCG
>CAZEGA010000258.1:1739-4682 GCA_964511675.1 uncultured Rheinheimera sp.
GCGATGTTACCCGGGTGGCTATAGGCCAGGACAGTATCTTAGGCACTACCGTGCTGGATAACGGTGAGTTGCTGTTGATCCCCAAAGCGGCCGGTGACACCGAGTTGCATATCTGGACCCGCGGCGAGCGCAAACACTCTTATTTGGTCAGTATACTGGCGGCAGATGTACACCGACAGTTAACTCAGCTGCGCTCAATCTTTAAGAGCTTCTCCCATGTTGGCTTTCGCCATGAAGGCGGTTTTATTATTGCTGAAGGCAAAGTCCGGCCGGAAGATAAAGAATTGTTTGAAACACATATAAAAACCTTCCCTAATGTCATGTCTTTAGTGCGGCCTGAACAAATTGAATTTAAAGACATGATCAGCATGAAAGTTCAGGTGCTTGAAATTAATAAAAAATATACCAAACAACTGGGAATTAAGTGGGATAGCAGTATTTTCGGGCCTTCAATAGGCTATGTACATAATTTTAAGGCCAACAGCGCTTTTGCTTATGTTCGTGAAGGTAATCCGTTTATAGACTTGTTTGAAGGCTCGCCATCAGCGCTTAGCCTTGCCTCTGCGTCTGCGCATTCTTATGCCGGCATTATGACCGGGATCAGTTCAATGATTAATCTGCTAAAGGAAGATGGTCATGCCAGAATACTGGCAGAGCCATCGCTGAGTACCCGCAGTGGCGAAATGGCCAGCTTCCAGTCTGGCGGGCAATTCCCGATTGCCGTGCTTAATCAGTTTGGTCAGCCTGTGATTGAAATGCAGGATTATGGTATCCAACTGGAAATAGCCCCGGTTACCGATGACGATGGCAATATCATCTCCCGTGTGCGGGCAGAAATGAGCTCTATTGATTTTTCCACAGTGGTGAATGGTATTCCCGGAATACTCACCCGCAATACGGAATCTGTGGTGAACCTGCGTAGCGGGGAAACGATGGTGATCTCCGGGTTAATGAAAGCGGAAGATAGCAAGGCAGTGAGTAAAGTTCCCTTCTTGGCTGATATTCCTGTGTTAGGGGAGCTTTTCACCTCGCGCAATTTTATTGAAGGCCGTACCGAGCTGATTATTCTGGTGACACCGCGCATTGCAGGGGCTTTAACAGCGCTGCCTGAGAATGTGAGCAAGCAACTGTCAGAGTTGCAACAATTACGCTCTGCCGATTCCATTACTGACCAACTACTGAATTAAGTGTATTTATGTTTCATATAAACGTACAAACAAACAAGGGTACTAAGGTCGCAGATGTAGTTTGCCAGACCGAAAGCTGCTTTTTGGGGAAAGATGAAGATTGCCTGGTAACACTGCATGGCTGGTTTGTATCTAAAAAACACGCCCGGCTGTATCGCGTTGCAGACGGAGTTCGCATTGCTGATCTGGGCGGCAAAGCGGGGGTACGTGTAAACGGAGAACTGGTAAAAGATTATGGCCCATTGGCCGATACCGACCTGATTGAAATTAATGCTTACACTATAAAAGTAAAAACGCCGAAACGCGATATTGAATACAACCCTGATGCGCCCGTAACAATAAACACAGAAACGGCGGCACCGCTAAAAGTTGAGCCTGACCTGGCAGCTGAAGCAGTACTGGCTAAGATAGAAACGGAGCAGCAGAATACAGAACAACGCACTTTAAGAAGTAAAATACATGCTGAGTTATTAAAGCAGATGGATCTGCGGCGTATCAATGTTAACAGCATGTCGGATGATGAGTTGCGGTTATTCACCGACAAAATGATTCAAAATATTATTGATCAGATGCCTGATATATCGGGCTCTGCTGATCGTGCCGCGTTGGCCGAGCAAGTGTTAAATGAAGCTGTTGGCTTGGGGCCGCTGGAGTCGCTTATTGCAATGGACGATATCAGCGAGATTATGGTTAATGCTGCAGATGAAATTTTTTACGAAAAAGCAGGCCGGATATATCGCTCAGATGTGACATTTACCGACGACAAAGCCGTGCTGGCCGCTATTGAGCGCATTGTCACGCCGTTAGGCCGGCGCATAGACGAAGCGTCGCCAACAGTGGATGCACGGCTTAAAGATGGTTCCCGTGTAAATGCCGTAGTACCTCCTATTGCACTGAAAGGCCCTTGCATAACAATTCGTAAGTTTATGAAAGAAAAGCTGACTGCGCAGCATATGATTAATTTTGGTTCTGTTAATGATATGATGGTGCGTTTTCTGGAAATGGCAGTAAAGCACAAGCAAAATGTTATTATATCTGGTGGTACCGGGTCTGGTAAAACAACTTTACTTAATGTGCTTTCTAATTTTATTCCAAAAAATGAACGTATTATTACCGTAGAAGATGCGGCTGAACTAAAACTGTACCAGGATAATTTGATTTCGCTTGAGGCAAGGCCGGCTAACCAGGAAGGTAAAGGTGAAGTGCCTATCCGCGAACTGGTGAAAAACTGCCTGCGGATGCGACCAGACCGCATCGTGGTTGGTGAATGCCGGGGCGGCGAAGCGCTGGCGATCGCCGCAGATGGCAGGGCCGCGCGGGTGCACGTGGACCTGGACGTGGACGTGTGCGATCGCGCGGTCGCGCCGGCATGTCCGGCCTCGCTGCCCGGGGGCATCACGGCAGCGCAGCTGCGGGCCGCCGCCCGTGCTGCCGGGGCCGACCCCCGGGTCGTCAGCATCGACGTGACCGAGGTCGACGCGACCGCCGACGCGTCCGACCAGCGCACCGTGCGCCTGGTGGCGCTCTGCGTCCTGGAGTTCGCCGCCGGCGTGCTGCTTCGCGCGAACCATGGACGCTCGTCTGCGTAGTCGATTCGGCGCATTCAGTGGTCGAATCGACGACGCAGACCGGCGCGTCGGCGTTGGCTACAGGATCGCGCCGAGCGCACCCAGGACGTCACCCGTGCGGGGCGCGCCGGTGGCCCGGGTCCGGATCCGCCCCGCCGTGTCGAGAACCAGCACCGTCGGGGTCCGGG
>CAZEGA010000259.1:0-4674 GCA_964511675.1 uncultured Rheinheimera sp.
GCAACCACCATGTAAATATCAAGATCGTATTCAAGGTTAAACCTTTGCTCGTCCCAGCGCATGGCGCGTTTTAACGCCTCCAGGGCAAAGTTTCCTTTAGCCGCCGCCCCCTGGTCTACAAACAGCTGCAGCGCCACTTCGCGGCCGGATTGGGTAATAAACTTATCATGCAGTACATCAAAATTACCCGCCACCAGGGCAAACAAATAGCAGGGTTTGGGGAAAGGGTCATGCCACTGTACGACTCTGTAGCCATGCTCATCGACGGTATCAGACACTTTGTTACCGTTTGATAGCAGATAAGAATAACGCTCAGCGTCAGCCTTAATGCTGACGCTGTATTCGCATAACACATCCGGCCGGTCCGGAAAAAACATAATGCGACGAAAGCCCTCGGCTTCGCACTGCGTACAATAGGTATCGCCGGCCATATACAGGCCTTCAAGCGCCGTATTCTGCTCTGGGGCAATCTCTGTCTCAATATGCAGTTCAAACTGATCCGGTACATCCGGCAGCAGCAGGCCGTCAGCACTGAGCTGGTACTGTTCGGCAGTAAGCTGGCGGCCATCTATCGCCACCGCCAGCAGTTGCAGTTGCTGGCCATCCAGTTGCAAAGCGGCGCCTTTAGCCTGACGCTGCACCTGCATGAATGCGCTGACCCGGGTGGCAGCAGGATCAAGCACAAAACTTAACGCCATATGGCTGACTATAAAAGCCGGCGGCTGGTAATCGTGCCTGGATTTTACCGCTCTGTTGTTGCTGTTTGCTGACATAATACGACTCTGAATTAACGATGACAGTACTGTTAATAATGACAAAAAAGCCTGACAGATTCAGGCTTTTTTATTTCAGGCTCTGGCTTGCGCTTGTTGCGCAACCGAGTCCGGCGGCGTCAGTTTAAGGATTTTAATGCCGCAGTAGGCATAAATAATTGCCAATACCGGATTGATCAGGTTAAAGAACGCATAAAACACGTAGTCCAGCGGGCTAACCTGCAATACGCTGTGCATATAGGCACCACAGGTATTCCACGGGATCAGCGGGCTGGTTATAGTACCGCCATCTTCCAGGGTACGGGATAAATTAACCGGAGCCAGATTACGCCGCTCATATTCTTCTTTAAACATCCGCCCTGGCATAACAATGGCCATATACTGATCGGCTGTCAGCACATTAGTCACGAAACAGGTTGCGATGGTGCTGGTAATTAATGAACCGGTACTGCGGGCAAAGGACAAAATCGAACTGACAATCTTTTGCAGTAAACCAATTTTCTCAATAGTGGCACCAAACATCATGGCACTGAACACCAGCCAGATAGTGTTTAACATGCTGGACATACCGCCGCCACTGAGCAATGTATTCAGGCTGGCATTACCGGTATCAATAGTAAAACCGGCATGTAACGTATGCCAGATCACTTTGGCGGTCGCCACAAAAGCCGGCAAATCTTTGTCGGCCAGGCGGGCAAGTAACTCCTGCTGAAATAACACCGCCCACAATGCCCCCAATAAAGCGCCGATAAATACCGTCGGAAAGGCCGGCACCTTCTTTATAGCCAGCGCCAGTAATACAAACAGCGGCACCAGAGACACTATGCTGATGGCAAAGTTTTGCTGCAGCACCTGGCTGAGCATCTCAATATGGTCCAGATCTGCCACCACATCAGAATTAAAACCAATCAGGGCAAACAATAGCAGGGCCAGGACATAGCTTGGGACAGTCGTCCACAGCATATGGCGGATATGGCCGAATAAATCAGCGCCGGCCACGGCCGGTGCCAGATTAGTCGTATCGCTCAGTGGCGATAACTTATCACCAAAATAAGCCCCGGATACAATAGCCCCTGCGGCTATCGCCGGTGATAACCCCAGCCCGCCAGCAACCCCGATTAACGCCACACCTATAGTGGCGGCAGTAGTCCAGGAACTGCCGATACTTATAGATACGATACCGCAAAGCAGGCAACAGGCAGCGTAGAACCAACTGGTGCTTAACACCTGCAAACCATAATAAATCAGTGTTGGTACCGTACCGGATAACATCCAGCTGCCAATCAGCGCGCCCACCGTAAACAGGATCAGCACAGCGCCAAGCGACAGTGAGATGCCTTTTACCATCGCCTTTTCCATGACCTGCCAGCTGTAGCCATTCTTTAGGCCAACCACAGCGGCCACTGCTGTTGCAATAAACAGCGCTATCTGGTTCGGGCCAAAAGAGGAATCGCTGCCAAACAAATAAACCGAGGCTGATAACAGAACGATCAGTACAATAAGAGGTAAAGAGGCATCCAGAAAACTGGGTTGTTTTTCAGTCATGTATTTCTCCGCCGGTAAAAGGCGCATCAAGCGCCATTCCCTTTATTATTGTTATCTGTAGCTTAGAAAGAACGGTAGAACATCAGCAGAATAATCACCGGACAAACAAACTTAACGTACCAGGGCCAGATCCGCCAGAACCAGCTGGACCCGGCCTGCGGATCACTTTTCTTCAGCTCTTGCAAAATATCGTTCCGCTGCCACACCCAACCGGCAAATAAACACAACATTAACCCCAGCAACGGCTGGCTGTAACGGGTGGTCAGGGCAATAACAAAACCAAATAGGCTCTCGAAATTGATGATAATAAGTACACTGACGGCAAAAATAACGCTGCTAATCAGCCAGACCGCTTTTTGTCTGCTGACATTACGTTTTTCCACGACGTAGGATACCGGAACCTCCAGCATAGAAATTGAGGATGTCAGGGCAGCAATTGACATTAACAGGAAAAACGCCAGCGCCACAAACAACCCTGCAATCCCCATAGTTTCAAACAATGACGGCAACACGGTAAAAATCAAGGTATCTTCAGCCAGTAACTTGCCATTCTCAGCAAAAATCTGTACACCGTTATGCAAAGCAACATACATGGCCGGAATAATCAGGAACCCCGCCAGTATGGCAACACCGATATCAATTAACGACACCGCCACACCCAATTTCGGCAGATTTTCTTTATCGCTGACATAAGAGCCATAAATCAGCATGGTTCCTACCCCAAGCGACATGGAGAAAAACGCTTGCCCCATAGCACTGATCAGTAAATCAGGGTTTAGTGCCTCAGCAAAATCAGGTAACAGATAGACTTTCAGGCCTTCTATGGCACCATCCTGCGTCATGACATAACCAAACAGCAGCAACATGATCGCAAACAGCATAGGCATCAGGCGGACAGACCAACGTTCAATACCATTAACCACGCCACCACTGACGATACCGGCGGTAAGCAACATAAATAAGGCACAAAAAACCACATTGCGACTGACCGAGAACGACACCAGCCACTGGCTAATGCTATCCAGTCCTGCCAGGCTGGCGGGAGCTTCCAGGGTGTAAGCCAGCATCCAGCCACCGACAATACTGTAAAACGCCAGGATCAGCGATACCGTGATTATGCCCCAGATGCCGACCAGGCGCCCGGCCCGGCCTTTAGCCACTTTGCCCAGCGCATCGACCACGTTGGACTTAGTAGCCCGGCCAATCAGAAACTCCGCCATCAGCACCGGATATGCCAGCAGAAAAGCTAAAATCAGATACATCAGTACAAAAGCAGCCCCACCATTACTGGCGACCTGTGCCGGAAAGCCCCAGATATTACCTAACCCGACCGCTGAGCCGGAAGCTGCAAGAATAAAGCCGATCCTCGATGAGAATTCACCACGTGTAGTCATAGTAAACCTTTATAATTATTATGGTTTTATAGTTAAATTAGCAAAAGGCGGTAACATTACCGCCTTTTAAGCTGAAGGACCCCGTTGCTTATTTTTTTGCCAGCCGGCTTACCATTCTGAAATCGGCGGTAATAGCGGCTGTTTCCTCTAAAAACGCATCTATCTTCTCCAGCTTTTCCGGTACGTCATCCAGAGATTCAACCGCCGGCATACCCAGCCGTTTCAGCCTCTGGTTCACTCTGACCAGTTGCTGCGCTTTATTGCGATCCCGCTCAGCAATACGCTCAGCTTCTTTCAGTGATACCGTTTTTTCATCTGCTTTCTGTTTGTACTCATGAATATCTTCCAGCAAATACTGAAATTCAGGTTCAGCACTGATACGGGCCTGATGTTTCTCTCTCAATACCGGCACCAGAGTACTGATATCATTAATACTGTCATAACGCGCGGCGTTAATTGAATCCCAGGGCAGCGCATATTCTTCTTTGCTTTCGCCCCATTCCTCAGGGTTTATTGCGGTTGGAAACAGAATATCCGGAATAACCCCTTTATGCTGGGTACTGCCACCGTTAATACGGTAAAACTTGGCAATGGTATATTGCACACTGCCCAGCGGGCTGTCGAACATATCATAGATCCGCCCCAGACCCCGGTGTTGCTGCACAGTACCTTTACCAAACGTCTGTTCACCCACCACCAGTGCCCGGCCGTAGTCCTGCATTGCCGCAGCAAAAATCTCCGATGCCGATGCACTGTAGCGGTCAACCATGACGGTTAACGGGCCATCATAGTAGCTGACGCCATCGCTATCCTGCGAAACCGATACTTTACCGTCACCTTCACGGATTTGCACCACAGGACCACGGTCAATAAACAGCCCGGTAAGCAAGGTCGCTTCCTGCAGCGAGCCCCCGCCATTGCCACGCAAATCAACGATGATACCGTCTACATTGCCCTGCTTT
>CAZEGA010000260.1:0-4641 GCA_964511675.1 uncultured Rheinheimera sp.
GCAAAAGCTGATAACGGCTTTACCGTACCAAACGCCCGGCCTGGTCCGGGCGTTTGTTTTGAGTTTAACGTTAAAACCACGTATAGTAGCGCCCGTTTTACCGGGCTATCTCCGGTTTGGCTAACCTGTTCTGGAACACACTGTGATATCAACCGCTAATATTACCATGCAGTTTGGCGCTAAGCCGCTGTTTGAAAACATCTCAATTAAATTCGGCGACGGTAACCGCTATGGCCTGATTGGGGCCAATGGTTGCGGTAAATCGACCTTTATGAAAATTCTCAGCCGGGAGCTGGAGCCCAGCGCCGGCAACGTTTTTGTTGAGCCGAATCACAGGGTGGCCAAACTGCACCAGGATCAGTTCGCTTTTGAGCAGTATTCCGTGATCGATACCGTGATTATGGGCCATGCCGAGCTGTGGGCAGTAAAAGAAGAACGTGATCGTATTTACGCCAGTGCCGAGATGAGCGAAGAAGACGGCATGAAAGTGGCGGATCTGGAAGTCGCGTTCGGCGAGATGGACGGTTATACCGCAGAATCACGCGCCGGTGAGCTGCTAATTGGGGTAGGTATTCCGGTGGAACAGCACTTTGGCCTTATGTCTGCGATAGCACCGGGCTTTAAACTGCGGGTATTACTGGCCCAGGTATTATTTGCCGATCCGGAAATTATGCTGCTGGACGAACCGACCAACAACCTGGATATCAATACCATCCGCTGGCTGGAAAACGTACTGGCCGAACGTAATAGCACCATGGTGATCATTTCGCACGACCGGCACTTTTTAAACAGCGTCTGTACCCATATGGCCGATCTGGATTACGGTGAGCTGCGCCTGTACCCGGGCAACCATGACGAATTTATGTTAGCCACTACCCAGGCCCGCGAGCGGCTGTTGTCAGACAACGCCAAGAAAAAAGCCCAGATAGCCGAGTTGCAGACGTTCGTCAGCCGCTTCTCGGCCAATGCTTCCAAAGCCAAACAGGCTACGTCACGGGCGAAGCAGATTGACAAAATCCAGTTGGAAGAAGTTAAAGCCTCCAGCCGGGTTAACCCTTTTATCCGTTTTGAACAACAAAAGCAGCTGTACCGTCTGGCACTGGAAGTCGAAGGGCTGCACAAAAGCTTTGGCGAACTGAAACTGCTGAAAAACCTTGGTATGACCATTGAAGTGGGCGAAAAGGTCGCTATTCTCGGTGCCAACGGTATTGGTAAATCGACCTTACTGAAATGTCTGGTCGGTGATCTGACGCCGGAATCCGGCATGGTGAAATGGTCAGAGAATGCCAAAATCGGTTACTACGCGCAGGATCATGCGCATGAGTTCAGTGAGGATATCAGCCTGTTTGACTGGATGAGCCAGTGGAAACAACCGTCTGATGACGAGCAGGCGATCCGCGGTATTCTGGGCCGGCTGTTGTTCTCGCAGGATGAAATCAAAAAATCGGTCAAGGTGTTATCCGGTGGTGAAAAAGGCCGCATGCTGTTTGGCAAGCTGATGTTGCTGCGACCCAATATTTTGGTGATGGACGAACCGACCAACCACCTGGATATGGAGTCGATTGAATCGCTGAACCTGGCGCTGGAACACTACAAAGGCACCTTGTTGTTTGTCAGCCATGACCGGGAATTTGTCTCCAGCCTGGCCAGCCGTATTATCGAGATCACCGACAAAGATATCCGTAATTTCGTTGGCAGCTACGAAGAATATCTGGCCGCGCAGGCAGTGTAACAGCCGCTTCCCCCTGCAGCCGGCCCTGGTGCCGGCTTTTTGTTTTTAACGCTTGAATTCTGCAGCTTTGCCCCCATGTTCTTAACAATTAACTTCAATTGTACAGAGTAAGATACTGTTTTTATTAGCAAGGCCTGACATAAGCGGGTTTTATTATGCTATGTTGACATTATCACTGTGCCTAACCTGAGGATCTGCGATGAAAATCAATATCGGTTTTAACGAAGAACAACGCAAAGCCATAGCCCACGGTTTGTCGGTGCTGCTGGCAGACACCTATACCCTGTATCTGAAAACCCATAACTACCACTGGAATGTCACCGGGCCAATGTTTCAGACACTGCATACCTTGTTTGAAACCCAGTACAACGAACTGGCACTGGCGGTCGATGATATTGCCGAGCGTATCCGCGCCCTGGGGGAGTTCGCCCCCGGCTCATACAAAGAATACGGCAAACTGACCAGTATTAAAGAAGCAGACGGTATACCGTCTGCGGAAGACATGATTAAAGATTTAGTCAAAGGCCAGGAAGCTATAGCCAAAACGGCGCGTTCAATAGTACCGGTAGCGGATGAAGCCTCTGATGAAGTGACACTGGATCTGCTGACGCAACGCATGACAGTGCATGAAAAAAATGCCTGGATGCTGCGCAGCCTGGTAGCCTGATCTTTATGCGGTGTCGCAGGCCTGGCATACAAGCCCGTGACATCGCAGCTCCCGCTCGTCAGATAAAATTGTGCATCTGACAAAAATTACTAAGTTTTTCCCGCCAAAGCTTGTAAAATCGCGCCCAGCAGTAACACTTATAGCTGACAGCCAGAATCTGGTGTCCGCTGAAGGAGACGATATCCAATGAAAGCTTTGCAATATGCACAGTCTGTTGCAGACCTTTTTGCCCTGCCGGAAGGATACCTCAGAGTCAAACAGCTGATGGATTCCGACACCGCCAGCCTGGATGAAGTGGCAGACGTTATTTTATTAGATCCGGTACTGACGTCAAAGCTGTTAAAACTGGCTAACAGTGCTATTTACAGCCTGCCGCACCAGGTAGAGTCTGTCAGTAAAGCATTGTTAGTGCTTGGAAAAACACAGGTTTACAATCTTGTGCTCAGTATTGGCATCGCCTCAGCCTGTAGTAAGATAGACACGTCGGCAATAGATCTGGAACGTTTTTGGGAGCAGAGTATTAATGCTGCCCTGATCGCCAGATTTATTGCGCAGCAGTGCCAGCTAAAACCGACAGATCGCTACTATGTTGCGGGCTTACTGCACAACATTGGTGAAATGGTGGTGCTAAATGCCGATGCCCAACAGGCAAACCGTTGCCAGAACTACACAGCAGAACACAAACCCTGGCAGCTGCAGCAGGCTGAGCTGGGGTTTACCTACGCAGACTGCGGTGCCGAACTGTTACATTTGTGGCAACTGCCAGACAGCATTGTTGAGCCGGTAGCGTTACAGCACAGCACCCGCTTTGATCCGAAAAACCTGCCGCAACTGGTGTTGCACCTTGCCGTGCGGCTGGCATTAGCCAATCAGCATCCCGATATTTATTCCACCCGGCAACTGGTCGATCCATTTGTATTAGAGTTGCTAAATCTGACCCAACAGGACATCATCCGTGCGATAGATTTCTGTAATACCGAAGGTTTATTTGTGTTGTCGGTATTAAACCCCAGGATCAGCACCATTTATTAATCTTTTATAGCGGCGGCCAATTGGCCGCCGTTGCATTATCCGGATCTTATTTTGAGCTGTGTTATGAAAAAATCACCGTTATACACCGCCTATGCAGGCTCCGCCTTACTGGAAACCCCGCTGTTAAACAAAGGCAGTGCCTTTACCGCCGAAGAACGGCTGGCATTTAACCTGGCCGGGCTGTTGCCGCCACGCTATGAAACCATTGAAGAGCAGGTAAGCCGGGCTTATCTGCAGTATAAAAGTTTTGATACTGCTATTAACAAGCATATTTACCTGCGCGCCATTCAGGATAACAACGAAACCTTGTTTTACCGGCTGCTGCAGCAGCATCTGGAAGAAATGCTGCCCATTGTATATACCCCGACAGTAGGCGATGCCTGCGAGCAGTTCTCGGATATTTACCGCAGTGCCCGTGGCTTGTTTATCAGTTACCATGACCGGCATCACCTTGACGATGTCCTGCGTAACGCCACCAAACGCAAAGTGAAAGTGATAGTGGTTACCGACGGCGAACGGGTGCTGGGCCTTGGTGACCAGGGTATCGGCGGTATGGGAATTTCTATCGGCAAACTGTCGCTGTACACCGCCTGTGGTGGTATCAGCCCGGCCTATACGCTGCCGGTGATGCTGGATGTGGGCACCAACAACGAAAAACTGCTGAATGACCCTATGTACATGGGACTGCGGCAAAAACGGGTAGGGCAGGCCGAGTACGACGAGTTTGTTGATCTGTTTATTCAGGCCGTAAAACGGCGCTGGCCCGAAGTGATTATCCAGTTTGAAGATTTTGCCCAGCCCAATGCAATGCCGTTATTACAGCGCTACCGTGAGCAGCTGTGCTGTTTTAACGACGATATTCAGGGTACGGCAGCCGTGACGGTAGGTACCTTGCTGGCGGCCTGTCGCAGTAAGCAAACGAAACTGTCTGAACAAAAAGTAGTGTTTGTCGGCTCAGGCTCTGCAGGCTGCGGTATTGCAGAGCAGGTAATCAGCCAGATGGTGGCAGAGGGGAGCAGCGAACAGCAAGCCCGCAACCAGATATATATGATTGATCGCCTGGGACTGCTGACAGACAGGACACCCGGCCTGCGGGATTTTCAGCAGGCGCTGGTGCAATCATCTGATGCCATTGCAGACTGGAGCTACAGCAGTGAGTTTCCCAGCCTGCTTGATGTCATGAACTGCGCCAAAGCGGGGGTATTGATTG
>CAZEGA010000261.1:0-4613 GCA_964511675.1 uncultured Rheinheimera sp.
ACCAGCGGGACTTGCCACCACAACAGCGAGAATAAACCGGCAACCACAGCGGCCAGCGCGGTGCCCAGGGCGCCTAATGCCAGGCCGATAGCGGCAAAAATACCGGCAAATTTAGCGATATCAAAACCGGACGCCGCTGCGGCCGGCGCTGCCGCTGCATCCGCCACGCCACTGGTGGTCTTTGCTTCGATATCCTTGTCGCGTGAGGCGGCAAACTTCTGCAGCTGGGCTTCAATAAAAGCCGCCACCCGCTTGTAAGGCGACCAGAATGCCTGGCGGATACTGACCGGCTGTACCACAACATGAGTGACGCTGGCTTTCCAGTCCCGGCCCTGGCGGTCATAAAACACACCATTGCGCCCTGGCACCATCAGTTCGTCAACATCACCACCAGTCAGCGCGGCCACAATATTCACCGGCGCCTCCCCCTGGCGCACACAGCTGCAATACACCAGATAACAGCCGCTGAACGGCGCCATGCTGGCATGCCGCGCCATATCAGTGACGTACAGCACCAGTTCACAACTGCGCTGATCCAGATACAGGGTACCGGCCTGAAAAACCGCCTTACGCTTGCCCTGATAAAAGTCGCTCAGCGACACGAAGTTGCGCAGCAACGTCAGCAGATCACGCTGATAATGCACCAGCCGCTCCACCGCATCGACATTATCGGCAAAGGTTTGCTCGGCCAGATCTGCGGCAATCAGTTGCTCCAGCCGGGTTGTAACGTCGCTCGTAACGATGGCCTGCAGCCGCTCTGGCGCCAACTGATGCAGCGCAGAGTCAGGTTTAGCCGCCTGCCAGGCGCGCCAGGTTGCCAGTCTGGCCGAAATTGCAGACCAGTCAGCAAAACTCAGGCTGTCAGCAGCCTTACCCAGCAAAGGCTCAACCACCAGTTGGCTAAGCTGCTGGATGTTTGCTGCCCAGGCCGGGTTCACTCCCTGTTTTAACGGCAAGGCCTGGCCTGCGCCAACCTCTGCCAGCGGCAAGGCGGCAATATCCTCATCGGTATTGCCTATCGCCCGGTTGGCCAGCACGGCATACACTGCCACATCAGGATTCAGCGCCTGCACCGCCCGGCTGTCAAACGCGGCCAGCTGGCAGCGGACAAAAAAGTCATCCACTTTGGCCTGCACGCTGTCAAACGCGGCAACAGCATCTGCGGTATTGCCCCCCAGCGGATGTAAATCATCAGAGTCGGCCGCACCGGCCGTATGCCAGTCCACCACCGCCTGCGCCTGGGCGACAAAATTGCCCAGCATGTCAGTGTCAACCCCGATGCCACCGCTGCGATCCGGTACGCCACCTAAGGTACTGACAATATCGGCAAGCAGCTGTTGTACTTCTTCATCGGCTGTCAGCTCGGCCATCACCACACCGTCACCATTGAAATGATCGGGCGAAAACAAACGGGACTTATCGGCAAAGTCATCAACCTGTAGTGCCTGCTCTGCGGTTTTACCGGTATATTCCAGCACCCGCAAAGCGGCCGTTTTAATCGCAACGCCTTCTTCATCAGTATCGGCAATAGCGTCTAGCGGCACGCCCGGTGCCTGAAACATCAGTTCAGCATCGGCCAGCCGCTGGCAGCTCCAGCGCACCGCCGCCTGTATTTCCGGCACCCGGACCTGCCCATCACCATCGTTATCCAGTAACGCCAGGGTACGGCTGTCAATTTCCAGCCCTGTGGTAGGGCAGTTCAGGACAGACCAAAGTTTAGGGTCAAGCTCACCCAGATGCTGTAAATCGGCAGCGCTGTCCAGCGCCACCTGGTCAAAACCGCCGGAGCGAAAAAAACGCCATTTGTGTTGCATGTTGTTATCAGTCACGGTCGTCACTCCCTGAGACAAAAAGTTAAACCAGCATAATGCAGCCGGGTGTTATTTACCAAGCCCATAAACCGTAAAAAAACAGAATTATTACCCGCACATATTGCCAGCCTATGCAGCTTTATTGCATAATCATCCGGCTTCATTTTTGCTTTACAGCTTTTGGCCCACGCTCTGCGTGGGCTTTTTACGTTGAGCGGGGCTCAGCCTTTGTCGTCATGGCCGATACGGCTGGCAACTGCACCGGTCTGTTGCTGATATTTGGCATCCAGCCGTTTGTTGTAAGGCCGTTCCGCCGGGCCTGTCATCAGCTCAAAGTTCAGCGCACCTATTTTCATCTGCGGCCGCAGTGCCAGCGGTAATTTGCCGCTGTTATAAAACTCCAGCACGATATTGCCAGACCAGCCCGGATCGATACGATGGGCAGTAACATGCACCATTAACCCCAACCGTGCCAGCGAAGAGCGGCCATCCAGCCAGCCGACAATATCATCCGGCAAGGTCACAGCCTCCATTGTCATCGCCAGCGCCAGCTCACCCGGGTGCAAAATAAATTTGTCGCCATCAGCAATATAAATTTCGTCGCTCATAACGCTGTTCAGGGCTTTGTCTACCTCTGCCCGCGGGCCGCTTAAGTCGATATAGGGCGCGGCGTGCGCCTGAAATACCCGAAACTTATTGCCTAAACGAATATCTACACTGACACCGCTTATCATGTCAGTGTCAGGCATAGGTTCAATCCTGATTTTACCGTCGGTTAAATAGCGCTCTATATCGCGATCACACAGTCTCATTTTTAATCGTCCGTTATTATTATTTCTGGCTGACCTGCTGCCTTGTGCCGTGCATGCCAGTGTAAAGCCAGCTGCAGTTGCCGGCTGATTGTACGGTAAATTTGCGCTACAGGCTGCTGTTTTAATACGACCGGCTCGCCCAGATCAGCCTGTTCGCGGATTTGCTTTTGCAATGGCAGTTGCCCCAGCACCGGCACCTGATAGCGCTCTGCCAGTAAGACTCCACCCTGGCTGCCAAAAATATCATCCTGCGCACCGCAGTGGCTGCACTGGTAAAAGCTCATATTTTCAATCAGGCCCAGCAGCGGAATATTAACCTGGCGAAACATGGTAATCGCCTTTTGCGCATCAGACAGCGCTACATCCTGTGGTGTGGTTACCACTACAGCCCCGGTTACCGGCAGTTTTTGCGCCATCGTCAGCTGGATATCGCCGGTGCCCGGCGGCATATCGACAATAAGGTAATCCAGCGCCGGCCACAGCGTTTCATTCAGCAATTGCAACAACGCCTGGCTGGCCATGGGCCCGCGCCATACCGAAGCCTGTTCGGGGTCGACCAGAAAACCGATAGACTGCAGGTAAACACCATGGGCAAATTCAGGCTGCATCAGTTTATTGTCCGGTGAGCTGATTTTTTTGCCATTCAGCCCCAGCATTACCGGCACAGAAGGGCCATAGATATCGGCATCCAGCAGCGCCACTTTAGCGCCGTCCAGCGCCAGTGCCGCCGCAATATTGACCGCCGTGGTGGATTTACCCACCCCTCCCTTGCCAGAGGCAATCAGGATGATCTGCTTAATCTCTTTAAACACCGGCGCGGTTGCCAGCATGTAATCCAGCTTTAACAGATAGCTAAAGCCCGCATCGGCCAGCGCCTGCTGCAGCATCTGCGCTACCGGCAACAGCGGCAGCTGCAGCGTAATATGCAGGGTGTTTTTGCGCATCTGCACCTTATCCAGCAACAACGATAACGGAGCACCTGTTTGCGGTAGCTGCCAGTGCTGCAAAAACTGTTGCAGCGCATCAGGCAATGGCTCAGAGGTGTTCGATTTAAACCAGTTAAACATCAGCATGTTCCAAATTCAGCTGTTAACGCGTTTTTTTAGCGGAACCAGCGGTTGGCGGGTGCGCAACCATGGTGGTTAGTGTATCATTTAGCGAAATTTTTTCAGTTATTTATGTAAAAGAGCAGCGCTTAATGTCGACACGGAAAATTCTTGTTACCAGTGCCTTACCCTATGCCAATGGTCCTATCCATTTAGGCCATTTACTGGAGTATATCCAGACCGATATCTGGGCCCGTTTCCAGAAAGCCCGTGGCCATCAATGTTATTACGTTTGTGCTGACGATGCCCACGGCACGCCTATTATGCTCAAAGCGCAGGAACAGGGCATTACGCCAGAGCAGATGATTGCCAAAACCAATATTGAACATCAGGCCGACTTTGCCGGCTTCGCTATCGGCTTTGACAATTACCACTCTACCCACAGTGACGAAAACCGTGAGTTTGCCAGTGCCATTTATAACAAGCTGAATGCTGGCGGCTATATTAAACGCAACACCATCAGCCAGTTGTATGATCCGCAAAAGCAGATGTTCCTGCCAGATCGCTTTGTTAAAGGCGACTGCCCCAAATGCGGCGCATTGGATCAGAACGGCGACAGCTGCGATGTCTGCGGCGCAACCTACAGCCCGACCGAAGTCAAAAATGCCCGTTCGGTGGTATCCGGCGCGACACCCATATTAAAAGACAGCGAACACTATTTCTTTGACCTGCCGGCCTTTGGCCAGATGTTGCAGGACTGGACCCGCAGCGGCAGTTTGCAGGACGAAATGGCCAACAAGCTGCAGGAGTGGTTTAAAGATGGCCTGCAAATGTGGGATATCAGCCGTGATGCGCCCTACTTTGGTTTTGAAATACCCGGCGCACCGGGCAAGTTTTTCTACGTCTGGCTGGATGCTCCTATAGGTTATTTAGCCAGCTTTAAA